>NZ_CP007145.1:2400000-2743333 GCF_000576555.1 Hymenobacter swuensis DY53
GCCCTCTGGATTCAGCGTATCAATGCTGGTGCACGTGAGCACGGCATGTCGTACTCACAACTGATGGGCGGCCTGAAAAAGGCTGGCATCGAATTGAACCGTAAAGTTTTGGCCGACCTCGCCCTGAACCATCCCGCAGCCTTCAAAGGTATCGTGGAGAAAATCAAGTAGGTTGCCTAATATGCCTATTGAAAAGCGTCTGATCCTACTGGATCGGACGCTTTTTCGTGCTTGACCGTTTTTTGTTGAAATAAAACCGGATGCGCCTCACAACAGCCGGCCGCTGTTTCTGAAGGAAAGCGGCCGGCTGTTGTGTGGTTACGGATGAGTGAGTTGCCTATTCAGGAAGCTGACTGCTGCATGTGCCGCAGCCAAGTTTGAGCCTCTTCTATGTTTTCGAACAGGCGCATCTGAAAGCTGTTGCCAACGCGCAGGTGCATATCCTCCGCTGAGGCCTGACCAAAGACTCCCGGGGCTACTATGTGAGCGTGGTAGCGAAGTCCGGCAGCCAAGGCCTGCGGCATCCATTGGGCTTCGATCCACTCGTTGGCCTGCTTCCAGGAGCCCAGCACGCCCCGGTTGTCATTGAGCATGTACGGGCATTGCGAGTGCTGAAGAATCTCTAAGACGCCGGTAGAGCCCTGTATCACTCCCTCTAGGGATAACAGGCCCTGCCAGTTGTTATAGATCCAGTTGTTCGGCTTATCGAATTCAGTAATGAGGAACGTCTTACCGAAGGAGTTCTGAAAATCATGACGCATTTGGTCAAGATGCCAAACCGGTGCTGAACAGGCAAGGTTTTTAGACTAACGAACAGTAGTACCCGGTGAGTAGCTACCTGCTGAGGGTTAGCCCTGTCAGGATCAGCGCACAGCCAAATGAGAAAAGCCAACAAAAAACGGCCTTCCCGCAATGGAAAGGCCGTTTTTGTAAGTAGCGGGGACGAGAGTTGAATTAGTGGCTACTCTTGCAAAAGTGCATTTGCAGGCCGTAGTGGCAGTTTTTGGGGTTGCGGCGATGCAGGTTTCAGTCACAGGTGTGATAAAATTGTGATGCTCTCACAACCCATTCTCAGAGCTGCCAACTGCAATAGTAGCACCCAGGCCGGCAATTCACGCAAACACGATGGCAACGTACTACGATGCGCGGTGCGGGCCGGCGGCGGTCCGGGTACTTGGTTTGCGACGGAGTATAAAGCCGCCCCCTACGTTACGTTCATAGTAAAGAGAGGGGTGGGTGATAAGGGAAAACAGCAGTGGCCTGCGTAGTACGAAGCTACGCAGGCCACACCAAAACCGATAGAATACCGGGTTCAGTTACCGGGTCCGGCACTTAAGAATGGAAAGGTTGCTTTCATCCCATAAGGGGCTGCCTACGGTTTAGCTTACACCGGGAAAAACTGGCAAGTATAATATATAAGGTATTTAAGATAAGGCCTTTTCCCAGAATAGGATTGTTCATTTGTCTTGTAAAATCTACGTTTTAACTGGTAAAAATACAGAACTAACGAAATTGTACTGGCGTACAAATGCCGTTATGGTGCATAGAAAGCAACTTTGCACCTAATTACTATCTAGTAAGACCTTTACGGCTTCTCCGACATACCACACCTCTACCATCTCAAAATGAAACTAAGCGCGACTCCATTTCACCCGGTAACGGGAGATTTGCTGCCGGCCTATAGGGACGCGTATCTACGCGGTGACCTATCCAGCCAGAATACGGAACTCGTTGACGCGTTCCTTAAAGCAGATAAACAAGTGGCTGATGAAACGCTCAGCCGCTTTTACGAACTCAAACAAAAAGGCCACCAGGTAAAGCCCGTGGGCTGGGTGCAGCGGCAGTTCGAGCTGATGCGCACCGAGCCGGAGCGGTTTCGCCGCCGGGCGGCTTCCCTTATCGTGGGCAGCGCCCTGGTAAGCGGGGCCGTCTTCGCCGGAGCCAACCTGCCCAACACGCCCACGGAAGCCGTGCCGGTTACGAGCGAGTTGGCCGAGTCGGCCGCCGAGGCCAGCGCGTTGCGCGTTTCCACGGTAGCGGGCCGCATTCTGGATGAAAATGGCAAGCCCCTGGTGGGCGCTACTGTGTGGGTGAAAGGCACCCGTACGGGCGTCAGCACGGATGCTGAGGGCCAGTATACGTTGCGCATGGCTGCCGGGCAGCCGGCCACGCTGCAATACGCTTACGCGGGCTACAAGGAAGAGGAAGTGATTCGCTCTAAGGGCGGCACGGCCAACGTCACGCTGCTGCCCCGCACCGGAAAGGCTGCCACGGCTAAAAAGCGCTGGCTGTTTTTTTAACCCGCTAACCCAGCGCGCCGCCAGCTCCGGTAGTTTGTGGGAAGCCGACCGGAACCGGCGGCGCGCTGTGAGCCCGGCCCCTGCGCGCCGGGCATGCCATCCTTGTTCAACGCTTACTCTCACCGCTAACTCAAGCAGTTGCATGCGCATCCCTTTTCTAAACCAGTTGGTGGTGAAAAAAATCACGGGAGATGCCGTGGGCGCTACGCGCTCCAGTGCGGAAACGCTCATTCAGCACCTGCTGCGGGAACTGCCCGAATTAGTGGCCGTCGCGGTGGTGGACACCGCCTCCAGCAAAATGGTAGCCGCTTACACGGCGACGCCCAAATTCGACCCCTACAAGCTTACAGGGCGCAGTACCGACTTGTTTCGGGGGCTGCAGCGGATGCTCGCCGCCCCGTGGCTGCAGGGCCAGCAGGTAACCGATCTGGTAGTGGTGCTCGATGAGCAGCTGCATTGCCTGCGCCCCGTGGGCCAGGGCCGGCAGATCGTCTACCTGGTCGTCCGGTTGGCCGATACGAATATGTCGCTGGTGCGGGACATTCTGCGTCGGCACGCCTTTTAACGTTTCTTTTTTACACTTTCTTTTTTCGCGTTCATGTCCACGTTGACCCCCAACCAAGTAATTCAAAACATCCTGAAAGAACTGCCCTCGCTGGTAGCCGTAGCCGTGGTGGAAACGGAAACGGGTATGCCCCTGGCGCACCATTCGAACCTGGCTTCGTTTGATGCCGAAACGGCTGCCGCTTACAACACGGAGGTAGTAAAGCAGAAGTTAAAAGCCATTCAGGCCCTGAAGCTGAACCAGACCATCCAGGACATCCTGCTGACCCTGACCGACCAGCTGCACCTGCTCAAGCTCTCGGCCGACGGGGGCAAGTTCATCTACCTGGCCGTGAACTCGGCTGATACGAACCTGGCCATGGCGCGTCAGATTGTAAAAAGCCAGGCTGCCGTTCTCAACTAGGGCGCCCCACGCGTGTAGTAGCCGCAGAACGGGCCCGCCGACCAGCTGTTACCAGCTGCCGGCGGGCCCGTTCTGCGTGTGGTGCAGCACGAAACCCGTTGCGCCGACCACTGGGCTACCGGACGGGGTGCAGAAGAGCAGAAGCGAATTAAGGGGTAGCTGGCGGGCTACAGGCCCAGGCGCGGGCGGCGTGCACGTCAGTGAAGTAGCGTAGCTCGATGGGCAGGCTTTCGACCGGGTAGGTGTACTCCTCCTGAATCAAGGCGCGGTTGAGCCAATCCTCCGATTCCAGCATGGCCAGGCGGCGCAGGCCCCCGGCGGCCAGGGCCGGCAAGATGTGCGTGCCTACCCAGGCCAGGTCTTCGCGCTCCATGGGCCCTAGCCGCCGGTCGTCGGCAACCCACCCCGTGGTCTGGTACTGCTGCACGTAGGTGACGGCCTGCAGGACGGCCTCCCGGAAGAAGGAACTGCTCACGTAGTCTCCCCACACCGCTTCCAGGGCATTGCAGCCAATATCGTGCAGGTAAAAGGTGACGAAGGGAAAGGAGGCAAGGTGCACCATCGAGTAGCGGTGTGAGAGGGCAAATGGTCTGCTCGAAGGGCAGGAAGGAGCACCGGAAGGGCACCATCCTACGGCACGCTACTCCCGGGCGAGGATACAGGAGGGCTATCTTACGTGTGCTGCTGCTGCGTGGTTTGGAGCCAGCGCTGGGCCTCGGGCAGGTTATCGAACATGTGCATCTGCAGCTGACCCTCAAAACCCAGCAGCATGGACGTGGCCGACTGGGCCGCCAGCGACTCGGAGCTGACGATGTGGGCGAAGTGGGTCAGGCCGCTGGCAATGGCGCGCGGGGCCCAGTTGGTGACAATCCACTCCACGGCGTGGTCCCAGGGGCCGAGCACCTGGCGGTTGTCGTTGAGCAAGTAGGCGCAGGCGTGTTCCTGCAGCGTGGGCAGGCAGGCATCGGCCCCGGCAATAATGCCGGTGTAGGTCTGGTAGCCGACCCAGTTGTTGTACACCCACTTGTTGGCTGGGTCGTAGGCAATGGTCAGGTAGACCTTGCCAAAGCCATTGGTAAGTTCAGTAGGCATCGGGGGAAGGTAGTCGTAGGAAGAAAATGCTACCGCAAAGGTAGCTCCGGCAAAGTCGGCAGCGCCGCCGCTTCCGGAGAAACTAGCAGACCGGTGGGCCTGCTGGTGGGTATCCGTGGCCGCCCGGCTCCAGCGGTCCAGGATGGAGTTGATGGTATCAGCGCAGGTGCCGGGCTTGTCCTTAGCACAACCCAGTTTCTCGTTCCAGTCGCCGGGCCGGCAGGATTCGAAGGAATTCAGGCGCAGGCTGTCCCAGCGAAAAATCAGGCGAATCGGGGCAGTACCCTTTTTCTTGGATAGGCAGCGGGAGGGGCACTATACACTGCGCTGCTCCTGAGCGAAACCAAATGGTAAGCATTTTTGTAGCCAGCCTGTACTCTGCACTTTTCTCAGACCTGCTTGCCTCTTTCCTATGCCTTTACATCACCTGATCTATCTAAGCACCCCTACCGTTTCTTTCTCGTCTCAACAATTACAGGACCTCTTGCAGGTATGTCGCCTCAACAACGCTCGGAGCGAACTGACGGGTGTACTCTTTTATGGTCAGCGGCACTTTATGCAGCTCATTGAAGGGGAGCAAGACAAGGTGTACGCCCTGTATGAACACTTACGCCAGGATGCGCGCCACAAGAACCTGATCAAGATTGCCGATAAGCCGATTCAGGCCCGTGGGTTTGCCGACTGGTCCATGGCCTTTCAGTGCCTGGAAGGAGCGGAGGCCGAGCAGGGCTTTCAGCAACTGGAATCGGTCACCCTAGAGCGCCCGATGCTGGCGGCGGCCGATGCGCTGCTGCTGGAGACAATGCGCCAGCGGCTACTGGCTGAGTAGGGCAAATGAGGCAGGAATGGTGACGGGCATATCAGTTCGACGGGGTATGCTCACTTGCTGCCATATCCGCTTCAGCAGGAGCCGAGCGCCGCGTGAGCTGCTGCCGGAAGAGGAAGAAACCCACGCCCAGCAGCATAACCAGCGCAAAAACTTCCTTGGTCGACGGCCTGGGCACGGTGCTGCGGCTGCTGTTTGCGCCCACACGACTGGCGTACGAGGGTTTTAGCCTGCTAGTAAAGGGCCTGGCGGAGTGGGTCCGGCAGTCGGAGCCGGCCAAGGCGGTCATCCTGGTCATGCTAACCCCACTCCGCATGCTCTTCGATATGCTGCGCGACTCGCCGGCGTTTTTCGAAGGCTTTAGCGCCGCCGCGCAGGCAAGCTTCGGGCAGGTGGGCAAGGCCTGGCGCGCCGTGCTGCGCGGCGACTTCAGCGCCGCCGGCGAGGAGCTGGCCAGCATCGGCGGGGCCGCCGGCCGCGCCTACCTCAAGGCCTTCGACGCGGCTCGGGCCAGCCGGCCGGCGGAGGCCACGGCCACCACGGCCGCCGGCGGGGAGGAGCCAGACGGCAACAAGCCCGGGGCCGGCGGGGATGGAACTACTCAGGCTGAGCGGGATAAAGCAGCGAAAGAGGCCCAGGCAGCCCGCGAAAAGGCCCGCAAGGAAGCCAAAGCCGCTCGTGACAAAGCGGATCAGGAGCACCTGAATGGCCTCAAAAAGCTGGTGCAGGACGAACTCGTGGTACTCAGTGACCGGGACGCGCTGCGGGCCCAGCGCGAGCTGGCCGGCTACAACGACGAGCTACGGCGCCGCGACCAGCAGCGGCAAAAACTTTTCGATGCCGCCGCCGCGCAGGTCGACAAGCTCACCGGGCTGGAGAACGACTACTCCCAGCGGGTGGAGGCTATCATGCAGGAGCGGGACCTGAGCCTGCGCGAGCTGCAGGCCGGCTTCGATGAGGAGTCAGCGAAGCGCAAGCAGGAGCAACTGGACCAGAAGATTGCCCAGGGCCAGGCCGAGCAGGAGCAGGCCCTGGCTGAACTGGACCTGCAGCTGACCAACGGCGTGCTCAACGAGTGGGCCTTCCAGGATGCGGTGTATGCCGTCAAGCAGGCCGCCCTGGAGCGGGAACTGGCGCTGGTCAAGCTGAAGAACGGGGAGGAGTCGGCCGAGTACAAGGCCCTGCAGGCGGAGAAGCTGCGCAACCAGGCTGATTTCATTGCCTCGCGCAAAGGCATGGATGAGGGGCTCTACAAGATGGAGAAGGGCATCACGGCGGCCCACAAGCTGCTGGGCTCCGAGGAATTCACGGCCCTGACTGAGCTATTGGGTAAGAAAACGCTGGTCTACAAAGCGGCCATGGCGGCGCAGAAGGCCCTGACCATTGCCGAAATCGGGATGGGCGTAGTCAAGCAGTTTGCCTCTAATGCCGAAGCCGGGGCGAAAATTGCCGCCATGGCGCCCCCGGTATCGATTCCGCTGGGCACGGCTTATACGGTCGGAGCTAATATCCTGGCCTCCGCCACGGCCGGGGCGGCGGTGGCCAAGGTGCTGGGCATCGGCTTCCGTCAGGGCGGGCCCACCGGCAGCGCGCCCGTGGGGGAGGGTGCCGGGCTGGCCGGCCTGCGCATCGGGACCAGTGGCAAGCTGCTCGATGCCGAGGGCTTTGCCGTGGCCGGGGTGGTGCACGAGAATGAGTACGTGATTCCCGAGTGGATGCGGGCTGATCTGAAGGTGGTGCAGATCGAGCAGTTCCTGGAGCAGAAGCGCCTGCGTGGGTACATCGAAGGTGGCGCCACCAGCGGCAACGTGACTGTGCCGGCCGCCGGTACCGGGGCCGCTCCGGAGACGGAAGTGCAGCTGCTGCTGCTGGCCGTGCTCGGCCGCCTGGACTTGCGCCTGGTCGACGTGGAGCAGTGGGCCCGCGACCTGAACGTGGTGCTCGACGTGTACGGACTGGAGCAAACGTTTGAAGAACGGGACGCCACCCGGAAGGCGGCCGAAATCCGGTAAAATGGGTGTTCGAATTATGTAGTGAAAGAAGCCCCCGAAAAACCGCGTTTTCGGGGGCTTTTGCGTGGGTGGTAAAAGTGGTCGGAAAAGATCCTATTTCGATCAACTTATTAATCCGCGTAGGATGTAACTCTCTCCTACTATGTAGTCACTTACACCCTCAACCTATGTAGTCACTTACACCCTCAACGCGATAGCTGATGGCCATTTTCGGATCAAAGGCTGGTGTGTAGTAGGCCGCTATCCGTGAATCAAATTCATCACAGAGCTTATGTTGCTTGGCATAGAGCCTGTCCGCTTCGGTCTGAAACGTGACCTCAAATGCGGACCAATCATAGCGCATGCTGATGGCTAAGCTGGGTGTGATGATGGCCGCAATGGTAAATACCTCTGAAAAGTCCTGCTGTTGCCTGGCTCTAGTTTTTCGTTGTCGTAGGATGACTCTGTATAACCAAAGCAGGACCAAGATTAAGAGAGTAAAGAATAGATAGAGAGATATTTTCATAGACTCAAAAATACAAATGCTATAGAATCTTTAGCAAATGGCCCTGTCCATACAAGGGACGGTTTATGCACAGTCTGACCAGCATTGAAAACGCCCCCGAAAACGCGGTTTTTCGGGGGCGTTTCTGATACCCTTTTCTGGACAGTCATTCGTGTCCAGAAACCGAGCGTTTGCCGGACAGCCATTCATACTCCCTTGATTCTTGGAAACGAATAAATAGGCCACCGAGAACTGGAAGGCGTGGCTGCGGTAAGGTGCATTAATATGCATAGCTATTCTCAGAGTCAGTGCGGGTTCGAATATTTAATTTTGATATGAATAGGATAGTATTTTGTCGGGGCTAAATTTGCACACTGTCTCTCTTCTACCGTTTAAATACGTTAACGTTCTTTTTTTTTGTTTTTTATGCGTGCTTTATTTGCTTGGCCACTACTGCTTAGCTCACTAGGTTTGGGTAACTGCGCCGCTCCCTCCGCCGAGTCTGCCTCTAATACTGCCCCAGTCGCAGCACCAGCGCGTAGCGATGATTCTACAGGCGTTGCAATCAGCAGGAAACCCGGACCTGACTCCACTCAACAGCCTGTCCAAGCGGAAGACATCTTGAGCGAGGACACAGCGTATGCGGCAACATTACCCGTCCTAGATGACGCTGACGGCTCGGTGCACATCCGGATAACGGTTAATCCTCAAGCCCATACGCTGGAAAAAATGACGGTGCTTTCCACACCTCACAAGCCAACGGTAACTTACAGACAAGTGGGTGAGGGCATAGGTAAGTATGATTCGACCACGGGCCGCTACTACTTCGTTCGACTCTATCAGAAGATAAGCAAGCTCAATGCTCTGGTAACCGATAATGGCGACATTCTAGAAATTGCGGGATGGATAAATCCTGCGGACGCCACCGCAGCCGTGGCGCACAAAGTAGCTACCTAAGATGTTGCATAGGATTGGTGTTCGGATTAGAACACTTTTTCACCCCCTGCCAACGCCCCCGAAAACGCGGATTTTCGGGGGCGTTTTTGACTAAGTAATTCGAACACTACATTTAGGCAATGAGAGTAGCCCTATATGCTCGTGTCTCCACAGCTGATAAGGACCAGGACCCGGAGAACCAGCTGCTCGTGCTGCGCCGTCATGCTGAGCAGGCCGGTGATGTCGTTTATAAGGAGTACGTTGATGAGGAGTCCGGCCGCAAGAGCACGCGCCGGGCTTTCCAGGAAATGATGCGCGATGCCCAGAAGCGCAAGTTCGACCTGGTGCGCGTGTGGGACCTGAGCCGCTTCAGCCGCGAAGGTATCGAGAAGGTGTTTGAGCACACCTCCTTGCTGGAGCAGTGCGGCGTCAGCTTCTGGAGCTACTCGGAGCCGCTGCTCAATACGACCGGCCCGATGAAGGATTTGATGAAGGCCATGATATCCTGGGCCGCCGGCTACTACTCGCAGCGCCTGAGCGAGAACGTGAGTGCGGGCCTGGCCCGAAAGAAGCAGAAGGCTGCGGAGAAAGGGGAGGTATATGTGCACGGCCGCCGGGGCCTGTTGCCGGAGCTGGTAGCACAGATCCAGCAGCTGCAGCGCGAAGGCCTCAGCGTCCGGAAGATCAGCGCGGCTACTGGTGTGCCGCCAGGTACTTTGCACAAGTACCTGGTGAAAGAAGAAAGCCTCGCTGAGTAGCGGGGCTTTTTTGTGTCCTTTTTGACCGTGGCAGGGGATGGCAGTTTTGGGCCTCAATCAACCAAACCCAACCCTCAATAAGAAGTTACATTGTGCTGCTCTTCGGCAGCTTCGCCCTGTTACTGGCCACCGCGTGCAGCAGGCCGGCCCCGCCCACTCTGCCGCCTGCGCCGGTCAAGTACTTCTTCCGTGAGCACCGGTGTGCACCGGTGCAGGACTCACGCGGAGCTGCTCCTGCCAAGGAGCAGCTCCGCGTGAGTCAGGTGGCCACGTCAACTAAGCAGGTCGCAGCTCCGTCGCCTCGTTTTTACACCAGGTGGCGCAGGGTGCACGGCCGCTGGTATCACTTTACCTACCGAGTAGGAGATAAGCGTGCCATGGTACAGCATCCAGATCCAGGCCGGCGAAGTAGTGTTTTGGTATAATACTGCCCCAAAACTGTCCCCCGGAAAAGAAAAAGGGCCTCAGCGAGTAGCTGAGGCCCTTTTTTGTGGTCGTGTAAGGAATGAGCCTGTATATTGTCTGTAGGTCAGCCTAAAAGTCCGGCATCTTGGCCAGCTGCTCATCGTCATCGAACATGCCCAGCCGGCGCAGGTAAGTCGCCGTGATGCCGGCGTGGGCGTGCCGACAGTGGCGGCGCACCAGCTCAATATCCTTGTGGCTAGGTACAGGTTGATGGCCCCTGTGTGCTTGTAGCCATACACGGTATGCTCCCCGTCGTTCAGGCCCACGGCCGTCAGCACTTTGCGGTGGCGCTTGGCAAACCAGTTCTTGCCCACCGGCACCGGCCCGGGCTTGTGCTCCTTGGTGAACACGTACGCGTCGAGCGGATAGGTGCGCAGGCCGGCCTTCTCAATCAGGGCTTCGAGTTGGTGCACGATGGCCACGTGCTCGGCCTTGCCGTTCTTGGCCCGGGCGGCCGGGACCAGCACTGTGCGCGGCTTGAGGTCCCGCACGCGCAGCAGGCGCAGCTCACTGCCACTGCGGATGAAGCCGTAGTAAATGAAGCTTATATATAAGAGGAGTTGCTCGTCGCCGCGCGCGCGGATTTCCGCCGTGATGGCCTGCTGCTCCGGCTCCGTGTAGGGCACATGAATAGGGGAGGCCTCCACCTTGCGCAGCTCGGTGGGGGCGCAGGGGTTGCGCAGCAGGACTTCCTGCTTGACCAGGTAGTTGAAGGACGCGTTGAGGCTGTTGCGGTAGTTGTTGTAGGTTTTGGCCTCGATGCCGCGCTTGCTCTGCTGGTCCAGAAAGTTGGTGACGTGGGCCAGGGAGAGAAATTTGAGCGGCAGGGTGGCAAACGGCGGGTACTCGCGAATGCGGCGCAGGGCCACGTTGTAGAACGCGGGGCCCACGCCGGCCGCCTTCTTGCGCTCTACAACCCATTCGATGGCTTCGCGCACGGTGGCCTTTTTAGGGTCGATGCCTATGGATACGGCGGGCGTCTCGCCGGCCGTGTAGCCTTCCTCCCGCAGCCGCCGGGTTTCGGCCAGCTTCTCCTTGCACACCCGCTGCCGCTCCCGCAGCGTGGTGTACTTATTCATCCCCGTGTATTGCTTGCGGACGAACTCCTGCTTGTCCGTATTCCAGATCCGGTAGTCGATATACTACCGCTTGGACATGTCCCCATCCGCATCAAATAATCGGGGCTCGTACTTGGGGGCGTACATGGAGGTGTGATAAAACTGTGATAAAAAAACTAACAAGCACAAAAAAACGGCCTTTCCGCAATGGAAAGGCCGTTTTTGTAAGTAGCGGGGACGAGAGTTGAACTCGTGACCTCAGGGTTATGAATCCTGTGCTCTAACCAACTGAGCTACCCCGCCCTGTTTGGTGGTGCAAATGTAGCAACAAGATTTAATGTTGTGCAAGTGTTGTGCAAAAAAAAACCCGCGTATATTGGCTGCCGGGCCGCTTTTTCTACATGAGCATGGCCGTTAAATTCTTCACTTTGTTCTGCTTATGCCCCTTTCTGCCACTCGCCTCAAACACCGGTTTACGGTCGAATATCCCATTAACGCTTCCCCTAAAATCCTGTACCCGTACTTGGCTTCGGCTTCCGGCCTTTCGCACTGGTTCTGTCAGGACGTGAAAATTGAAGGTGGGCACCTCTACAATTTCATCTGGGACAATCAGCCGCACTATGCTGAAATGGCCTCCCATCGTACCAACCGTTCGGCTCGGTTTGTTTTTCTGGACGAGAACAAACGGCATGCTGCCGATGCCAACTTCTTGGACTTTCTGATTGAAGAGTCACAGCTGACTCAGGAGGTGTATCTGCGGGTAGTGGACTACTCAGAGGAAACGGACACTATTGAGTTGCAGGAAATGTGGGATAGTCTGATTCTGAAACTTCGCGAACAGGTAGGAGGGTAGCATTTGTTTACTCAGGTAGGCAGGGAGCAGGCACGAAACGAGGCGTATCTTCGTTTCCTGTTTGCTCCCTTTCTTTTTGCGCTAGGGTGTTGCTCACTGGCTGGCGAAGCATATGAAAAAACTCGATAAACTGATCCTGCGGGCCTTTGCCGGACCGTTTCTGCTCACCTTTGCCGTGGTGGAGTTCATCTTCCTGACGCAGTATATGCTCAAGTATATGGACGACTTGGTAGGCAAAGACCTTGGCCTGGGCGTTATCGGCCAGCTGCTATTCTATTTCGCCGTGATGCTGGTGCCCATTGCGCTACCACTGGCTGTGTTGCTTTCCTCACTGATGACGTATGGGACGCTGGGGGAACATCATGAGCTGACGGCCATAAAAACGGCGGGCATCTCCCTCACGCGCATCCTGCGGCCTGTGATGCTGGTGAGTGCCATGCTGGCGGGCGGAGCTTTCTGGTACAACAACGTGGTGGTGCCCAAGGCCAACCTGGAAGCGTTCAGCTTGCTCTGGGACGTGCGGCAGCAGAAACTGGCCCTAGATATTCGGGAAGGCGTGTTCTACAACGGTATTCCGGGCTTTACCATCAAAGTAAACCAGAAGATGGGGGAAAACGGCGACCTGCTGAAGGGTGTGATGATTTACGACCATACCCAAAGCCGGGGCGGCAGCACTATCATCCTGGCCGATTCGGGCCGCATGTTCACGCGTTTTGGGGGGCAGTATCTGGGGCTGGAACTGTTCCGGGGCCGCACGTACGTGGAGCAGCCCTCGGCTGAAAACCGCTCCGGAGCCAGTTTTATCCGGCAGAATTTTGACCGCAACCTGATAACCTTCTCCCTGGCCTCCTTTGGGCTGGACCGTACCAAAAAGGAGTTGTTCAACACAAACAAGATGATGCTGGACCTCTCCCAACTGGCACATTTTACCGATTCGCTGCACAACCGCCTGTTTCTGGAGCGTCGGCTGCTGATTCCGCAGCTCAACCCGTATTACACTTATCTGCGCCTTGATACGACTGGCCACATGGCTATACAGCGCGTAGAGAATTGGCAGGTGCCCGCCGCTGAACTGAAGCCAGTGAGCCTGAACATTACGCAGCAGGCAGCCAACCGGGCCCGCAATGTTCATTCATTCCTAGGTACTTCGGCGGAGCGGCTGATCAACCTAAACAAGGAAACTGCCAATTACCGCATCGAAACCTACCGCAAATACACGCAGTCGGCGGCCATTTTGCTGATGTTCCTGATTGGGGCTCCGCTGGGAGCTATCATTAAGAAAGGTGGTATTGGTATTCCCATTCTGGTTTCTATCGTCTTTTTCATTGTATACTACGTGCTGTCCATCATGGGGGAAAAGTACGGTCGGGAAATGGTGATGCCTGTTGGAATTGGCATGTGGATGTCGGCGGCAGTATTGCTGCCTATTGGCTTGTTTTTCCTCTACCAAGCTCGCCACGACTCCGGTATTATGGATGTTAACTGGAGCCGGTTCGCGCCGCAATGGTTACGCTGGCCTTTGCGAGGCTATAAGAAGGCAGTGTGAGGAGCGTGGTAGGAAATGGGGAGAAATGTGCAAATTGATAATGGGTAATACATTCCAACGCATATATCACATTAACTGCTTACCTTTGCGGCCACCCCGAAATGCGGGGTGGCTTTCTTTTTTTCATTTTTAAATCCAGGACGGGGAAACCTATCTGCCGATGAAACTCACTACCGAAGCAAAACAGGCTATTTTCGAGAAAAACAGCCTGCAAAAAGTAGCCACCGACACGGGTTCGGCCGAGGCTCAGATTGCATTGTTCACGCACCGCATCTCACACCTCACCGAGCACCTGAAAGTGAACAAAAAAGACTTCTCGACTCGTTTGGGTCTGCTGAAGCTTGTTGGTAAGCGTCGTCGCATGCTGGACTACCTCCAGCACCGCGAAATCAACCGCTACCGCGCCATCATCAAGGAGCTGGGCATTCGTAAGTAAGCCCACCGCCTGGAGCAGGGAGCCTTCCACCCCGGAAGGTTCCCTGCTCTTTTTTTGTCCGAAACCAAGTGCACCATTTGCCAGCTTCGGTCGTTGAATTTTCAGAATATGATTTTTTAGAGCAAAATGGGGCCGCTGCCGGTCCCGTTTTTACGGCTGCTCGCCCGCTGCACGCTTTCCACAAGCACCCTCTCAGATGCCCAATTACACCGCGGTTACCAAACACATTACGCTGCCCGACGGGCGGCAGATTTCCATCGAAACCGGCAAGCTGGCCAAATTTGCCGACGGCGCCGTAGTGGTGCGCCTCGGCGACGCCATGCTGCTGGCTACGGTCGTGTCGCAGCCCAGCTCGCGCGGCGACGTGGATTTCCTGCCCCTGTCGGTTGATTACCAAGAGAAATTCGGTGGTGCCGGCAACATTCCCGGCTCGTTCCAGCGCCGCGAAGGCCGCCTCTCGGATTACGAAATCCTGGTGTGCCGTATCGTAGACCGTATCCTGCGCCCGATGTTCCCCAAGGACTATCACTACGAGGTGCAGGTGATGATTACCCTGATTTCGGCCGATAAAACCGTGCAGCCCGACGCCCTGGCCGCCCTGGCTGCCTCGGCTGCCCTCTCGATTTCGGATATTCCCTTCGCTGGCCCCATCTCGGAGGTTCGCGTGGCCCGCATCGACGGCAAGCTGCAAATCAACCCCCTCACCGCCGACATTACTCGCGCCGACATTGACCTGATTGTAGGGGCCACGGCTGATTCGGTAGCCATGGTGGAAGGCGAAATGAACGAAGTGAGCGAAGAGGAAATGGTCGAAGCCATTGCCTTCGCCCACGAAGCTATCAAGGAGCAGGTGCGCGTGCAGCTGGAGCTGGCCGCCGAAGTGGAGAAATCCCACGTGAAGCGCGAGTACCCCAAGTACGAGGAAAACGACGATCTGAAGAAGCGCATCCACGAGGGCGTATATGAGCACGCCTACAAAGTGGCGCACTCGGGCAACCCCAGCAAGGCCGGCCGCAAGGAAGGCTTTGGCGCCATTAAGAAGTCGCTGACCGAGAAACTGCTGGAAGAGCAGCCCGAGCTGGACATGAAGATGTTCGGCCGCTACTACTCGTCGGCCGAGAAGAAGGCCATCCGTGACATGATGATCAAGGAGCGTACCCGCCTCGACGGCCGCGCCCTGACGGAAATCCGCCCTATCTGGAGCGAGGTGAACTACCTGCCCGGTGCCCACGGCTCGGCTTTGTTCACTCGCGGCGAAACCCAGTCGCTGACCACCGTAGCCCTCGGCACCAAGCTCGATGAGCAGATCATCGACACGGCCATGACCTCGGGCTACAGCAAATTCATGCTGCACTACAACTTTCCAGCCTTCTCGACCGGTGAAGTGAAGCCTAACCGCGGCCCTGGCCGCCGCGAAATCGGCCACGGCAACCTAGCCCAACGCTCACTGAAGAAGGTAATGCCTTCCGACGACGAGAACCCCTACACCGTGCGTATCGTGTCGGACATCTTGGAGTCGAACGGTTCCAGCTCGATGGCTACCGTTTGCGCTGGTTCGATGGCCTTGATGGACGCTGGTATTCCGGTGCGTGCTGCCGTTTCGGGTATTGCCATGGGCCTCGTGCAGGATAAGGAAACCGGCGAATACGCCGTGCTTTCCGATATTCTGGGCGATGAGGACCACCTCGGCGACATGGACTTCAAAGTAACCGGCACCGAGAAAGGTATCGTGGCTTGCCAGATGGACATCAAAATCCAGGGCTTGAGCGCCGAAATCATGACGGCTGCCCTGCACCAGGCCCGCGAAGGCCGTCTGCACATCCTGCGCGAGATGGCCAAGACCATTGCTGCGCCGGCTGCTGAGCTGAAGCCTCACACCCCTCGCTCGCACAAAATGCTGATTGATAAGGAGTACATCGGTGCCGTTATCGGACCCGGTGGCAAAGTCATCCAGCAGATCCAGAAGGACACCAACGCCACGGTTATCATCGAGGAGAAGGACGAGAAAGGCCACGTAAGCATTTACGCTTCCAACCAGGAAGATATGCAGGCCGCCATCGACCGGATCCGGGCCATTGCCGCCACGCCGGAAATCGGCGAGACCTACAAAGGCAAAGTGCGCAGCATTCAGCCGTACGGCGCGTTTGTGGAAATCATGCCGGGCAAAGATGGGCTGCTGCACATCTCGGAGGTTTCGCACGAGCGCCTCGCCGCGCTGGAAGGGGTGCTGGAAGTAGGGCAGGAGATTGACGTAAAACTGCTCGACATCGACAAAAAGACCGGTAAATACCGCCTCTCGCGCAAGGTGCTGCTTCCGAAACCGGAGCGCGCCGCCGATACCAACGGTGCGGCCTAAACCGCCCCACCGAACTTTCGCGGGTACCGGGGTGTTGCTTTCAACTGACCCGGTACCCGCGTTTGGGTATCCCTCGTATACCGGACCAACACGACCTTACTAGCATCAACAACTCAACTCTCTCGCGCCCGCAATGAGACAGCTAAAAATCAGCAAGCAGATCACCAACCGCGAAAGCCAGTCGCTGGATAAATACCTCCAGGAGATTGGCAAGGTGGATCTGTTAACCCCCGACGAGGAGGTAACGCTGGCGCAACGCATCAAAGAAGGTGACCAGCAAGCGCTGGAAAAACTCACCAAGGCTAACCTACGCTTCGTGGTGTCGGTGGCCAAGCAGTACCAGAACCAGGGCCTAAGCCTGGGCGATTTGATCAACGAGGGCAACCTCGGCCTGATCAAAGCAGCCAAGCGCTTCGACGAAACTCGGGGCTTCAAATTCATTTCCTACGCCGTATGGTGGATTCGCCAGTCGATTCTGCAGGCCTTGGCCGAGCAGAGCCGCATCGTGCGTCTGCCCCTGAACCGGGTTGGCTCGCTGAACAAAATCAGCAAGTCGTTCTCGGAGCTGGAGCAGAAGTTTGAGCGCGAGCCCTCGCCCGAGGAAATTGCCGAAGTACTGGAGCTGACTACCTCGGAAGTGGTGGACACGCTCAAGATTTCGGGCCGCCACGTATCGGTGGATGCGCCGTTTGTGCAGGGCGAAGAAAACCGCCTGCTCGACGTGCTCGAAAACGAGGACGAAGAATCGCCCGACACTGGCCTGATGAACGACTCGCTCCGCAAGGAAGTGCAGCGCGCCTTGAGCACGCTCACCAAGCGCGAAGCCGACGTCATCACGCTTTACTTCGGCCTGAACGGGGAACACTCGCTCACGCTGGAAGAAATCGGGGAGAAGTTCAACCTGACCCGCGAACGGGTGCGCCAGATCAAAGAGAAGGCCATCCGCCGTCTGCGCCACACCTCGCGCAGCAAGGCCCTGAAGCCGTACCTGGGGTAAGTAGTTCTACCCCGCAGCAGAAAACCCTGGCCTTTGGTTGGGGTTTTTTGTTGAATACGTGTCGGCGGCCTCCGTATTATCCTGCTTTCCCGGCGTTTCGGACAAAGTGGCCGATGTGCAGAGTTGGCGCAATTTTCGGCAATACGGAGTCGCACCGGATGAAAACCCGGGACGCGTGTACTTTTGCATCCCAATCTTAACCCTTCATGGCGCTGGCGCAAGCTGCCGCTACTTTCTCCTGTATGGCGACTACCACTCCGGAACACATCAAGTGTCTGATTATCGGCTCCGGCCCGGCCGGCTACACGGCGGCTATTTACGCGGCCCGCGCCAACCTCAACCCCGTGATGTACCAAGGCCTGCAGCCCGGCGGCCAGCTCACGATTACCAACGACGTCGAGAACTTCCCCGGCTACCCCGACGGCATTATGGGTCCCGAAATGATGGAGGACCTCAAGAAGCAGGCCGCCCGCTTCGGTACCGATATCCGCTACGGCATCGCCACCTCGGTGGACTTCTCGGGCCACCCGCACCGCGTGACGGTGGATGAGAACCTGGAGTTGACGGCCGATACCATCATCATTGCCACCGGCGCCTCGGCCAAGTGGCTGGGGCTGCCCTCGGAGCAGCGCCTGAACGGCTCAGGCGTATCGGCCTGCGCCGTGTGCGACGGGTTCTTCTACCGCGGCAAGGACGTAGCCATTGTGGGTGCCGGCGACACGGCAGCCGAAGAGGCTACCTATCTGGCCAACCTGTGCAACAAGGTGTACATGATTGTGCGGAAAGGCGAGATGCGCGCCTCGAAAATCATGCAGAAGCGCGTGACCGACAACCCCAAGATTGAGGTGCTCTGGAATACGGTAACCGACGAAATCCTGGGCGAGCACGCCGTGGACGGCGCCCGCGTGAAAAACGTGCTGGATGGCACCACCCGCGACCTGGCCATTGAGGGCTTCTTCGTAGCCATCGGCCACGACCCGAACTCGAAAATCTTCCAGCCCTACCTGCACCACGATGAGCAGGGCTACCTGAAAACCATTCCCGGCACGGCCAAAACCAACGTGGACGGCGTATTCGCCTGCGGCGACGTGCAGGACTACACCTACCGCCAGGCCGTAACGGCCGCCGGCTCCGGCTGCATGGCCGCCCTCGACGCCGAGCGTTACCTAGCTGCTTTGGGCGACCATTAGGCGAAATGGTGAGTTAGTGATTCAGTGAGTTTGACGCCAAACACTATTCAAGGTGGCTGTGCGTTCAACCCACTAAATCACTAACTCACCACTTCACTATTTCACCATTTCACTGTTTTGCCCTTGCTGCATTTTTTGAAAACATGGCTGCTGCCGCTGCTACTGATCGGGCTGTTTGTAGGCTTGCCCGGCCAGCTGCTGGCCCAGCGCCGCAAAGTACCGGAGCCGAAGGCAAAAGCCGGTTCGGCCGGCAAGCGGAGCGACTTTTTTCGGATTAAGTCGCCCACTATTCGCTACGTGCGACCTGATACGACCATTCTCATTGAAACGGAGGAACTGCCCGACGAGGGCTCCGACGCAGCCAAATCCATCTTCTTCAACCCCGCTAAAAAGCTCTCTATCGTGAGTGAGGATACGTCCACGCTCAACGAGGGGGAGCAGCATATTGTGGAGGTAAAGGAGCAGGTGCAGATTGACTCCTCCTGGATCCAGGTGGCAGGGTATTACGCCATCTGGGATACGCACAATATCAACCCGTACCGGGTGGATGGCCGCCGCATCAAGGATACGCTAAACCTGAAACTGACGGAACCGGATCGGCAGCGCTACGCCAAAATGCCGCTGGTGAAAACGCCTCTGACCTCTGATTTCGGGTTCCGCGGCTACCGCTGGCACTACGGCGTAGACCTGGACCTGGAAACCGGCGACTCGGTGAAAGCGGCCTTTGACGGGGTTGTGCGCATTGTAAAATGGGACGGTTCGGGCTACGGCAACTATGTGCTCATCCGCCACTATAACGGCATCGAAACGCTTTACGGGCACATGCAGAAGTCATTGGTGACGCCGGGTACGTTTGTAAAGGCCGGACAGCTGATTGGCCGGGGCGGCAGTACAGGGCGCAGCAGCGGCTCGCATCTGCACTTTGAGGTGCGCTACGAGGGCAACCCCATCGACCCGGAGCAGATGTACGATTTCCCGGATTACCGGCTCATCAAAGACAACTTCCAGATTACTTCGGGCCTGTTTGCTTACTACAGCAAGTCGTTGAAGTACCGGGGCGGCAGCGTGCCGGGGGCGGCCAGCAGCAGTAGCCGAAGCAGCAGTGCCGCCAAGCCCACGCAGGCCCGGCGCATTGTGTCACACAAAATCCGCAGTGGCGATACGCTGTCGGAAATTGCCGACAAGTACGGGGTTTCGCAGGCCCAGATCCGGCGGCTGAACGGTGGCACCGCCGTGCTGCGCGTGGGCCGGACGCTACGGATTAAGTAAACAAGCTTCTTTTTTGATTTGTGAAAAGCCCCGCTGCGGTAGTAATCCGGCGGGGCTTTTTGGTGTCTCAGCCTTCGATTATCAGCCCGCTGCGTGGCGAAGATTATCTATCTTTTGGCAGCAGGTGCGTGCCGTGGTGTTGACGGCATGCACCGGTCGTTGCTGCTGAATATTCTGTCCGCTGCCCATGTTCGTCCACCTTGATCTGGCCCTTGTGTTTCACCTGTTCTGCATCGTGCAGGGGCTGAGTACGGCCGCGTACCTGCTGGCGGGGCCACGCCGGCCGGGCAACCGATGGCTGGGGCTGTTGTTGCTGGCCCTCACGCTGCAGGTGATTGATTATTTTCTGAGCCGCTCGGGTGTGTACTACCGCAGCCAGTGGCTGTATTTCACGCCGCTGTTCTTCTCCTGGGGTTTCGGGCCGCTGCTGCTGGCGTACGTGCGGGCGCCGTACGGTGCCCGGCCGCTGCGGTGGCCGCACTTCGGGCCGGTGGCGGGGCAGGCACTGTTCTACGTGGTGCTGGCAGTGCAGTCGTTTGATGCCAAAACATGGTTCTGGCTGAACGTGCATAAGCCCTGGACACGCTACCTCGAGCACTACGGGGCGGTGCTGTCGGTGCTGCTGTATGCGGGGCTGGCGCTCGGCTTTCTGAGCCGGCAGTCCCGGCCGGCCCGGTGGCTACGGCCGGGGTTGCTGGGTGTGGGCCTGTTCTACGCGGCCGCTGCCCTGGACCCGGTGGTGAACAGCGCCTACCTGCCCGCCGGGGGGGCAAAATTCTACCTCACCAGTCTGGTGCTGCCCGTGCTTGCCTATGCGCTGGCGTTGGGGGGGTGGCTGAAAAATACCGCTACGCCGGTGCCGCACTTGGTCGGAGCGGCATCGGCTGAAGCGGCATCTGGCTTGTCGGAAGTCGCAATGCCCGCCGCAAACGCAGCAGCTCCCAGCAAAGAGCCGCCGCAAGTAAACCCTGAGCAACTGGCGCGGGTGGTGGCCGCCTTCGAGCAGGAGCATGTGTTCCGCAACCCCGACCTGACCCTCGACAGCTTGGCGGAGCTGCTGGACCTGACGCCTAATGCCGCGTCGCAGTTGCTGAATGCCGGGCTGGGGCAGTCGTTTCACGAGCTGGTGAACGGCTACCGGCTGGAGGAGGTGAAGCGCCGCCTGCTGACTCCCGATGCTCGTCGGCTGACGGTGCTGGCTCTGGCCTTGGAAGCGGGCTTCAATCCCAAGACTACTTTCAACCGGGTATTCAAGGAAAAGACCGGCCTGACGCCCAAAGAGTACCAAAAGAAGTACCAAGCTACCCATCGGGACGATTCGGTGACGGCCGCCGGCTAGGTTTGCTGTCGTCATCATAGTCCTACCTACTATGCGCTTGCTTGTACTGCTGCCGCTCCTGCTGAGCTACCTGGGCTCTGTGCCTAGTCTCGCTCAGGCTCCCGCCGCTTCGCCCTTGCCCGCCTCGGTGCCCGCCCGCATCCGGGCCGTGGAAAACAGCCTGCTGCCTTACGTGCCGGTAGCCGGCCTGCCGGGCTGGAACCTCTTGGACCGCATGAAGCACCACCGCGTGCCTGGGCTCAGCATTGCCGTCATCCACAACTACCGGGTGGAGTGGGTGAAAGCCTATGGCTGGGCCGATACCACCCGTAGGGTGCCAGTAACGCCAGCTACGCTGTTTTCGGCAGGTTCCATTTCCAAGCTTGTCACGGCTGGGGCCGCGTTGCAGCTGGTGCAGTCCGGTAAGTTCAGCCTGGACACGCCCATCAATACCTACCTGAAGTCGTGGCAGGTCGCCGAAAACGACTTCACCCGGCAGCAGCCTGTTACGCTACGGCTGCTGCTGAGCCACCAGGGCGGCACCAGCCAGTCGGCTTACTTTGGGTTTGTGCCGGGGAAAGGCCCGCTGCCTTCGGTGGTCGATATTCTCAGCGGGCAGCCCCGGGCCGAGAGCCGGCCGGTGGTGGTGAACAAGGTGCCGGGCACGGGCTTCCAGTATTCGGGTGGGGGCTACCTGGTGGCCCAGTTGGCTATGATGGATGCTACCGGCCTGGACTTCGCCACCCTCACCGACGAGGTGCTGTTCCGGCCCCTGAAGATGCGCAGCGCCACGTTTGCCCAGCCTTTGCCGCCAGCCCTGGAAGCCCGCGCCGCCTGGGCGTATTCCGAAAATAGCTGGTTTAAGAGCATGCCCTACGTGTATCCGCAGCAGGTCCCGGCCGGCCTCTACGCCACGCCCACCGACTTTGCCCGGTTTGTGCTGGAGGTGCAGCAGGCCTACCGGGGCAGGGGCCGGGTGCTCACTCAGGCCTCGGCCCGGGCCATGCTCACGCCTGAGGCCGATGTTTCGCAGGGCACGTACCGGGAGCAGATGGGGCTGGGGGCTTTCTTGCTGCAGCGCGCCGACCGCACCGACGAGGGCAGCCGCTATTTTGAGCACATGGGCGTGAATGCCGGCTTTCTGGCCTATGCCCTCGGCAGCGTGACGGGCGGCAACGGTGTGGTGATTATGATGAACAACAACAACGGGGCGGCCGAGCTGGGCAAGGAGCTGCGCCGGGCCGTGGCCGCCGTGTACGGCTGGCCGGCCTTCCTGCCCGAGCCCATCCGGCCCCTGGCCGTGGCCTCGGCCGTGCTGGATGCCTACGCCGGCCGCTACCAGCGCGGCCCCGATGAAGTCGTGACGTTTCGGCGGGAGGCCGGGCACTTGGTCGAAACCATCAACGACGGGGCCGAAATCCTGGCCTACCCCATGGGCCCCGATACGGTGGCCTTCACCGATTACGCTATGCGCGGCGTGTTCACACGCGACGCGGCAGGGCGGGTAGCCGGCCTGCGGATTCCGGAAACCAACCAGCTGCTGCCCCGTCTCGCCCCCGAGAATCTGCTGCCCGGAGAATTCTTACGACAGGGCCGCATTGCGGAGGCCGTGGCTGGCTACCGGCTGCTTAAGCTCAACGAATACCAGCTTACATACATGGCCTACGAGCTGCTCAACGGCCACCCCGCCAACCTTCCCGCTGCCTGGGCCTGCTCACGCTGGCCCGGGAGCAGTTCCCGGAGTCGGCCATCGTTTTCGCCCGTTGGGGCGACCTGTACGCGCGCCAAGGCAACAAACCCCGGGCCATTGAAGCCTACCAGCAAGCCCTGCGGCTGTATCCCGAGGATAAGGATGTGCAGGAAAAGCTGCTGGCTTTGCAGCCGTAAGCAGGCCCAGGCAGGCGGGCTACCGCACTACCTGCTACTTTTGCCGGTAGCTGTGGCCCGAGCCCGGCACTCAGGCGGGCGTCGTCCGCGGGGAGGAGCCAGGCCGGGCTACAGCGTTCCTGTTGTGGCTTATTTTTCTCTCTCTGAATGAAACTTGATATTCTGGCCTTTGGGGCGCACCCCGATGATGTAGAAATGTCGGCTGCGGGTACGCTGCTGACGGCGGCGGCGGCCGGTAAGAAAATCGGCATTGTGGACTTTACCCGGGGCGAGCTGGGCACGCGCGGCACGCCCGTTACCCGCGCCCAAGAAGCCGAAGCGGCCAGCCGCATCCTGGGCCTGAGCGCCCGCGAAAACCTAGGCCTGCCCGATGGCTTCTTCCGTAACGACCGGGAGCACCAACTGCCCGTTATTGCCGCTATCCGTCGCTACCAGCCCGAGATTATCCTCTGCAACGCCATTCACGACCGGCACCCCGACCACGGCCGGGGCGCGCAGCTGGCCTCCGAATCGTGCTTTCTGAGCGGGCTGCGCATGATTGAAACCCTCGGCGACGACGGGCAGTCCCAGCAGCCCTGGCGGCCGCGCCTGGTGTTTCACTACATCCAGGACCGCCAGATTCCAGCCGACTTCGTGGTGGATATTTCGGCGCATTGGCCCCAAAAGTGGGAAAGCATTCAGGCCTACCGCACCCAGTTCCACGACCCCGAAAGCACCGAGCCCGGTACCTACCTCTCCACGCCGGTGTTCAGCAACTTTATGGAAGCCCGCGCCCGGGAGTTTGGCCACCTGATAGGAGTGGAGTTCGGGGAAGGCTTCACCCGCGAACGGCCGCTGGGCGTGCGGGAAATTACGGAGCTACTGTAGCTGTTGCGTGTGATAAAACCACGTCATTTCAAGCGTAGTGTAGCGAAGCCGAGGAATCTCACGTGCTGATGTTGGATTACTCTGGCAACCTCAGCACGCCAGATTCTTCGGCAAGCTCGGAATGACGTGCTGGTTGATAGGGGATTTTCTTGCTGTCTATTCACCCTGTGCTGCCTCAGTACGGAAAGAGCCCGGTCCTTCAAGGCTGGGCTCTTTGCATGAAATCCAGTTGGAACAAGAGAATTGCAGGAGTGTGCGAGATGCGTTGAAAGTCTGATAACATAGGGCATAAATTCACTTTAATACGTTGAAAAGCTTTTTTGTGAGGAAGAGAAAAGTCTGATAAGTGGATGAGTTGTAATGGCGCTTCGGCTGTCAATCTGCTACTTCGGGCATCTCTTCTGCGTCGGCTGTTCTTCAGGGCCGGCAGGAGGGAAGTTGCCCCACCTCACTTCCTCGTACCCATGAAACGTGTTCCTGCTCGCTTGCCTTTGGGATTGAAACTGGCCTTCACGGCTTTCCTACTGGTAATGGTGCCGGTGTACTGGGTGAATTACGGCCCCACCAACTTCCTGTACTTCTGCGACGTGTCGCTGCTGCTGTGTCTCATCAGCGTCTGGACGGAGCGCCGCCTGTCGGCTTCCATGGCCGCTGTGGGTATCCTGCTGCCCCAGGTGCTGTGGTGCGCCGATTTTCTGGGCGAACTGGGCGGCACCCACCTGATTGGTATGACGTCGTACATGTTCGACCCCAACCGCTCCTTGTTTCTGCGCGGGCTCTCGTTTTTCCACGGCTGGCTGCCTTTCCTCATCCTGTTTCTGGTGAAGCGTCTGGGCTACGACCGGCGCGCCCTGCCGGCCTGGACGCTGCTGGCCTGGGGCCTGTGCCTAGTAGCCTACTTCTGGCTGCCGCCCGCCGGAGCCACCGTACCCGACCCCAAGATTCCGGTGAACATCAACTACGTGTTCGGCTTCGATGATGCCCACCCCCAAACCTGGCTGCCCGCCCCGCTCTACCTCGTGGGCTGGATGCTGACGCTGCTGCTCGTCATCTATTTGCCCACGCACTGGGCGCTGCGCCGCTGGCTGGCCCCGAAGTCGGCACCGGTGCAGGCGGCGGCAGAGTACCCGGTCAAGTTGACACTGAAGCAGGGCTAAGCTTCGGTAATTTCTCTTCGGTGAACTATCTTGTTATGAAAATCACGCGCTTTACCGCTTCCGTTACCCGGCTACTCCTGATGTCTATCCTCGGCCCTGAGCAATTCCCGGACGCCGCCGCCCAACCCGCTACAGGCCGCCGCCAGCGCCTGGCCGGGGCGGCGGCTACCACCGCCACCCAGCTGCTGCCTTTGCTCAAGCTGCTCGATACCATCCAGCCCCAGGTGTGCAGCGACTCGGTGTTTCACCTGCGGCGGCTGAAAATTCAGGCTCACTTTGCGGAGGTACGCCAGGAAATGCGGGCAGAGCGGCCCCGTCGACAGGCCCTGCAATTCGCCCTCCACGCCCTCACCGAGCTGGTGCGCGAAGAAGCCCGTGACATCAGCCGCGACGAGCTGCAGCAAGCCGCCAAGGAAGTTGTGCTGGCCACCCTCAAAAATGCACCGGCCCTGCTGAACGCCGCCAATCAGGCGCGGTTGCTGGCGTGAAGTATAGTGAGTGAGGAGGTCTATTCTACCGCACCTCAGTTTGTTGCGCTTCCAGGCCGGTCCAGTAGCGGCTCCCAAAACGGCGTGGTATAGCACCCGTTGGGGCTAAGATGAACGGCTGGAAAAACAGGACGGAAAAAAATTACCTGCAACGATGCGTTACCGGGCGTAACAATGCCGTAGTTTTGCAGCATGCTTCAACCCCAAAACCTGTTGATGAAGCGTGGAACCCTGCCCGGCAAGGACCCGCGAGTGGACCAGAAGGTCTTCGCCGCCATCGGTTTTTCCGATTTTGCCGCTGCTGTTTCCGTTATTTTTTCTGCCTGTTGCCCCGCCGCCGTTTCGGATTTCGAAACGGTTTTTTTATGCCCCTTGGGTTCGTCGGACGCTACCGCTCCGCCCAACGCGCGGCGGCGGCCGGCGCCCCGGCCTCCACGGGTAGCTCGTTTCTCCGGCCTGGGGAATAGCCGATAAGACTTTCCATTGTCCGTTTTAGTCCGACAACCTCACTTTTCCTCACCTCCGGTATGGCACGTAAAGACCTCCTTGACATTGCATCCCTTCACCGGGAGGAAATCGAGTTTTTGCTCGATCAATCCACGTCCTTTAAAAAGCTGTTCACCCGCTCGGTGAAGAAAATCCCCGCCCTCGAGGGCAAGTCGGTGCTTATGCTGTTCTACGAGGCCAGCACCCGGACGCACTCCTCCTTCGAGGTGGCCGCCAAACGCCTCTCGGCGGAGGTTACGAACTTCGACGTCGCCCACTCCTCCATCACCAAGGGCGAGTCGGTGCGCGAGACAATTGAGACGCTGCAGGCCATGCGCACCGACTACATCGTCGTGCGCCACGGGCACCCCGGGCTGCCCGCCATGATTGCCCGCCAAACCACGGCGTCGGTCATCAATGCCGGCGACGGCGCGCACGAACACCCCACCCAGGCGTTGCTGGACGCCTTCACCATCAAGGAAAAATTTCCTGACCCCCGGGGCAAGAAAGTCCTCATCATCGGCGACATTCTCCATTCCCGCGTGGCGCGCTCCACCAGCACGCTGCTGCAAAAGCTGGGCGTGGAGGTGGCGTATCTCGGGCCGGGCTCCCTGGTGCCCAAGTACGGCCCGGCCAC
The DNA here is from genome assembly GCF_000576555.1 of Hymenobacter swuensis DY53. Taxonomy (NCBI): domain Bacteria; kingdom Pseudomonadati; phylum Bacteroidota; class Cytophagia; order Cytophagales; family Hymenobacteraceae; genus Hymenobacter; species Hymenobacter swuensis. The sequence continues at coordinate 2,426,386 of NZ_CP007145.1, forward strand.
CATTCCCCGCTTCACCGACTACGAGGCGGCCATGGCCTGGGCGCCCGATGTGGTGTACCTGCTCCGCGTGCAGATGGAGCGCCAGGACGTGCAGTTTTTCCCCAACGTCCGCGAATACCACCGGGTCTACGGCATCACCACCGCCCGGCTGGCAGAAATCCGTGATAAGGGTCTCTACATCATGCACCCCGGCCCCGTAAACCGCGGGGTGGAGCTGTGCGATGCCGTGATGGACTACGAGCGTAGCCTCATCACCAACCAGGTCGAAAACGGCATCTCCATCCGCATGGCCGTGCTCGACTGGCTTACGCCGGGCGGGGACTTCCCGAAGCAGGAAGCGTATGCCGCCCGGCAGCAAGCCGGCTCTTCGCTGCTTATGCCCTAGGTAGCGGCTGGTGCCGCCCGCGTAGTATCATCTTCAACAGTTCGAATATTTCACCCACCCTTTGCCGGTTCATCGCACTCCTTACTCCATGCTCCTCCTTCAAAACGCCCGCATCGCCTCCGAAAATTCACCCGTACTTGTCGAGAGCGACGTTTTAATTATCGAAGGAATAATTCAAGAAATCGGCACCAGCCTGGCCATTCCCGAGGGCGCGCGCGTGATTGATGCGCGGGGCCGGGTGCTGATGCCCGGCATGTTCGATGCCCACGTCCACTTCCGTGCCCCCGGCTTCGAGAACAAGGAAACCATCACCACGGGTAGCGAAGCGGCCATCAACGGCGGCATTACCGGCGTGGTGATGATGCCGAACACCCGTCCGGCCCTCGATTCGGCCACCGCCATAGCCACCGTGCTGGAAAATGCCAAGCACCGCGCCCGCATTCCGGTGTACACCTCCGGCTGCGTCACCAAAAACCGCGAGGGCGAGGAACTGGCCGAAATCGAAGGCATGCACCGGCTCGGCGTGATCATGCTCACCGACGACGGCGACACCACCGCCGACCCGGCGGTGCTGCTGCGGGCCATGCAGTATGCCACCGAGTTCGGGATGTTTTTCGCCAGCCACTGCGAGGTACCGGAGCTGGCCGGGCCCCGCGCCCTCAATGAGGGCGTGATGAGCTACCGGCTTGGCATCAAAGGCTCACCGGCCTGCGCCGAGGAAATCATCATCGACCGGGACATCCGGCTGGCCCGGGCGGCGGGCGCGCACGTCCACATTCAGCACGTTTCCAGCAAGATGGGCATGGAAACTATCCGCTGGTGGAAATCGCGCGGCGACGTGAAGGTGACGGCCGAAGTGGCCCCACACCACCTGCTGTTCACCGACGAGCACATCGGCGACTATGACACCAACTACAAGATGAACCCGCCGCTGCGCACCCAGGCCGACTGTGACGCGCTGCTGGAAGGACTCAAGGAAGGCGTGTTCGACCTCATTGCCACCGACCACGCCCCACACACGCCCTTCGAGAAAGCCCAGGATTTCATCAGCGCGCCCAACGGTATCACCGGCCTGGATACGGCCCTGGTATCGCTCCATCACTTCTTCGTCGAGCCCGGCAAATTCGGGTGGGATTTGGTGGTGAAGCGTTATTCGGCCGAGCCCCGCCGCCTGATGGGCCTGCCGGTAGCCGCCATCGAAGTCGGCCAGGAAGCCAATTGCGTTTTGTTCGATACTGAAGCGGAAACGACCTTTACGAAGGAATTTATGAAATCCAAATCCCAGAACACGCCCTTTATCGACCAGACGCTGCAAGGACGGGTAGATATGGTGATTCTGGGGACGGAAATCCTGCTGGAGCGTTAATAGCTGGAGCTGCCTTTGCCTGCAACAGAACGTCATGCTGAGCGAAGCCGAAGCATCTCTACCGCTTCGCTCGCACGGCTGCAAATACTGAACTCAATGGGTACTGACTCGATGTGGATTGAGCACGTTTTGAATCCTAAAACCATAACGAGTATCTACCCAACTGAACCTCTATCCTTAGAGCAGATACAGTTGTTTGAGGTAGCCATTGTTTGTGGCGATGACCTACAGTGTAAGCTTCATTTTGACTTGAAGGATTTTCCTGCTGACGCCCCGATCAAATGGGTACAGCGAAAATGTAATACAGTGCAAATGAGCTTAAACTTGAGTCAAACTGAGCTAAACCGTTGCGCTATTCCTAGCGGAAATGGCATTGGCGACTTGAGTATCATTTACGACGGAACGCGCTTTCAAGTAACATTCACCACCCAGCCACAAGGAATTGTTTTTCAAGCAACAGCTACTTGGATACACGTCGACAACATCTCGGGCTATCAAAATGAACTTCGCTAACCGCTCAACGAAGCGGTAGAGATGCTTCGGCTTCGCTCAGCATGACGACCAACTAATTTCGATGAGTACTACTTCCTCCCCCAATACCCTCAAACCCATAATTGGCGTCGTCATGGGCTCCAATAGCGACTGGGACACCATGCAGCACGCCGTGCAGATTCTCACGGAATTTGGCGTGGCCCACGAAGCCCGCGTGGTGTCGGCCCACCGCATGCCCGACGACTTGTTTGCCTACGCCGAACAGGCTGGGCCGCGCGGTTTGCAGGCCATTATTGCCGGCGCGGGCGGGGCCGCCCACCTGCCGGGGATGCTGGCCGCCAAAACCACCGTGCCCGTGCTGGGTGTGCCGGTAGCCAGCCGCCATTTGCAGGGCGTTGACTCGCTGCACAGCATCGTGCAGATGCCTAAAGGGGTGCCGGTGGCCACGTTTGCCATTGGCACCGCTGGCGCGGCCAATGCCGCCCTATTCGCGGTAAGCCAACTGGCCTTGCACGACGCAGCTCTGGCCGCCAAGCTGCTGGCCTTCCGCGCCGCCCAAACCGAAGCTGCCCGCGCCATGACGCTGCCGCTATGAGCGAGGGAGCTGATATGACCACCATGACGCCGATTTTCCCGAGCAGCACGGACGCCGCCGGCCAGCGGGCCACGCTGGGCGTGCTGGGCGGCGGCCAGCTGGGCCGCATGTTTGTGCACGCCGCCCAGCGCCTAGGCTACTTCACCGCCGTGCTGGAGCCCGACCCGCAAAGCCCCGCCGGGCTGGTCAGCCACCACCACATCCAGACCGGTTACGACGACCCGGCCGGGCTGGCGCAACTGGCCCAGCTCTGCCAGGCCATCACCACCGAGTTTGAGAACGTGCCGGCCCAAACTCTGCACACGTTGGCCCAAACCCGCCCCGTGGCCCCCGGCGCGGCCGTGGTGGGCATTGCCCAAAACCGCATCGAGGAAAAAGCCCGCTTCACTGCTTGCGCCGACGTGTCGGGTGTGAGCTGCGCGCCGTATGCGGTGATTGAAACGCCGGCCCAACTGCAAACCGTGCTGGACGAGCGGGCCGAGTTGCTACCCGGTATCCTGAAAACCGCGCGTATGGGCTACGATGGCAAGGGCCAGGTGCGCGTGCAAACTGCCGGGGCATTGGCTGCCGCCTGGGCCGAGCTGGGCCACACCGCCTGCGTGCTGGAAAAGATGCTGCCGCTCACTGCCGAATGCTCGGTGCTGGTGGCGCGGGGCTGGGATGGGCAGGTGGTGAGCTTCGCCCCCCAGCGCAACGTGCACGTCGGGGGTATTCTGGCCGTCACGCACGCCTACGAAGGCGCGCTGCCGCCCGCTTTGGCCGACCGGGCCCGGGAGGCAGCCGTGGCCATTGCCCGGCATCTGGACTACGTGGGGGTGCTGTGTGTGGAGTTCTTTGTGGTGGACGACGGCAGCGAATACGGCGGCCTGGTGGTCAATGAAATGGCCCCGCGCCCGCACAACAGCGGCCACTATACCCTGGACGCCTGCGACGCCTCGCAGTTCGACCTGCAGGTGCATGCCATGGCGGGCCTGCCTTTGCCGCAGCCGCGCCAGCATTCCCCGGCCATCATGCTCAACCTGCTGGGTGACGTGTGGTTTGCTGCCGACGGGCAACTACGGGAGCCCGACTGGTCGGCCGTGCTGCGCCTGCCAGGCACGCACCTGCACCTGTACGGCAAAGTGGAAGCCCGCGCCGGCCGCAAAATGGGCCACCTGACCATCACCGGCCCGGATGCCGCCAGCGTCACGACGGTGGCGCGGCGCGTGGCAGAGATGCTCGGACTTCCGGGGTTGGACGCTATGTAGATGCCCCTGTCAGCCCTTATCAACGGAATCCTACTGGTCCTCAACTGGCTGTTAGCCACCCGAGGTAGACTGCTCCCAGAACGACCAACGCCGCCAATCAGGCGCGGCTGCTGGCGTGAGAAGCTATATGCTCTTAGCTTGGCGGTTATCCTGTCAGCAAGAACGAGCTGCTGTACTTACCCGATAAAATAGTTGATTCTCGATAGGTGGTAGCACATGTACGCCACTGCCTGAGTACTTTCATTACTTGGAAGAGAAACCTGCTTCCTTGAAAAATAGCTGCTTATGATTACCTCATTCCTCCCCAAGCATATCGTTAGCGCCTGGCTGTTACCGCTACTCGTTGTTTTCGCATCCTGCGGCTCCAAGGACGATGACAAACCAGAACCCACGCCTCAGTATGTAGTCAAAGTCAAGGTGATTAGCATAGACGCCGGTGGGTTAGGTGCGGGTGGAACAGTACATGTCACGCGATTCAATGATCCTCTTGGATCTATCCTGATGAACGCTAGCTTACCTGATAACGGAATTAAGGAAACGGGCCAGATTACCAATCTAAAGACAGGTGAAAAAGTCGCTGTTGGGTTAGGTTTTGATAAAGCTACAACCGGTTCCGGTATTGTCCCTCGCACAACCAGTAAGCTGCGTGGTGAAATCTGGGTGAACGACCAGCTCAAAGCCTCGGCTGAGTTAGACCGCAATACACCTTCGCAAAACCCAGATTATCCTACCAATTTTGCCGCGTACACAATGGGTGACTAACCACCAAATTCGCACGCACAAAAAGGCCGCCCGGTTACATAACCGGGCGGCCTTTTCGTGCGTGCGAATTTCCGCTACCGAGCCCCCAGCCGGTTGCGTTTCCAGGCCGAGCCGGTAGCGGCGGGCGCATCGGCGGCGGGAGTTGCGGGTTTCTTCTCCATCAGGAGCATGGCGGTGAGGACGGCGGCAAGCTTGGCGGTGGCTTCATTGGGGGCGGCAGGTTTCAGGGCGTCGGCCGGGAAATGGTCGCGGATGAAGTTGGTGTCGAAGTTGCCGCTCACGAAGGCCGGGTGCTGCAGCACGTAGCGGCCGAAGCCCAGCGTGGTTTCGATGCCGGTAATCTGGTATTCGTCGATGGCGCGCAGCATCCGGGCAATGGCCTCCTCGCGGGTGGCCCCGAAGGTGACGAGCTTGGCAATCATCGGGTCGTAGTAAATCGGGATTTCCATGCCTTGCTCGAAGCCGTCATCCACCCGCACGCCGGGGCCCTGGGGGCGCACGTAGGTGGTCAGCGTCCCGATGTCGGGCAGGAAATTGTTCTGCGGATCCTCGGCGTACACGCGCAGCTCCAGGGCGTGGCCGGTGATGGTCAGGTCGTCCTGGCTAAAGGCCAGGGGCAGGCCCTGGGCCACTTTGATCTGCTCCTTCACCAGGTCGAGGCCCGTAATCTGCTCCGTCACGGGGTGCTCCACCTGCAGGCGGGTGTTCATCTCCAGGAAGTAGAAGTTGCGCTGGTCGTCCAGCAAAAACTCCACGGTGCCGGCCCCGGTGTAGTTGCAGGCGCGGGCCACGTCCACGGCGCAACGGCCCATTTCGGCGCGCAGCTCGGGCGTGAGCACCGAGGAAGGCGCTTCCTCAATCACCTTCTGGTGGCGGCGCTGAATCGAGCATTCCCGCTCAAACAGATGCACGATGTTGCCGTGCTCGTCGCCCAGGACCTGAATTTCGATGTGGCGCGGGCCGGTCACGAACTTCTCAATGAACACCGAGCCGTCGCCGAAGGCTGAGGTGGCCTCGTTGATGGCCAGCTGCATCTGCTCCTCAAAATCCTCGGCCGAATTCACGATGCGCATGCCCTTGCCGCCGCCGCCGGCCGAGGCCTTGATCAGGATGGGGAAGCCCACCGTGGCGGCAATGCGCTTGGCCTCTTCCACGTCGGAAATGGCTTCGTCGGTGCCGGGCACCAGCGGGATGTTGTAGGCTTTCACGGCCTGCTTGGCCGAAAGCTTGTCGCCCATCACGTTCATGGCTTCCGGCGAAGGACCCACGAAAATCAGCCCGGCCTCCGTGACCATGCGGGCAAACTCGGCGTTTTCGCTCAGGAAGCCGTAGCCGGGGTGAATGGCATCGACGCCCAATTGCTTGCAGACTTCCAGGATTTTGTCGCCGCGCAGGTAGCTGTCTTTGCTGGCGGGCGGGCCCACGCACACGGCCTCGTCGGCGTAGCGCACGTGCAGGGCATTGCGGTCAGCTTCAGAGTAGATGGCTACGGTCTGGAGGCCCATTTCCTTGGCCGAGCGCAGCACGCGCAACGCAATTTCGCCGCGGTTGGCGACGAGCAGCTTGGTTATTTTTTTCATCGGGAGAGAGGTGGAGCGGGTGGGAGTGGAGTCGGATTATGTAAACAGAAACGTCATGCTGAGCTTGTCGAAGCATCTCTACCGCTTCGTTGGGTTAGCATTGCAACGAAGCGGTAGAGATGCTTCGACAAGCTCAGCATGACGTTTCTGTTGGCGGTAACAGGCGTTCAATACCCAAAGAAACGCCATTCCGACCGGACCAGAAAACCGCGCCGGCCAATTCCCGGAAGGTTGGATAGCGGCCCGGGGGAGCTTACCTTTGCGGATTGCCATAACTTTGTACATTCCCCGGTGGTTTAGCGCTCAGGCGTCACCGCCCGTTTCCTTTCACATTAACCCGTCCCCTCGTGGATCTATTTGAGAAGATTGCCGCCAACCGCGGCCCGCTGGGTGTCCACTCACACTACGCGCACGGCTACTTCGCTTTCCCTAAGCTGGAAGGCGAAATTAAGCCCCGCATGATTTTCCGCGGCAAGGAAGTGCTTACCTGGAGCCTCAATAACTACCTGGGCCTGGCCAACCACCCCGAGGTGCGCAAGGCCGATGCCGATGGCGCGGCCGAGTACGGCATGGCCCTGCCCATGGGCGCCCGCATGATGTCGGGCAACTCCAACCTGCACGAGCAGCTGGAAAGCGAGCTGGCCGAGTTTGTAATGAAGCCGGACTGCATGCTGCTCAACTTCGGTTACCAAGGCGTGGTAAGCATCATCGACGCCATGGTGAACCGCCACGACGTAATTGTGTACGACGCTGAGTCGCACGCCTGCATCATTGACGGGGTTCGTCTGCACGCCGGCAAGCGGTTCGTGTACGTGCACAACGACATGGCCAGCCTGGAGAAGCAGCTGCAGCGCGCCGAGCGTATCATTGCCGAAACCGGCGGCGCTATTCTGGTGATTACCGAGGGCGTATTCGGCATGTCGGGCAACCAGGGCGACCTGCGGGGCGTGATTGCACTGAAGGAGAAATACCAGTTCCGCCTGTTCGTAGACGACGCTCACGGCTTCGGTACGCAGGGGGCTACGGGTGCCGGAACGGGCGAAGAACAGGGCGTACAGGACGGTATCGACCTTTATTTTTCGACGTTTGCCAAGTCGATGGCCAGCATCGGCGCCTTCGTAGCTGGTCCCGAGAACGTAATTGAATATTTGCGCTACAACATGCGCAGCCAGATTTTCGCCAAAAGCCTGCCCATGCCGCTTGTAGTGGGCGCTTTGAAGCGGTTGGAGCTGTTACGCACCCAGCCTGAGCTGAAAGAAAACCTCTGGACCATCGTACGGGCGCTGCAAAGCGGTTTGCGCGAAAAGGGCTTCAATCTGGGCACTACCACCTCCTGCGTAACGCCGGTGCTGCTGACCGGCCAAATCTCCGACGCGGCCCAGATTACCTTCGATCTACGTGAGAATCACGGCATTTTCTGTTCCATCGTGGTGTACCCGGTGGTGCCGAAGGGCGTTATCATGCTGCGCCTCATCCCCACGGCCAGCCACTCGCTCGATGATGTGGCCGTGACCATCAAAGCCTTCGAGGCGGTGCAGGAGAAGCTCTCGAAAGGACTATATTCCAAAGCTGAAGTGCCTGCCGGCCTCCAGGACTAATTACGGCTTTGCTAAGTACAAAAGTCAGCTTCCATCCCGGGGGCTGACTTTTTGCTTTAGTACTATTCCGGGTATTGTCCGGTCATGAGGAGGGGTAGAGTGAGTCGGTTTGAGGGTAAAAAGGCCCCTATGCGGCTGAAAAAGGGGATTGAGAAAAAAACTCACCGACTTGCTTGTATTTGAAATCCCTGTATATTAGGGCCGGTTAAACACTTTTTTCCACACCAAATAACCCCTCCCAAAATGAGCAACTTTAGCCAACTGAAAGACCTCGTGATGTCGCTGGAAGCTGACTTCGAGAAGTTCTACGACAAGGGCAACTCGGCCGCTGGCACCCGCGTGCGCAAGGGCATGCAGGAGCTGAAAAATATGGCCCAGACCATCCGCACCGAGGTGCAGAACGCCAAGAACACCGCTGGCGAAGCCGCTCCGGCCAAAGCTGCTCCGGCTGCCAAGAAAGCCGCTCCCGCTGCCGCTAAAAAGGCTGCACCGGCAAAAAAGAAGTAATGCCGGGCCGCGCTCTGCGTGGCCACTGTACTTACGAAAAGAGGCCCTGTCTACTATCGACAGGGCCTCTTTGTGTTATGGGCTCTTGGCGGGTGAGTACTTACACTACCTTGATCAGGTAGTAGTTCTTTTTGCCCTTCTGGGCCACTACATACTTGTCGTGCAGCAGCGGCAGCTCGGTGGCCTGCTGCTCCAAAGTGGCCTTGGCGCGGTTCAGGCTCACGCCGCCCGCCTGAATCATCTTCTTGGCCTCACCTTTGGAGGGGAAGATGACGGCGTTAGTGGCGTCGCTTAGCAGGCTGATAACGTTGTGCTCGGCAAGGCTGGCGCGGGGTACCTCCACGTGGGGCACACCGGCAAACACGTCGAGCAGCGTGGCCTCGTCGAGGCTGCTGAGCTCCCCGCCGCCGAACAGCACCTGCGAGGCCGCTACAGCCGCTTCGTAGGCCGCCTGGCCGTGCACGCGGATGGTCACGTCTTGGGCCAGGGCCTTCTGCAGAGTGCGCAGGTGCGGGGCTTGGGCGTGCTCGGCTTCCAGGGCTTCAATTTCCGCCTGCGGGAGCAGCGTGAACACGCGGATGAGGCGGGGCACGTCCTCATCCTTGCTATTGTAGAAGAACTGGTAGAACTGGTAGGGCGAGGTCATGGCGCCATCCAGCCACACGGTGCCGGTTTCGCTCTTGCCATACTTGGTGCCGTCGGACTTGGTGATGAGCTGGCCAGTGAGGGCGTAGGCCTTGCCCTCGCCGCCCGACATGCGCCGGATCAGCTCGGTGCCGGTGGTGATGTTGCCCCACTGGTCCGAAGCGCCCATCTGCAGAGTGGTGCCCAACTCTTTGTAGAGGTGGAAGAAGTCGTAGCCCTGCAGCAGCTGGTAGCTGAACTCGGTGTAGCTGATGCCATCGGCCCCGGATTCCTCGTTGCCGCCGATGCGGCGCTTCACCGAGTCTTTGGCCATCATGTAGTTCACGGTGAGGTGCTTGCCCACTTCGCGCAGGAACTGCAAGAAGCCAAAATCCTTGAACCAGTCGTAGTTGTTCACTACCTGCGCCCCGGTGGGCGAGTCGTCGAACACCAGGAACTTCTCCAACTGGACTTGGATGCCGGCCTGGTTGCGGCGCAGGGCGTCTTCATCCAGCAGGTTGCGCTCCGCTGATTTGCCCGAGGGGTCGCCAATCATCCCGGTGGCACCGCCCACTAGTGCCAGGGGCCGGTGGCCGGCGCGCTGCAAGTGCACCAGCAACATGATGGTGGCCAGGTTGCCGATGTGCAGGGAAGGCGCGGTGGGGTCGAAGCCGATGTAGCCGGTGATGGGCGCGTTCTTCAGCAGGTGCTCCTCGGTGCCGGGCATCATGTCGTGAAACATGCCCCGCCAGCGCAGTTCGTCGATTAGGTTCAAGGGGGAAGTTGTGAAGTTGTGAAGTTGTGAATCAGGCGGCGGTTATAGACACGACCAACTCACGCAAGTAAGAGGCGCAAAGGTAAAAAGGCCTGTGGTACATTTGTCGTTCAAGTGAAAGCAGTGGCGGAATAGCGCCCCGTTGGCCTTCACAACCTCACAACTTCACAACTTCCCCCTTGACCCTCACACCCGACGAAATCCTGAAGCAGCTCCAGCAGCGGCAGTTCGCGCCCGTGTATTTCCTGCAGGGCGAGGAGCCGTATTACATTGATCTGTTGGCTGATTTGCTGGAAAAGCACGTGCTGCCCGAGCATGACAAAGGCTTCAACCAAGTGGTGCTCTACGGCAAGGATACCGACGTGGCCGGCATCCTGGGCCAAGCCAAGCGCTTCCCGATGATGGCCGAACGCTCGGTGGTCATCGTGAAGGAGGCCCAGGCCGTGGCCGACCTGGAGGCGGAAAAGTCGTGGCCGTTTCTGGAGGCGTACCTGCGCAACCCGCTGCAGAGCACTGTGCTGGTGTTCTGCTACAAGCATAAAACCCTGGATGCGCGCAAGAAGCTGGGCAAGCTGCTGGCCGGCGACAAAAAGGAGCCCGCGCCCGCCGGCACCGTGCTCATGACCAGCAAGAAGCTCTACGACAACCAAGTGGCGCCCTGGCTGAGCACCTACGTGCGCTCGAAAAACCAGCAGATTACGCCTCAGGCCACGGTTATGCTGGCTGAGTACATCGGCGGGGAGCTGGGCCGCCTCACCAACGAGGTAGACAAGATGCTCATCAACCTGCTGCCCGGCCACAGCATCGATGAGGACTTGGTGCAGCGCATGGTGGGCATCAGCAAGGAGTACAACATCTTCGAACTGCAGAGCGCTTTGGTGCGCCGCGACGTGCTCAAGGCCAACCGCATCCTGCTCTACTTCGAGGCCAACCCCAAGAACAACCCGCTCATCCCGAACCTGACGCTGCTGTTCAACTACTTCTCCCGGCTGCTGGCGCTGCATCAGAATCCCAACCCCTCGGAAGCCGACTGGCTGAAAATGGGCCTGCGCTTCCCCATCCAGCGCAAAGACTACCAGACCGGCCTGAAGGTGTTTGACTTCCACCGCACCCGCGACATTGTGCACTTAATAAGACGCGCCGACGCCCAAAGCAAAGGCATCGACTCGGGCTCCATGACCGACGGGGAAATCCTGCGGGAGCTAATCTGGCTGATCATCCACCCGGTGCCGCTGCACGCGGTGGTGGGGCAGTAGGTCGCGTATCTACATCAGGCGGTTGCTGCCACTTCATTCTGAAACCTCGTTCCCGAAAAAATGTGCCCTGACTGCTTCCCGGCCGGAGTATCCGGCTTTCCCTCGTGGTGGGAATACGAGGCGTTTGCGCAACAACTGCCCCGCAAGCCGCTGACGTTGCTGCCGGCTGCGTCGGACCCGGTCGTGCGGTATGCATGCCCGACGTGCCGGGAGGTATGGGTGCTGTCGGAGCCGGAAGGAGCGTGGCGGGGGTATTTTCTGCCTGAACCAGCAGCGGCCGTCTATACCCAGCGGTTGATGATGGGCGACAAGGCGCGCCGGCTCGGTTGTTTCGGGCTGTTGCTGGCGGCGGCACTGTATGCCGGTTGGCGGTGGCTGTGTGTAGCTTAAAGTGGCGGAAGGGACGACGTACACGGCAAGCAGCTCCGGACTGCTCAGTAACAAAAGCACGTGCCGAAGCAAAAAAGATGATTAGCTAAAACAATGTGTATACATTTGATGTACAGACATGGATAAATGACTTGGCTTGCCGGCAGTCAGGCTTGGCTGCCGCACCTACGGAACGGGTTCGACGTGCTTCCGCAAGGCCGGGGAGTTTTTCTTACATCTCTAAAAATCAGTAGCATGAACATTCTGAACGTCATTTCCAGCCCACGCGGCGGCGCTTCCTTCAGCATTAAGCTGGCCAACGGCATTATCGAGAAGCTGCAGGCTGCCAACCCCGGCAGCACCGTAACCACCCGGGACCTTGCTACCCATCCCTTCCCGCAACTGGAAGAGGCCAAGCTGCAGTCCTTCTTCACGCCGCCCGCCAACCGCACGCCCGAGCAGCAGGAAGCCGCCCGTCACTCCGACGATGCCATTGCTGAGCTGCAGGCCGCCGACGTCATCGTTATCGGCGCGCCGCTCTACAACTTCGGCATCCCGTCCACGCTCAAAGCCTGGATTGACCACATTGCCCGCGCCGGCATCACGTTCCAGTATGTTGATGGAGCTCCGCAGGGACTGGTAACGGGCAAGAAAGTGTACGTGGCCATGTCCAGCGGCGGCATCTATTCGGAAGGGCCGGCCGCTGGTTACGATTTTGTAGCACCCTATCTGAAAGCCGTGCTGGGCTTCATTGGCATGACCGATGTAACCGTGGCGCGGGTAGAGGGCGTTGCCGTACCCGGGGTGCAGGACACCGCCCTGGAAAAAGCTCTGAACAGCGTAGCTATCTAAGGCGCTCAGGCGGTTTTCCAGCCACAACAAAAGCCCGCCCGGTTTCGTTTCTACCTTGCTGAAACCGGCGGGCTTTTGTTGTGGCTGTTGGTTACGCACCAAGATTGGTGATGTATAGAACCAAAGGAAATTTTTCCTCGTTAATCAGAAAAATTTCTATAAGTTCGATTCGCTAACTGGAACTTCTCATGGCCACACCTGCTCATCAACCCAAAACCACGGCTCCTACACCAACCGCTTTGCGCAAAAAATGGGCGGCCTGGAGCCTGGCCGGGCAGGATTCGTTTGCCTTGGTGATGGAGGCGCGCAAGGGTGTACCAGCCGCTACGGCTTTCGAGGTGGCCGAGGCGTTTCATTTGCAGGCCAACGAGCTGGAGGCTATCTACGAGCTGTCGACCAAAACGCTGCGCACGTATTCGCAGGAAAAAAAGCCGCTGAGTGCGGCTAGTAGCGAGAAAACGCTTAAAATCATCAGCCTCTACAACCTGGGCCTAGAGGTATTTGGCGAGGCGGCCGCGTTTCTGCGCTGGCTGGATAAGCCCGCTCACGGCCTCGACGGCGAGATTCCGCTGCGGCTGCTGGAAACCAGCGGCGGCATTGACCTAGTAGCTGAGGAGCTCACGCGCATCGCCTACGGCGACTTGTCGTAACCGGGGAATCTGCATGCTGGTATACCGCATCTGTCTGGCCAAGTACGCCGATGACCTGTTCGCCTCGGGCTACCGGGCGCGTTGGAATTTCAAGGATCAGTTTGTGATTTACACGGCTGCCACCCGTGCGTTGGCCTGCCTGGAAAACGTGGTGCACCGCAGCGGCGAAGGCCTCACCGACCAGTTTCGGGTGCTGGTGATTGAAGTGCCCGACGACGTGCTCATCGAGGAAATTACGCCCACTCAGTTGCCTGTCAACTGGGAAAAAGCCAGCCGCTACGCTGTGTGACAGCCCCTCGGTGACGCCTGGTACCGCCGCCGCAGCTCGGCGGTGCTGCGCGTGCCCTCATCCATCGTGCCCCAGGAGTTCAACTATATCCTGCACAGCCGCCACCCCGATTTCAAGCGTATCCGCATCATAGCCCGGGAGGAGTTCCGGTTCGATTCCCGCATCAAGGCGGATACTGCGGATAGGTAGTCTGGTTTGATTGCTACGCAGAGGAACTCAGGTGTTTTTTCGATGCTGCCGCTCTATCTATGCTATTCTTACTCCGCATCTGGAAAAAGGAAAATTAACAAATCGATGCCGCAACTCACCGAGCCAGCGCCGCACATTTCTTTCCTGCTGCAGCAGCTTCCTGGTCTAACGTTGCCGCAGGTACTGCGCCTTGCTCCCCGTAGCTTTGTGCCCGATACCCACGTTCAGCGCGCCCTGGCCGTGCTGGAAGTGGAAGTCAATGCCGCGCAGCTGGTAAGGCGCAGTTTGGGTGAAGAAACGGTGGTAGAGGTGCAGCAGACGGCGGCGGGTCTGACGCTGGCGTGCACTTGCGGGACAGTAGGAGAGAACCTATGCGAAACCCAGGCCCAGATGGTATTGGCCTTGATCAACCGCCCGGAACTGCGTGTATTCTTTGATGCGCCGCTGCGCCAGAACCAACTGCTGGCCGCCGCCCGGGAATACGGTCTGGAGCATGCTCCAGACCTTGAGGAGCACTTCCAGCTGACGTATGCTGCCACCGGGACAACGGTCATTCCGCGCCGCCCCGATCTGCTGCCTGTAACACCCGTTGCCAACCAGGAGATGGTGCGCCGCCTGTTGCCCCCGCCGCCGACACCGGCAGCAGCTACGGGTGGCCAGCGGCTGCTGGTGCTGGCGCGCCACCGCTACTACGGGCACCTTACCCTGCACCTGGCCGAAGCCGCGCTGACAGCCGCTGGTAAGCTTAAAAATCCGCTTACCCTGCTCAACCCGCTGGATGGCATCTGGCAGCTCACTAACCTGGCGGAGTTGAAGTTCTACACCGGTTTGGCCCGCTTTCAGCATAACTACGACGAGGCCCGGACCCCGGCCGCAGTGGAGGCGCTGCGGGCCGTGGTGCGTAACCCACCGGGGCTGCCCATATTCGTGCATCAGGCCCCGGCCGGCGAGAAGCTGACGGCTCCGACGCTGCGGCCCGTACGGCTGCACGGCGGGCGGCTGGAGCTGCGGTTGCACGTAGCGCAACAGGACGCGTTTTATCAGATAACCGGCCAGCTGCTGGTGCAGGATCAGGCCCTCGACTTGCAGGCCCTGACCATCCACTACGAGTACTTTGTGGCCCTGCACGACGATTTGTACCTGCTCGATGACCTGGATGTCTGGCGGGTAGTGGAGTTCTTCCAGCAGCGTAACAACGCCCTGCTGGTGCACGAGTCGAAGTTTGCCGAATTCCGGGCTGAGGTGCTGCAGGGGCTGGAAGACCGTCTGCACATCCACTACGCCTACCTGCGCCCCGCTACCCGTCGGCAGCTGGCCGCCGCCGGTTTTGGGGCAACGCCGGAGCCGCTGCTCTACCTTTCCGACGCCGGCCCCCACGTGGAGCTACTGGCTGCCATGCGCTACGGCGAGCGGGAAGTGCCGGTCCTCTCAAAACGCCAGCTACAGGCCACGGATGCCCTGGGAAAGCCGTTTGCGGTAGCTCGTGACGGTGCGGCTGAAGACCGGCTGACGGCCGCCCTGTTGCACCACTGGCCCGAGCTGGCCGATCAGCAAACCCAGGATTCGTTTTATCTGGCCCGGGCCCGGTTTCTCGACGAAGACCGAGTGCTGGCCGCGCTGGCCGACTGGCGGGCGGGCGGTATCAAGGTGCTGGGGTTCCGGCAGCTGCAGGGCAACCGGCTCAATCCGCACCGGGCCGAGGTGTCGGTGCAGGTCAGTAGCGAGACGAACTGGTTTGATACTAGGCTGGCGGTGCGTTTCGGGCGGCAGCACGCCACGCTGCCTCAGCTCAGCCAGGCCGTGCGCAACCGCCGCCGTTACGTGGTGCTCGATGACGGTAGCCACGGTGTACTGCCGCCCGAGTGGCTGGCGCGGTTTGCCCGCTACTTTGCGGCCGGAGAGGTGGTGGAAAACCAGCTCCGCACGCCACCTGCAGGCTTTGCGGCCGTGGAGGAGCTGTACGCTGCCGAGGAACTGATGCCTACTGCCCAGGCCCGGCTGGCCGGCATCCGGACGGCCGTGGCCGATTTCCGGGGCATTACGCCGGTGCCCGTCCCGGCCGGGTTGCGTGCTACCCTGCGTGACTATCAGCGGGAGGGCCTTAACTGGCTGAATTTCCTGGATGCCTTCGGGTTCGGGGGGGGGCTGGCCGATGATATGGGGCTGGGCAAGACGCTGCAGGTGCTGGCCTTTGTACTGCACCTGCGCGCGCAGGGCCGCCCGGGGCCCTGCCTGGTGGTGGTGCCCACGTCCCTGGTGTTTAACTGGCAGGCCGAAGCCGCCCGGTTTGCACCCGGCCTGCGGGTGCTGACGTGGCACGGGGCCGGCCGCCGCCGGCAACCACCGGATTTTGGCGCCGCTGACCTGGTACTGACGACGTACGGCACGCTGGTTTCGGACCTGTCCCGGCTGAAGGCGCAGGAGTTTGAGTACGTATTTCTGGACGAAGCCCAGGCCATCAAGAACCCGGCCTCCCAACGGTACCGGGCGGCCTGCCAGCTACGCAGCCGGGGCCGGGTGGTACTCACCGGCACCCCCATCGAAAACAACACCTACGACCTGTACGCGCTGCTTTCCTTTACCTGCCCGGGGTTGCTGGGCAGCCTGCGGCAGTTCCGGGCCCGGTATGCTACGCGCATTGATAAATTTGGGGAAGAGCCGGTGGCCCGGGAGCTGCACCGCAAAATCCGGCCCTTCGTGCTGCGCCGCACCAAGGCCCAGGTAGCTCCTGAGCTGCCCCAGAAGACGGAAATGGTGCTCTACTGCGAAATGCCGGCCGAGCAGCGCCGCGTGTACGACGCCTGCCGACAGGATTTTCGGAACCTGCTGCTGGGCCAGCGAGAAGACGTTACGGCCCGCAACCACGCCTCCGTGCTGGCCGGCCTCACGCGGCTGCGCCAGATCTGTGACTCGCCGGCCCTGTTGCCGGATCTGCCCGATTACGGTGCCGCCTCGGCCAAGCTGGCGGTGTTGCTGGAGGAAATTCAGAACCACGCTCCGCAGCACAAAATCCTCGTTTTCTCGCAGTTTGTGGGCATGCTCGACCTCATCCGGCCCATGCTGGAGGCCCACGATATTCCGTACCAGTACCTGACCGGGCAGACGCGGCAGCGCGCCGCCGTGGTGCGGGCGTTTGAGGAGCAGGACGAAGTGCGGGTGTTTCTCATCAGCCTGAAAGCCGGCGGGACCGGCCTCAACCTCACCCGTGCCGACTACGTGTACCTAGTGGACCCCTGGTGGAACCCCGCCGTGGAAAATCAGGCCATTGACCGCGCCTACCGCATTGGGCAGAACAAGCCCGTGGTGGCGGTGCGCCTCATCTGCCCCGATACCGTGGAGGACAAAATCCGCCAGCTGCAGGAGTCGAAGCAGGAACTGGCCCAGGACCTGATCCGCACCGATGCCGCCCTGCTCAAGTCCCTCTCGCCCCGGGAGCTGCTGGAACTGGTGGGGTAGTCGGGTAGGGGGAGTGAGGCAGTAGTGCCAGTAACTACAAAACGGCTTCCCGATAAAAGCTGCAGCTTTACGCCGTTTTTAACCCCGCCCGCCATGCTCCAGACCTCACCGCATATGCAAGTAGTTGATATTATTCAGATGTCGCCGAAGGAGGTGTTCATCGTCGGCTACCTCACCGGGGCCGTGGCGGCAGGCTCCTGGGAGCTACGGCGCAACGATGAAGCAGTGGCCGTGGTGCAGGTGGCGGGCGAGGTAGAGGTGGAAGCCGGCCGCAAAGGCAAGCTGGCCCCGCCCCGCGTCGTCAGCTGCCAGGGTCAGGTCGATAAAAAGCAGTTCGACTTCACCCAGGATGAGATAACGCTGGCCCGGCTGGACGCCTGAGCTACGGCGGCGCCTAACGCGACGGACTCACCGGCTTTGCTGCCCCTTGCGGCTGCCGGAAAAACCGCAGGACTGTTGCGTTAAATACCACAGGCACTTCCTGCGGCGCGTAATGCGTGGCCCCGGGGAAAATAACCAGCTGGCTGTGCGGCAAAGCCCGGGCAATGGCGCGGGTGTGGGCTTCCAGCACTACATCGTGCTGCCCGGCCAGTACCAGCGTGGGCGTGGCAAGGCCGCCTAGCTGAGCGAAGGTGAGCTGGGGCTCTTGGAGCAGCAGTCGGAGCAGACGGGCGGGGTTGCCGGTGGCGGGCTGAGTATTTGCCAGCTGCTGCCGGAACTGCCGGAGCAGGGCCGGCTCCAGGGCCTCGGCAGTCGGGAACAGGTTGGCTCCCATGATGGCCATGCGCCGCACGCGGGTGGGGTGGGCAAGTGCCAGTTTCAGGGCTGTATTGCCGCCGTCGCTCCAACCAAGGATATCTACTTGCTGCAGGTGCAAAGAGTCGAGCAGCTGACGGACATCTTCGGCAAACAGGTCGTAGGTAAGCGGCGTGGTGGTGAAATCCTGGCTGCGGCCCTGAGCGCGGGTATCAAGGGCAATAACCTCGAAATGGCTGGCCAGTTCGGCAATCTGCAACTGGAAAGCGGTCACCGACTGGCCATTGCCGTGCAGCAGCAGCAGCGGCTGACCCTTCCCGTACCGCTCGTAATAGAGCCGCCCGCCCTGGACCGGCACGTAGTGGCCGGCGGCCGGGTTGCTGCCGTAGCGGGCGGAGTTGGGAAGGGCCGGGCCGGAGCCGTACCGCAGGTAGTTGAGGCTATCCGGCAGCGCGTATTGGGCTGGCGCATCGGGAGCAGCAGCGGCCGGGGTGTCGGAAAGGGGGGCTAAGGCGGTGGCGCGGGAGGTGTCGGCGTACGTGTCGGCCGTGAGGTAGAGGCTGAGGTAGCCGGGCGCGGTCTGCTGCCACTGGGCCTCGCTTTTGGAGCGGGTAAGAATGCTGTGGCCCGGCAGCGGCACGGCCGAAAAGGCGAAGCCCTTGGCGCTATCGGGGGCCGCATCACTGCGCAGCCACTGCACGGTCACGGCTACTTCCCGCAGCTCTGGCAAGACTAGGTGATAGGGCTGCAAATCGACTTTTACCCACCCCCGGGGTTGGGTTACGGTGAAGCGGATATCCGGCTGGGGCAGGGGCTCGGCGGGCAGCCCGTTGCGCACCCGGTACAGCAGCAGCCTGAACGTTACCGCCCGGAACCGGTTGAAGGCCACGTGCAGGTTCACGTCGCGCAGGTGACAATCGGGGCTGATGGGCACGATGGTACCCTGCTCGCGGGCCCGCTCATCCTGCCCGGCCCCGGGCTCAGTGTAGAGGCGGGCCGTCATGAAGGTGCTGCTGGCGGTGCGCCCAAAGGTGTGGGTGCGCACTTTTCCGGGTCGGATGGTAACGGCCCCGAGTTGCTGCGCGGCCGGCTGCAGCCGGATAACCGACTCGGCCACCGTCTGCAGGCTCCGCAGCGGCACGGGCTGCGCTTGGTACCCCACGCAGGACACCACCACTGGCTGTTGCACCGAATCGGGCAGCTGAAACCGGAAGCGACCCACCTCATCGGCCACCGTGCCAAAGGGCCGGCCAGCCACGCCCACCGAGGCGAATGGTACCGGGTTTTGGGTAGCGGCATCGAGCACTAGGCCGTGCAGCACGGTGGGCTGAGCGAAGGAAGTAAACGTCAAACAGAAGAGTAGTAACAGAATGAATAGTGCGCGCATGGAAGAAGGAAATGTTCTCTCTGGAGTGCCAAACTCCATGAAACGTTGCGCGGGCAGCGGCACGAGCAGCAGAAATACAGGCCTTTCTTCGGGGCAGAGGGGACCAACCCGCGAATAAGTAGCACTAATGCAGTAGTTTGTACTGGATGGGTGAGGATCGGGCTCCGGTGAGGTGTATATAGTAAAGGCCGGTGCTCAGCGGTACGGTAGCAATATCCAGCTCGGCCTGGGTGCTGCCCACGGGTACGCGCAGCTGCCCCTGGGCCAGCGGAAATGTGAGGGGTAGCGTCCGTCGGGCGGGTGGCCGCCGCCAGCGGCCGGGCAGCCGGCGTGCCGGTGGCCTACCAGACTTCCAGACCTGAGAGGTTGCAGATGCCGTCGAATGTAGTGAGTTGTAGGGAGCCGGTAGACACCGTGACGTCAAAGGGCCCGAGCTTTTGCCAGGTGCCGGCCGGGCCGCTGTTGTAGTTCGTCTGCACGGTTTGCCCATTGAGGGCCAGCGAGAAGGTTTCCGCGTTGTTGTCCTCCCACACCTAGGCCCACACGCGGTAGGAGCCGGCTGGGTTCACGGCCCAGTAAAAGGTGTAGGCCGGGGCGGTGCTGCAATCCGGGTTCAGCCGGATTTCCTAGGTGGTAGCTAGGCCGGCGGCATCCGTCACAGTCAGCACAACGCGGTAGTAGTAGGTTTCGGCCCCGCAGCCCAGCGCCGAGGTCGTGAGGCTGCCGGTGGGCGTGGTTTGCGTGGGTTCGGGGTGCTCGTAGTCGGCATGGTGCAGGTAGCACTGCCAGAGGTAGCTCAACTGGCCCGCGCCGTGCTCCTGGTCAGCCACGGTAGCCGAGCGCATAGCGGAGAGGAGTTAAAATGAGGCATGTCACCTCCCGGCCCGCTGCCGGGTCAGGAAGCGGAACAAAGTCAGGAAGTCGGGGTGGAGGAGTAAGACGCGGCCTACTTAATATCGTTCTTCCTTCCGTGCCGAACTCAAGCCAATCAGATATTCGCAGGCTTGGCGGAAGCCGTCCTGCTTATCGGGGCTATGGCGGAATACCGCGTGGTAGCCGCCGGCCGTGTGGGCCTCCAGAATCCAGTAAGCTCCGTCCGTTACGGTATGCAGCCCGCAGGTTACTTGCTGTTGGAAGCGGCACTGCTGCAACAGTCGCTCAAACTGTTGCCACTGCAGCGGCGTGATGGGTCGGGTTGTTTCCAACTGCGGCACCCGCTCGGCCCGGCGGTTCATTTCGGCCAGATTGCGCAGAACTTCAGGGTCAGCGCGGGAAGCTCGATCAGCTGCCCGCAGCCGTTCCCGCTCAGCCGGTGACTGGTTGGAAGAGGTGAAATCAATGCTGCTGAGCCGGACCTTGGGCAGCCCAGCCCATTTGCTCAGCCATTGGGTGCGTAGCGTGGCACCGCTGCCTTGGCGGGTAAGCGTGATAAGCACCGGCCGCTCGAAGGAACGCAGCCACAGAAATCGGTACATGTCGTGGCCCAGGTAATAATTCGACAATACCGGCGCTCCGAAGAAGATCAAATTGGTTGAGGCATTACTTAGTGTAAATCGGCAGTCTTTGGCTTGGTCAGCCTGCTCATCGGCTTCTGGGGAGCCGGTACGAGGAACATGTCTGGGTAGCATAGCTACCTTGGGGAAATAAAACGTGCTGGAATCCCGCGGGTGGCCCTGGGCATCGGAAACGGCCGGGTTATGCGGGAAGTGAGACTGGCTGACAGCAGGCGAGGAGCATGCCGCCAACAGCAGCGGGAGTAGCAAATGAATACGAGGCATAAGTGATAAAGTGCTATTGACAGATTCTAAATGTAATGGCGTAGAGCTTTTGCGACCAATCTTCTCTAACTCACACATAATAATTCCTGGTGCCTTATTCCTGGATGTGCCTCTTTCTGCTCTGTTGGTCTATACATATGCCGGTCTTTGCTAGTAGTACCTCGCCAACGGCCTGCTGTAAGCATGCCTACTACCCAGAAATAGTGTGAACAGCCTACAAAAAAACGGCTGGAATGCACCAGCGCGAGCTTGCATTCCAGCCGTTTGGCAGAATAAAAAAAGGGGATCTTATCGAAGGAGGATGTGACGGATAAGTGAGGTCGAAGCACTGGTGAGCCGCAAAACGTAGGAGCCGCGGGCTATTTTTTCTACCTGTAATTCCTGTGCTGATAGGTGACCGTCCAAAACAGTGCTAAGCACTATCCGGCCAGTCGCGTCCAACAGCTCTGCCCGATAAGAGGAAGTGAAATTAGCCCCGGAAAAGCGCAGGTGCAGGCGGTCAGCGGCCGGATTGGGATACACCAGCCACTGGTCTGTAGCAGCTACCATTGTCTGGCTACTGGTAACAGTGCCGCCTCCTTGCAGGAACGTATTCACCGCGCTGGCTCCTAGGTTGGCCACTGTAAGATCGGGGCGGCCATCAGCATTTACATCGGCTACTGCCACATCATACGGTGCTCCGCTCACGACTAGTATGACGCCAAACGACAGGACGCCGTTGGTATTGCGTAGGATGGAGACTTCGTTATTGCGAGCACTGGTCACCAGCACCTCCGGCTGCGAATCGCCATAGATGTCCGCCACGCTCAGGCCGCTGGAGTAAAAGCCGTTCGGCTGGGGCTCCACCTGAAACTGGCCGCTGCCATCATTCCGCAACACTACCACCGGCGACCGGCCTTCGCTGCTGGTCAGCAACTCGGGGCGGTTGTCACCCGTCAGGTCGGCCGCAATAATCTGTACGGGAGCCCCGCTGGCGGCAATAACACTGGGGGCCGCAAACTGCCCGGTACCAAGGTTCCGCAGAACGGCTATTGGACCGGTAGAGTGAGCGGCTGCCAAGTCGAGCCGGCCGTCGGCATCCACATCGGTGGCTACCAGCCCAGTGGAAAACGCGCCCGTCGGTAGTGTAAGCGGACTAGCAAACTGGCCGTTTCCGATGTTGAGAAGAACTGCCACCGAGTTGCCGGTAGCCCCGGATACGGCCAGGTCCGGGCGGCCGTCCGCATTGAAATCGGCGGCTACCACACCTGTGGGGTTGCCCGGTACGCTGATGGTCGTAGCCTGGGAAAGTACGCCCGTTCCGGCAGGGTTTAGCAGGACCGAGAGCGAAGCTGCCCCGCGGTTCGCCGTTACCACATCCAACCGGCCGTCGCCATTTACATCTGCCAGCGTTACCGCTTCGGGCTGGCTGCCAACCGGATAGGTAACTGCAGGATCTAGGGTGCCATCGGGCCGACGGAGTAGCACGGCTAGGTTGCTGGCCATAGGCGAAAGGCCGCTTACCGTTACCACATCGGGCCGCCCATCGGCGTTCAGGTCGCCCTGGGCCAGCCGCAGCGGACCATTGGGAGCGTTGATAGCAGTAGAGGTGGCGGCGGCGAACCGGCCGTTGCCCAGGCCCGGTAACACGCTCAGCGACTGGGAAACCGTCTGGACGTAATTGGCCGTAACCAGGTCCGGGCGGCCGTCGCCCGTCAGGTCCGCCACGGCTACATCATAAGTCGTTACTCCGGCGGCAAAGGAACCGACCGACGTAAACGCACCGGTAGCCGAGCCCAACAGGATGGTGACGTCGTTGCTGCGGCTATTGGATACGATGACGTCCCGAAAGCCATCGGCATTCACATCGGCGCTGGTAATGCCCGTAGAGCCCAGGCCGGCCGGGTAGCTTACAGGGACCGCAAAGCCGGTGGCCGTGGCCAGGGTAATAGTGGCCGCGTTGGCAAAGTCGGCCTGCGCCACGTCCGGGCGGCCATCCCCGTTAAAATCAGCCACCAATAGCTCTATCCCGTCCTGCGCGCCCGGATAGCGCCCCACGGACGTAAGTACGCCGTTGCCGGCATTGCGTAGCACTTCAAAGGTAGCCGTGGCACCATTCGAAACGATTACATCCGCCTTACCATCGGCATTCATATCGGCTATGGCAATGCCCTCCGCCCCCTGGGGCAGGGTGAGCAGGGTCCCGGCTTCCGCGAACGTCCCGTTGCTCAGGCTCGCTAAGATGCTCAGCTGGGTAGTTCCTGCCGCGGAGCTGAGGACGGCCAGATCCGGACGGCCATCCCCCGTCAGGTCGCCGGCCGCCAAGTCATAGGCAGCGGCATTGTTAGGGGTTGGGTAGTTGACGGCCGCATTGAAGCGACCGGAACGGTCGTTGCGCAACACCGATACCGACTGCCCTCCGTAGGATGTTACGGCTAGGTCGGGGTACAGGTCGCCATTAAAATCAGCGGCCACAATAGCGTTTGGCCGATTCCCCACGGCATAAGTAGTCACGGGCCCTAGTGTACTGGTAGCGCCATTCAATAGTACCCCTACAGTGCTTCCCACTAGGTTCGCCGTTGCCACATCCGGTCGGCCGTCCCGGTTTAAATCAACGGCTACTACGCTGCGGGGCGTTTCGGGGTAGGGAGAGCCGACGCCGTAGCCGATGGGTTGCGGAAAAACCGGGAAAGACTGCGCGAAGCCCGACAGAGTCGGCAGCAGCAGGCTACCGGCTAGGAAAAGAGGTAAGCGTTGACGCATAGAAAGCGCTGAATAAAGGAGGGATGTAGATGTGGAAATTCAAACTGCTTCGGAAAAAGCCAGTAAAACTAGGTAAGAAACCGAGGTAATAGTCGTTCTACCAGGACAAAAAATGGATTCGCCGCAACCTGCGGGCATTTTTCTATACTTTTGGCTACCCCCGCTGCGGCTTGTTCACTAGGTCTATTACTCCATAGTTATGCTGAAAAAGTATCTGCAATACGCCACTGCGGCTAGCCTCGTAGCCTCATTCGCCGCCTGTCAGCAAATCGGCGAAGAGGAGCAGAAAGGAATTTTTACCATTACGAACCAGTCGGGACAGGATGTGGAAGTGCGAGTGTACCGCACGCAGAACCGGCAGCAGCCTCCCCTGATTCTGTCGCTGCCGCATGCTGCCAGCGTAGAGCGGGTCAGCTACGGCGGAGCGGGCCTCATCGCCTATCCGGAACTGTTTTCCCAGGGTGATTCGGTCCGGTTGGTGTTTCAGGATGGAAAGCAGCAGCTGCACTACTGCCTCCAGGCGCAACAGGCCGAACAGTGTCAGCCGGTGCGTAATCTGCTGTCACTGGGGCAGTATCAGGTAGAAGCGCTGGGCGAGCATACCAACCGATTCAGCTACACCATAACCGCTGCTGATTACGCAGTAGCCCGGTGAAAGCGGGATATAAGCGGGTGCAGACAGGTAAGGCGGTACCCTGCACGGACGGTTAACTTACACCAAACGGGTGGCTTAGGGCGTTATCGGCAGCGAAAAGGCAATTCCCGCCGCAACCCAAGCCGGGTTTTCGCTACTTTTGGCCATATCCGGCTGCGTAAGCCGTTTCCCGTAACGCCCCGCAATGAAGTTTATACCCCGTTTGGCGCTGGCCGCCTCCCTTTCCGCTGCCGCCCCCCTGGCAGCTTCGGCCCAGCAAACGCAGGTGTTCACCGCTGATGAACGCCACTTCCAGGAAGGCCTCGAACTATTCGACCGTGGCAAGTACGGCGCGGCCCAGCAGGCTTTCCAACGCTACCTCGACCTCACCCAGCGCCGCACCGGCGAGCTGGCCCCCGGCCGCACCCAGGATGCCGAGTACTACTACGCCGTAGCCGGCCTCTACCTATTCCACCCCGACGCCGAGGACCGCATCCTGGCCTTCGCCACCCAGAACCCGGCCCACCCCAAAGCCGCCCAGGCCTACTTCGAGCTGGGCAAGTTCTACTTCGACAAGAAGGACTACGTGCGGGCCATCGACTACCTGCAGAAGGTGGGCCCCGATAACCTCACTGACGACCAGCGGGCCGAGGCCGAGTTTAAGCTCGGCTACGCCTACTTCGCCCAGAAGGAGTTCGACAAGGCCAAGCTGCAGTTTGACCGCAACAAAGCCGGCAACCACCAGTACCGCTTCGCCAGCTCTTACTACGCCGGCTACCTGGCCTACCGCGCCGGCGACTACGCCGGGGCCCGCAAGGACCTGGCCGTGGCCGAGCAGAACGACGCCTACAAGCCCGTGGTGCCGGCCGTGATGAGCCAAATCTACTACAAGGAAGGCGACTACGACGGGCTGATTGCATACGCCACTCCGGTGCTGAGCCAGACCCCGCCGCCCCAGAGCGCCGACGAGATTCAACTGCTGGTGGGCGACGCCTACTATCAGAAGGAGGACTTCAAGCAGGCCGCCGAGTACTTCGACAAGTACGCCGCCGGCCGCAAGAAAATCGAGCCCGAGGTGCAGTACAAAATCGGGTACGCCAACTTCAAGCAAGGCGACTTTAAGGGCGCCATCGGCAACCTGAAGGGCGTGGCCGCCCGCCGCGACTCGCTGGGCCAGAACGCGGCTTACCACCTGGGGCTGAGCTACCTCAAAACCAATCAAAAGCCGTTGGCTCTGAACTCGTTTGACGCGGCCCGCAAGCTCACCTTCGACAAGGTGATTACCGAAAACGCTACGTTGAAGTACGCCCAGATAAGCTACGAGCTGGGCAACACCCAGGAAGTCATCAACGCCCTGCGCGAATTTAGCAAGCGGTACCCCCGCTCCAAGAACCGCGCCGCCGCCGATGACATCCTAAGCCAGAGCTTCCTCAACTCCTCCGACTACGCTCAGGCCCTCAATTACCTCGACAACCTCGACGACCGGAGCCAGAAGCTCAACGCCACGTACCAGCGCGTAGCCTACCTGCAGGCGGCCACCCTCTACAACGA
This sequence comes from Hymenobacter swuensis DY53, assembly GCF_000576555.1. Lineage (NCBI taxonomy): Bacteria > Pseudomonadati > Bacteroidota > Cytophagia > Cytophagales > Hymenobacteraceae > Hymenobacter > Hymenobacter swuensis. The sequence goes on from NZ_CP007145.1 coordinate 2,452,226, forward strand.
CAACCGCTACCAGGACGCCCTGCCGGTGCTCGATAAGAGCCTGAAATACCCCGAGGACGAGGCCCTGCGCGCCGCCGCCCAGGTACTGAAAGGCGAAATCTACAGCATCGGGCAGCAGTACCAGCCCGCCATTACGGCCTACACCGCCGCCGCCCGCACGGCCCGCACCGGCTCGGCCTCCGAAACCGACTTCGACCAGAAGGCCCGCTACGGCCTGGGCTACGCCTACTACAACACCAAGCAGTACGACCGGGCCCGGCAGCAGTTCCAGGCCTGGCTGCAGGACCCCGTGGCCAAGCCCGCCGACGCCAACTACTACGACGTGACCCTGCGCCTGGGCGACACCTACTACATCGGCAAACAGTACCAGCAGGCCCTGGACCAGTATAACAAAGTCATTCAGGCCAACGCCGCCGATAAGGACTACGCCTACTACCAGAAAAGCGTGGTGCTGGGGCTGCTGGGCAAGCGGGAGGAAGCCGGCGCCACGCTGAGCACCCTGCTTAAAACCTCGCCCAACTCGCGCTACGCCGACGACGCGGTGTACCAGCAGGCCCAGCTCGATTACGAGGCCGGCTCGTTCCAGCCCGCCGTGGATGGCTTTACCAAGCTCATCAACAACCGCCCCAACTCGGCCCTGATTCCGCAGGCTCTGCAGAAGCGCGGCGTGGCCTACCAGAACCTGGACCAGCACGACAAGGCCGCCGAGGACTTCAAGCGGGTGCTCACCCAGTTTCCGCGCACCAAGGCCGCCAGCAGCGCCATCTACAGCCTGCAGGAAAGCCTGAGCGCCCAGGGCAAAACGGAGGAATTCGACCAGTACCTGGCCCAGTTCAAACAGCAGAACCCCGATAGCAAGGCCACCGAAAGCGTGGAGTTTGAGGCCGCCAAGTCGCTGTACCTGGCCGAGAAGTACGCCCAGGCCATTCCGCGCCTGGAAGGCTACCTGCAGCAGTACCCCAGCACCACCCTGGCCGCCGACGGCCGCTACTTCCTAGCCGACTCCTACCTGCGCACCGGCCGCAAAACCGACGCGCTGCCCCGCCTGAAAGCGGTGGTGGAGGAAGGCAAGAGCGAGTTTGTGAACCGGGCCGTGGGCCGGGTGGCCGACCTGGAGTTTGAAAACAAGAACTACGCCGAGGCCGCCAAGTACTACGGCCGCCTGCGCGAAGTGTCGCAGAACAAGCGCGAGGTGGCCAACGCAGGCATTGGGCTGATGAAGAGCTACTACGAGGCCGGCGACCTGGAAGGCACCCGCCGGGTGGCCCAGGAGCTGCAGGCCCAGGGCGGCGCTTCGCTCAACGCCACCAACCTGGCCCTGCTGTACCTGGGTAAGGCCAGCTACAAAGCCGGCAGCCTGGAGCAGGCCATCGGCGAGCTGACCACGGCCGCCGCTACCGCCAAGGATGAAAGCGGGGCCGAAGCCCAGTATCTCATTGCCAGCGCCCTCTACCAGCAGAAGAAGTACCCCGAAGCCCTGGACGCGGCCTACAAGAGCAACTCCGACTTCGCCAACTACGATCTGTGGCTGGGCCGGGCCTTCCTGCTGATTGCCGACGTGTACCGGGAGCAGAACGAAATCTTCCAGGCCCGCGCCACGCTCAACTCCATCATCGACAACAAATTCCCGGTAGCCGAGGTGGTGGTCGGGGCCAAGGAGCGCCTCGCCGCCCTGCCCGCCGACCCCGCCGCGCCGGCCCCGACCCCGCCCAAAACCACGCCCAAGTCGGCCCCGGCTACCCCGCCTAAATCGACTACCAAACCCGGTACTACCACCAAGCCCACCGGCAAAACCACTCCGGGCAAAACGCCGGTGCGCAACTCCCTGGCCCCCTCGGAGGTGCAGCCCGCCGACACCACCAGCAACCCCAGCACCACGCCCCGGGAGGAGTAGAACGATATAGAGACGCGACGTGTCGCGTCTCTATACCGGCCAATAAGCCCGCAGGAATACTTCAGGCTTACGGATTCAATACATTGACAACCAGTAAAGAATAGGGTAGGAGGCTGCCCGCCTTGCCTGACGCCGAAACGTCTGCCAGGTCCCTAAGTCCCTAAGTCCCTAAGTCCCTATATGACCCACAAACTGCTGGCCGCTGCGGCCCTGCTGACTGCCACCGCCCACGGTACCGATGCCTGGGCGCAGAAGACGCGCGGCAAGATTGAGGATGCCGAAATTGAGATTGTGAAGGAGCGGGTGAACGAACTACCCGAGGCTACCCGCAACTTCGAGAAGGTGAAGGTGGAAGCCCCGGCCAAATCCGCCGAGCCCGTCAACTACTCCTTCCAGGATTTCCGCCTGCCCGCCGACAAGCTCAACCCCTCGGTGCGGGTGCTCACCATCCGGCAGGAAGAGCTGGCTCCCCTCACCGGCAACTACCTGAAGGCCGCCCTGGGCAACTACGGCACCGTCTACGGTCGGGCCTACCTGCACAACACCCGCTCCGAATCCGGCAGCTACGGCCTCGACTTCAAGCACCTGTCGTCTGCCAACGGGCCGGTGAACCGCCGCAACTCCGGCCAGAGCCAGACCAGCCTGGGCCTGAACGGCGAAACGTACCAGGGCCCGCTGGTGCTGGGTGCCAAGGTGGACGTGGGCCGGGAGCGGTACAACTTCTACGGCTACAACGGCAACGTGCGCGACCTGCCCAAGGCCGACAGCATCAAGCAGGTATTCAAGCGCGCCGCCATCAAGGTGTATGCCCGCAACCGGGCCAAGGATGCCGCTTTCCAGTATGATTTCGGCCTGGGCTTTAACTACTGGTCCGATTTCTACAACGCCCGGGAAAGCAATGTGTACGCCACCCTGCGCTCGGGCTACACGCTGGGCGAAACCAGCCGCGTGAGCGTGAACGGCGACGTGTCGTTCATCTCCCACAAGGATTCGCTCACCGTGAGCCGGCCCTTCGTGCAGGTAACGCCCGCCTACGAGCTGACCCTGGACCGGCTGGCCCTGTCGGTGGGCGCCACGCTGGGCTACACCGGCGACACCATCGGCAACGCCCGGCAGTTCAACGCCTACCCGGCCGTGCGGGCGGCCTACACCGTGACGGAGGATAAGCTGGTGGCCTACGCGGGCCTGGGCGGGGGCATCCAGCGCGTGACGCTATACGACCTGACCACCGAAAACCCCTGGCTGGCCCCCAACGTGCGCGTGGCCGACACCCGCCGCGGGCCCACGCTCTACTTCGGCTTCCAGGCCGCTCCGGCCCGGGCCTTGGAGGTGAATGCCCGCGTCACGCTCAGCAACGACCGGAACCTGTACTTCTACAACAACTCCCGCCGCGACTCCAGCAAGTTTGACCTGGTGTATGATAAGAAGGCCACCCAGCTGGTGAACGTGCACGGCGAAATCATCTACAACGCCGCCGAGCAGTTCCGCCTGGGCTTCAAGGCCGACTACAACGGCTACAACGTGAAGACGCTGGCCAAGCCCTTCCACCGCCCGGCCTTCCAGGGCGTGCTGTTCGGCACGTATAATTTCTACGACAAACTGCTGGTGGGTGGCGAGCTGTACACCTACAGTTCCAGCTTCGGCACCGGCCTGTTGCGCCCCACCGGCGCGGGCCTGCCGTACCGCGAAACCGTGCGCCCCACCGACTCCGTAATCGACCTGAATCTGCGGGCCGATTACCGCATTATGGAAAATCTGTCCATCTTTGCTTTAGGCAACAACCTCATTGGCCGCAAGTACGAGCGGTTCCTGAACTATCCGGTGAAGGGAATCAACGTGCTGGCCGGTGTCACGTATGACTTTTAATCTGACGCTGATGTAATGCGGAAATTCCGGCTTAACCATCTGTCATCCTGAGCACAGCGAAGGACCTTGCCCGCTTGAAATGCCGCATTGATACGGCTGTTCTACCGGGGCAAGGTCCTTCGCTGCGCTCAGGATGACCGGTGTTTTTGTGTCTTCCGCCCAGCGTTTTCTTCTTACCAGCACCCGCAACCGAATGCTTTCTGACCATATCCGCACCTTGCTCCGGGACCATGATTGCATCATCATTCCCGATTTTGGCGGCCTGATTGCCGAGTACGCGCCCGCCCGGATTCATCCCGTGCGCCACACCCTGACGCCCCCGGCCAAGCGCGTGGCCTTTAACCAATCGCTCACCCGCAACGACGGGCTGCTGGTGGATGCGCTGAGTGCCAAGCTGAACCTGAGCACGGCCCAGGCCCGCCAGCTGGTGCGCGAGGCCGTGTTGCGGATGGAGCAGGAGCTGGAAACGGGCATGCGGACCGAGCTGAGCGGCGTCGGCACGTTCCGGCGCACGCCGGGCCGGGGGCTGGAATTTGAGTATACCGGGGGGCAGAACCTGCTGAGCGCCAGTTTCGGACTACCCGAGCTGGTGTCGCGGCCGGTGCGCGCCACCGATGCGCTGCTGGCTCGCGAGCGGCCGACGGCGGCTCCGCTGCTGGCGGCTTCCCGCTCCAACCGCGCCACGCGGGCATTCCGCACGGTGGGCTCCGTGGTTATTGCGGGGCTGGTGCTGTCGGCCAACTACTTCTTTGCGGATATTTTCGGGTATCTGCCTGAGCAGTTGCGCCTGCCAGTAGCCGCCGTGGCTCCCGCCGCCGCGCCGGTAGCGCAGCCCGTACTGCGGCAGCAGGCGGCGCTGGGCAACCCCGGCTCCGAGTCGGAGCTGGCCGCTGCTCCCGCACCTGACATGACGCCCGCAGCCCCGGCTCCGGAAACGCCCGCGCCCGTTACGGCCCCCGTAGCAGTAGCTACTGCGCCAGCCACGAAGCCGGTGGTGGTGTCTCGACCCGCCGTGAAAGCAACCGTGGTAGCCAAACCTGCCGCAACGTCCGTAGTGTCTGTTGCCAAGCCTGCTGGGGCAGTTCCGGTTGTGCAGACGGCTAAGGCCAAAGCAGCGGCCAAGCCCGCCACCAAAGCGCCCGGCTGGGAAAAAGCCGCCGCCGCCAATGCAACCAACGTGGCCGAATCGGCGACAATTAAAAGCCGCACGGGTCGTTACTTCATCGTAGCCGGCTCGTACACCAGCTTGGCCAACGCCGAGAAGGGCCGGCAGGCGCTGCTGCGGTTGGGGCACCAGCCCCGCGTGATTCTGCCCGCTTTCGGGAGCCGCCAGTACATGCTGTCGGTAGCCGATTTCCCAGACCGCGCATCGGCTGACCGGCAGGCCAACCTGCTGCGTAAGCGCCTCGGCGACCTGTGGATCAAAAACTACTAGTACCTCACTTGACCCGATAGTTCGAAATGCAGAATAGCTAAAACGCGCAGGCCCTATTCACTACGGCCGGTGTGTTTTAGCTATTCTTTTGCTTCTCACCCAACCCCACGCATGACGCACCTGCTTTCCTTGCTGCTGCAACTCCAGGTAGGGGACGCGGCTCCCGCCGCCTCGCCCGCCGCCGCTGCTGATTCTGCCGCCACGGCCGCCAACGCGGCCGCCGCCGCCGCGCCCGGCCTCTCGCTCATCGACCTGATTCTGGCCGGGGGCTGGATTATGGTGCCGTTGTTTCTGCTCTTGTTCGTGTCAGTGTACATTATCCTGGAGCGGTATCTGACCATCCGCAAGGCCGGGGCCGTTTCCGAAACCTTCATGCCCGGCATCCGCAACCTGATGGTGAAAGGCGACCTGCAAGGTGCCAAGATGCTGTGCAGCCAGAACCCCACGCCGCTGGCCCGCATGATTGAGAAGGGCATCCGCCGCATTGGGCTGCCGCTCAAGGAAATCGAAACCAGCGTGGAAAACGTAGGCAAGATTGAAATTGCCCGCCTCGAGAAGAACATCAACGTGCTGGGCATTATTGCGGGCGTGGCCCCCATGCTCGGCTTTGTGGGTACCATCATCGGGGTAATCAAGATTTTCTACGCCATCAGCTCCACCGGCGACTTCGGCATTGCCCAGATTTCGGGTGGTCTGTACACCAAAATGGTGACCTCGGCGGCTGGCCTCATCGTGGGCATCGTGGCCCACATTGGCTACCACTGGCTCAGCATTATGGTCGAGCGCATGGTTTTCCGCATGGAAAACTCCGCCATCGAGTTCATGGATATTCTGCAGGACAACTAAAGGTGAAATTGTGAAAGGCAAAGTTGTGAGTTGACTATCGGTTCATTCTACGCTTTTGCCTTTCACAACTTCACCTTTCACAATTTCACCGCATGGACCTCAGCCGGCGCCGTAAACTTTCTTCTCACGTCGAGACCAACTCGATGAACGACATCATGTTCTTTCTGATGCTGTTCTTCCTGATTGTGTCGACGATGGTGAACCCCAACATCATCAAGCTCATGCTGCCCAGCGCCAAAAGCAGCAAGCAGATGATGAAGCAGCCCATTACCATCTCGGTGGATGCCAGCGGGTCCTATTTCATTGACCGCCAGCCCACCACAGCCCAGCAGCTGGAAGCGGAGCTGCAACGCCGCACGCAGGGTCTGGAAAGCCCCACCGCCGTGCTGCGCGTGGATGCTTCCCTGAATGTGCAGAAGCTGGTGGACATCCTCGAAATCGGCAACCGCCTCAAGATTAAGATGGTCATGGCCACTCAGGCCCAGCAAGGAAAATGAGTTGCCGGTTGCGGGTTGTCAGTTGCCAGTCAGGTAATGGTTTTGGTGTAGATAACGTTTGATGATCAGCCAGCCTTTTTTCCGGAGACTAGACTGGCAACCGGCAACTCGAAACTGACAACTGAATCAACCATGGAATACCGGGAAGAACATCGGCGGGAGGCTCTGATTGGCACCGTGGCCCTGCACGCGGCCCTGGCGGCGCTGTTTATCTTTACCGTGTTCAAAGGGCCCGATCCGCCCCTGGAAGCCCTCGGTGGTGATGGGGTGGAGCTGAACTACGGCGTGGACGAAGTGGGCTCCGGCGACATCCAGAGCCAGGCCCCGGCCAACGAGTCGCAGAACCGGGAGGACAGCCGCCCGCCCGCCGCCCAGCCTGACCCCACGCCCCCGCAGCCCACCGCCCAGCCCGACCCGACCCCGCCCAGCGAGGCCCGCGTGGTGACCAGCGAGGCTGAGGAAAGCCCCGTCACGGCCCCGCCGGTAGAAAAGCCCGCCCCGCAGCGTGAGGAAGTGAAGCCCGAGCCGCCCCGGCCCAAGGTGGATCAGCGCGCCGTATTCACGCCCCGCGCCAATAGCAACGCAGGCGGCGGCAACGGCGTGAACGGCACCAGTAACGCGCCCACCGGCAACAACAACGGCGACAACCCCGGCACCGTGGGCGACAAAGGCGACCCACGCGGCACTTACGGCGGCACAGCCTACTCTGGCGAGCCGGGCAGCGGCGGCCGCGGCACCAGCCCCGGCAGCGGCGGCCTGGAAATGGCCGGCTGGGCCATCGTCAGCAAGCCCACCGTAGCGGCGCTGGACAACAACTCGGGTTCCGTTCGCTTCAAAATCAAAATCAACGCCGATGGCGAAGTCGAATCCGTGACGAAGGTATCCGGCACGGTATCGGCGGCCCAGGAACGAGTGTGCCGGGACGAGCTGCTAAAGCTGGAGTTTCGCCGCACCAGCTCGGCCGAGGGCGGGGCCACCGGCTTCTACACCTTCCGCTTCACGGTGCGGTAGGCCGCAACCTTAACCTGAACCATGCAAAAGCGCCACTCCGGTCCCGGGGTGGCGCTTTTGCGTGGCCGGGGCTGCGGGCAAGTGGCCGAGTCGGCTACCTTTGCAGTCCACCCGCGCATTTCTGGCCCATGACCTACCAGCAAACCCTCGACTTTCTCTACCAGCAGTTGCCCATGTTCCAGCGGGTGGGCGAGGCTGGCTACAAGCCGGGGCTGGAGCGCACCGAGGCCCTGGCCGCCGCCATGGGTAACCCCGAGCGGCAACTGCGCTGCGTGCACGTGGCCGGCACCAACGGCAAGGGCAGCTCCAGCAACCTGCTGGCCGCCATTCTGCAGGCCGCCGACTACAAGGTGGGCCTCTACACCTCGCCCCACCTGCGGGAGTTCACGGAGCGCATCAAGGTCAACGGCCAGGATTTGGCCCCCGGCTACCTGGTGCAATGGGTGGCGCGCTGGCGCGGGCTGTTTGACGAGGCGCAGCCCTCGTTCTTTGAGATGTGCGTGGCGCTGTGCTTTGCCTACTTTGCCGAGCAGCAGGTAGATGTGGCTGTGGTGGAAGTGGGCCTGGGTGGGCGGCTCGATTCCACCAACATCATCCGGCCGTTGGTGTCGCTTATCACCAACATCAGCCTCGACCACCAGAACCTGCTGGGCGAGACGCTGCCGCTCATTGCCGCCGAAAAGGCCGGCATCATCAAGCCCGGTGTACCCGCCATCATCAGCCAGACCCAGCCCGAGGTAGCCGACGTATTCCGCCAGAAAGCCGCTGCCGAAGGGGGGCCGCTGCTGTTTGCCGATGCGCGCTTTCACGTAGAGCTGCAGCAGGAGCCGGCCCCCGACGAATCCACCCAGCGCCTGCGCGTACTGCGCGACGAAGTACTGTATCTGGACGACTTGGAGCTGGCCCTGGCCGGTGATTATCAGCGCCTGAACCTTCCCGGCGTGCTGGCCGTGGTGGAGGAGTTGCGCGGCCAGGGCTTTGCTATCAGCGAAGCGGCCGTGCGGGAAGGGCTGCGTGACGTACGCCGCCTTACTGGCTTTCGGGGCCGCTGGACCATCTTGGGCCGCAAGCCGCTGGTGGTCTGTGATACGGGCCACAACGAGGCAGGTATCCGCTTTATCACCGGGCAGCTGGCGCGGCTACCGTACCGGCAGCTGCACATTGTGCTGGGCGTCGTCAATGATAAGGATGTGCGCAAGATGCTGGCCCTGCTGCCCCGGGAAGCCACTTACTACTTCTGCCAGGCCCTGATTCCGCGGGCGCTGCCGGCCGAAGAGCTGGCCGAACGTGCCGCCGCCCTGGGCCTGATGGGCCGCGCGTACGGCCTAGTGCCGGCCGCCGTAGCCGCCGCCCGCGCCGCCGCCGCCGCGGATGATGTGGTCTTCATCGGAGGCAGTACTTTTGTGGTGGCGGAGATTGAGGAGCTGTAAAGTCGTGGTTCGTTTTTGGTGATTCGTTTTTCCTTGGTTGCAAGGCGCATCCACGGTTTACAACTGCCAAGACCAAACAACGAACAACGAAAAACAAACAACTAAAAACGAATAGAGTGAGTCGAGTAAAACTGAAGCGCTTTGCCGAGAATGCCGAACGGCCCAGTGTAGTAGAACCCGGGAAAGACACCTACCAACAACTCGGCGGCCGCTGGCACGAGGCTTTTTTTCAGAACCCGAACCCGATTACCCTGGAAGTGGGCTGCGGCAAAGGCGAGTACACCGTGGGCCTGGCCGAGCGCTACCCCGAACGCAACTTTCTGGGCCTCGATATTAAGGGCGACCGGATCTGGCGGGGCAATGCTCGGGCCGAGGAAATGGGCCTTACAAACGTAGGCTGGGTGCGCACCCGTGCCCACGATTTGCTCACGCATTTCGCCCCCGGCGAGCTGCACGAAATCTGGATTACCTTCCCCGACCCACGCCCCCGCGACCGGGACATCAAGCGCCGCCTCACCTTCCCGCGCTTCCTCGATCTGTACCAGCAGATTCTGCGCCCCGGTGGCCTGATTCACCTCAAAACCGATAACGGGGACCTGTTTGATTACTCCCTCGAAACCGTGCAGCAGCGCCCCGGGGCCACCGTGCTGGCCCACACCAAAGACCTGTACGCTACGCCCGAGCTGCTGCCCCACGCCGAGGACATCCAGACCACCTTCGAGCGCAAATACCGCTCAGTAGGCGTGCCCATCAAGTACCTGCAGTTTCAGGTAAGTTAAGCCTGGTACATCCTAAAAGCAGGAAAAAGGGCGTGGCCAATGCAGGTCGTGCCCTTTTTGCTATACTTGGCAGACAAACAACTTGACCGATGCAGCTTGTTTCTATTCCCAAAACCCTGCCGCTCTTTCCGGTTTTAGATACCCTTTTGCTGGACGTGCTGCGCAGCCTGAGTCCAACCGACTGGCAGCGGCCCACGCTGGCCCCGGGCTGGAACGTACACGCTGTGGCCCTGCACCTGCTCGATGGCAGCCTACGTACCCTTTCCATGCTGCGCGACGGATATTTTGCCGGTTCGGGGCCGGCCAGCGGGGCCTATACCGATGTGGTAAACTACCTCAATGGCCTAAACAATAGTTGGGTGCAGGCCGGACAGCGGCTGAGTCCGGCCCTGGTAACGGGCCTGCTGGAGCTGACCGGTCCCGCCTACAACGGCTTCCTGACCAGCCTCGACCCGGCCGCGCCAGCCGCCTTTGCCGTGGCCTGGGCCGGGGAAGCGGAATCGACTAACCACTTCCACATAGCCCGTGAGTACACTGAAAAATGGCACCACCAGCAGCAGATCCGGCAGGCCGTGGGGCAGGAGGGGCCGTTGCTGGAGCCGTTGCTGTACGAGCCGTTTCTGAAAACCTGCGCGCAGGCGCTGCCCCACCATTACCGCAGTGTGGCCGCCGAACCGGGTACGGTGGTGCGGGTGCAGATTACCGGTCCTACCGCCGCTGCGTGGTTTTTGCGGCGTACTCTGGCCGGCTGGGAGCTGGGCCAGGACTATATGGGGCCGGTAGCGGCCAGTATTGTGCTGGATGGGTCCGTAGCCTGGCGACTGTTCACCAAAAGTCTGCCCCCGGCCGAAGCCGCCCGATACCTGCAACTGCAGGGCCCGCCAAATCTCACCCAGCCCATCTACTCGCTGCTGACGGTGATGGCCTGACGCCTGAAAACAGCGCAGCCCCGAAAGTACACTCTCGGGGCTGCGCTGTTTTGGGGGTAGTGGAGTGCTTATTCTTCTTCCAACTGCTCAAATACTGCTTCCATCTCGTCAAAATCACGCAGGCCAGGCTTGATTTCGTCGCCGCCTTGTAGCACGATGCCAGCGGGGCGCACTTTTTCCACGAAGCCGCGCAGGTTATCAGGGGAAAAACCGGCCCCGAGCCAGACCGGATAGGTGCGGGCCTGCTCAGTGAGGCGTAGTAGTTCGGCGGCGTTGGGCAGGGGCGAAGGCGGTGTGGCCAGTACGAAACCCAGGTAGTGTGGGGCCTGCTCGCGGAAGCGCAAATCCACATCTTCCGGCATCATATCCTGTACCCAGGGCGTGAGCTTGAGGGCCGGCACCGTTAGCTGGGCCAGCTCGTCGGCGGGGCGGCGGCGGTGCAGCAGCACCGCGTGCAACCCGCACTTTTGCACCAGCGTGTTGATTTCCTCCATCGGCAGCGTATCGAACTCGCCGATGAGCTGCACGCCGGCTACCCAGCCACTGAGTTCCTGCACGGCCTCGGGCGTGAGGTAATCAGCAAAGGCCGGGTCGAGGCGGAAGGTGAGGGAGTCGGCCCCCATCCCGGCGCAGTACCGGGCGTCGGACAGGTTATTGATGCCGCGCACCATCACGGGAACTAGTAAGGACATAAAAAAGGCATATGAGGATGACAGGCAAAAAAACGCCGCTTCGCCGTCGGCGTTGCGCCTGCAATATTCGGAGGAAATATGTTGATAGTTGACTGTTGTGTCATCCTGAGCAGCGCGAAGGACCTGCTTGCCTCTGAACGAGGTATAAGTAAGGTCCTCCGCGCTGCTCAGGACGACAGCCCTCATCATTCAAAATTCAACCCCGTATCTTTGCGGCTTCGGCCGGAACCTTTCACGCTTCGGGCGCAATTTGATTCACGTATGAATACAACGAAAGGACGGGTGCTCGTCGCTATGAGCGGCGGCATCGACAGCTCCGTGGCAGCCGTGATGCTCCACGAGCAGGGGTACGAAGTGGTCGGGATGACCATGAAAACCTGGGATTACGCCTCGGCGGGCGGCAGCAAGAAGGAAACCGGCTGCTGCTCCCTCGACAGCATCAACGACGCCCGCCAGATTGCCGTGGAACTGGGCTTCCCGCATTACATCATCGACATCCGCGACGAATTCGGTGACTTTGTCATCAGCAATTTCACCGAGGAATACCTGGCCGGGCGCACGCCCAACCCCTGCGTGCTCTGCAACACCCACATCAAATGGGACGCGCTGCTGCGCCGCGCCGACCAGCTCGGCTGCGAGTTCATTGCCACCGGCCACTACGCCCAGGTGCGCGAGGAAAACGGCCGCTACGTCATCAGCAAGGGCCTTGATGATAATAAGGACCAGAGCTATGCGCTGTGGGGCGTCACGCAGGAAAGTCTGGCCCGCACGCTGTTCCCGCTGGGGCAGCTGCGCAAAACGGCCATCTACGACTTTGCCCGGGAGCGGGGCTTCACCGAGCTGGTAAACAAGCCCGAGAGCTACGAAATCTGCTTTATTCCGGATAACGACTACCGTGGCTTCCTGCGTCGCCGGGTGCCGGGTCTGGAGGAGCGCGTGGCCGGCGGCGAGTTTGTGCTGCGCGACGGCACCGTTATCGGCAAGCACGAGGGCTACCCGTTCTACACCATCGGGCAGCGCAAGGGGCTGGGCGTGGCCCTGGGCTTCCCGGCCTATGTGACGGCCATCGACCCCGAAACCAACCGCGTGGTGCTCGGCAATTTCGATGACTTGGCTAGCACTCGCACCGTGGTGGGCAAGCTCAATATGGGCAAATTTGCCTCTTTGGAAGGCCGGGGCCTGGTGCCCAGCACCACCAAAATTCGCTACAACCATGATGGTTCCCCGGCCTTCCTAGAGCAGAAGGGCGACAAAATCTACGTGTACTTTGAGGAAGCCGTGCATGCCGTGACGCCGGGTCAGGCCGCCGTGTTCTACGAGGGCAACGACGTGCTGGGCGGTGGCTGGATTGAGCGCCATACCATCGGCGAAATCCCGGAGCCTTCCGAGGCAGTGGCCGTGCGCTAAGCGGCCGGAATAAGTCGGCGGCCCGGGCACTTGTCCGGGCCGTTTGTACGTTGAGGCAGCAATAAATTCTTCCCAAACCTGTAGTACTTTCAGGACGCTACTTCCCTTATTATGAAAAAGAGCTATTCAGTTTATTCCTCCGTGTTGGGCAAAGTACCCGGCTGGTTGATGCCGGGCCTGTTGCTGGCAGCTGCAGCTGGTTGCCAGAACGAGACGGAAGTACTGCCCAACGAAGGCCCGGCGTACTATCCGCTGGAAGTAGGGGCGTACCGCATCTATGACGTGGCCGATACCAGCTGGCGCAACAACGTGCCCACGGCCAGCCGCTTTCAGTTCCGGGAGCAGGTAGAAGCTGAACTCAGCCCCGATGCCACCGGCCAGCCGGTGTACCGCATCGTTCGGTCGCGCCGCGCTACGGCCACCGATGCCTGGGCCATGGATTCAGTGCTGACCGTGACGGTGGGGGCGCAGCATCTTACTGAACAGCGTAACAACCGCCGCAGCGTGGAACTGGTATTTCCGGTACGGGAAGACAAGGTCTGGAACATCAATGCCTTCAACGCTCAGGATACCATTATTGCCGAAAATCGTTTTTACCGCAACGTAGGCCAGCCTTTCAGCATCACGCGCGGCGGCAAAGTGTATTCGTTTGATAACACGGTTACGACCATCAACGATGTGGCCGTGGAGGTCAATGCCGCCTACACCACCATTCTGCGCACCACCTTCGCCAAAGGTACCGGCCCAGTGTACCGGGTGCGCCGCCGGTTTTTCCACTGCGACAATACCGGCGCCCTGGGCTGCAACCCTAGCTTGAACTACCAGGGCCAGTCGCGCAGTGAGGTGCTGATTGAAAGCGGAAAATAGCCGCTGAACTTAGGTAGCAGCAACGCCCCGGCGCAACACTGCATTTTGCCGGGGCGTTGTGCGTCCGGCCGCGTGCAGGATTCGGCCCCTCATGCCAGAACGGGTGTATTTGCCGGATTCGTTTGTATCTTCCGGCACGTCAATTCGCGTTCCGAATGATTCTATCCCGCCTCTTCCTGACTACCGGTCTGAGCCTGACGGCCGTGCTTCCTTTGCTGGCCGATTCGGGCCCGCAGCAACCACCGGCTGATCCGGTTGCCAAAACCACCGGCACGGTGCGCAAGCACCTGATTTATTTTAAAGATAAAGCCGGTACGCCCTACACCGTCGCCAACCCCCAAGCCTTCCTTTCCGCCCGCGCCATTCAGCGGCGGCAGCGGCAGAGCATTGCTATCCTTCCGCGTGATTTGCCGGTTTCGCCCGCTTACGTGCAGCAGGTGAAGGCTGTGGCCGGAGCGCAGCTCTGGTACACGTCGCGCTGGTTCAACGCGGCCATTGTGGCCTGCGACTCGGCCACGCTGCAACAGGTGCAGGCGCTGCCCTGCGTGCGCTCAGCCCAGACGCTGAACCGGGGCCTGCCCGGCACCCGTAAACCCAAAGGTGAGGATGCCACCGATCCGCAGACGCTGGAGCGTGGCACACGCAGCCAGTACGGCAAAGCCTACACCCAGGCCCAGATGGTAGGGGCCGTACAGATGCACGACGCCGGCTTCCGGGGCGAGGGCATGCAGATTGCCGTGTTCGATGGCGGCTTTCCGGGCGTAAATTCGGCTTCGGCCTTCCGCTCCATCATCCAGGAAAACCGGCTGGCTGGCACGTTCAACGTGGTGGATAAGTCCACGAACGTATTCCTGCGCGACAGTCACGGCACGCACTGTTTGTCCACCATCGGCGGTAACGAAACCGGACTGTACATCGGTACCGCGCCCAAGTCTACCTTCCGGCTGTTCATCACCGAAGACGTATCCTCGGAGCATCCCATTGAGGAAGCCAACTGGCTGATTGCGGCCGAAAAGGCCGATTCGGCGGGCGTAGACGTGATTAGCTCCTCGCTGGGCTATAGCACTTTCGACTTCCCTTCTATTGATTATAGCTACGCCAGCATGAACGGGCGCACGGCTATTTCTACGCGTGCCGCCACGGTAGCCGCCCGCGTGGGCATGGTGGTGGTCAGCTCGGCCGGCAACGAGGGCAACGGCTCTTGGCGCTACATCACGGCTCCCGCCGACGCCGATTCCATCCTGACAGTAGGGGCTACCGATTCGCTGGCCGTGGTGGCCGGCTTCAGCTCCCGCGGGCCCACGGCCGATGGGCGAATTAAACCCAACCTGGCGGCAATGGGCGTGCAGACGGCTATTGTGTCGCCGGGCGGGGTAGTTACCCGGGGCAACGGTACATCGTATTCCTGCCCGGTGCTGGCGGGGTTGGTGGCCGGGTTCTGGCAGGCCAACCCCACGCTCACGGCCCAGCAGGTCATCAGCTTCCTGCAACGCTCCGGTACCCGTGCCACCACCCCTAACGACGATATTGGCTACGGTATTCCCAACTTCGTGCGGGCATATAATCTGGCTAATCCCGGCACGCCGCTGGCTGCTGCCCCGCCCGCCCCGCGTCAGGACCTGATCATCTACCCCAATCCCAGCAAGGACGACGAACTGTACCTGCAACTGGCGGTTGACTTCCAGGCCACGCCGTTGCAGGTACGCATCTTCGACGCCCGGGGGGCGTTGGTTTCCGAGCAACAGATTGCCCCTACTACGGCCGCGGCCGTGCGGCTGCAGCCGGGTGTGCTCACCAAAGGTGTGTACACCTGTACCGTCAGCAACCGGCGCGAGCAGCGCACCGTTCGGTTTGTGAAACTCTGATCTGATAAGTAGGTGAAAGCAACGTAAAAAAAGCAGACTGTGAGGTCTGCTTTTTTTATGTGTGGAAACGACCCGTTGCGTATCTTGAGACAGGTAGCGGGAGGGATTTGCTACTTATATTGGCTGAATAATTGCAAATAAAATTAGTAAATTGGCAATGATTTCCTGGCTGCTCTTGTTGTCCGTCTGAAACCCTGATTTCGTTTTATTCACTTTTAGCTTTTCTCTCCCATGTTGCAAATGATGGTCACCAAGCGCCTCGGGCGTCGGCAGTTTCACTTCACGGTGCAAGGCGCCAATTTCCATGAAGTGGTGGCCGAGTATGACCGGCTCAGCTTTCCGGATGTGCCCAAGTGCGGCCTCTGCGGCTCCGATAACCTCGACCTCACCGCCCGCGTGGCCCAGGATAAATTTAAATATACCAGCCTCAAGTGCCTGGACTGCCGGGGCGACGTGACCTTCGGCAAGCGCGCCGACGACGATAAAACCGTGTTCCTGCGCAAAACCGAGGACGGTAAGCTCGACTGGCGCGCCTGGGACAAGGAGCCGGCTACCAAGTGAGAAACAAGATATGAGAAGTAAGAACTGAGAGGACGTCGCTCAACGCCTTACTCGGTACAATTCTCACATATAAGTTCTCACTTCTATAAAAAAACAGGCCATTGCCCTAGGGCAGCAGCCTGTTTTTTTGCATCTGCCGGTACGAACTGCCGTGGTAGGCGCGTTGAGGTCCTGAGTCGAACGACAACTGCCGGGCCACCCGGCTGGCTATTCTGCCGCCGTGCTACGCTATCCTCCGTTATTCAGTTACTTTCGCGGTATGAATCCGACCCGTCGTATGGCCCCGCTGCTGGCCCCTTCGCTTCTCGCCGCCGATTTTGGCAACCTGCAATTTGAAATCGAGCGTCTGGCTGGCTCCGCCGCCGACTGGCTGCATTTTGACGTGATGGACGGCCGGTTCGTGCCTAATATTTCCTTCGGCATTCCCGTATTACAGGCGGTGCATCGCCATGCCAAGCAGCCCATTGATGTGCACCTGATGATTGAGGAGCCCCAGCACTACCTGAGTGCCTTCCGCGACGCCGGGGCGGCTAACATCACCGTGCATTATGAGGCCTGCACCCACCTGCACCGCGTGATTCAGCAGATCAAGCAGCTGGGCTGCCGGGCCGGGGTAGCCCTGAACCCGCACACGCCCGTGCATCTGCTCGAAGACATTGCCGCCGACCTGGACTTGGTGTGCATTATGTCGGTAAACCCGGGTTTCGGCGGGCAGGCCTTCATTCCGAATACGCTACGCAAAGTAGCTGCCCTGAAGGATCTGCTGGTAGACTGCGGCTCGGAGGCCCTCATTGAAATTGACGGCGGCGTAACCCTCGACAACGCCGGGGCGCTGGTGGAAGCCGGGGCCGATGTACTGGTGGCCGGTTCCTTCGTGTTCAGCTCCCCCGATCCGGTGGCTACCCTGGCCCGCATGCGCGAGCAACTGGCCACCCCAGCCATCCCGGAAGACCTCAACTAAGCCGTGCGGATGCCAGTACGTTTCCGCGTTCAGTCGGCTTACCCAGCGTTGTGGCTGCGGTTACTGCTGCAGCCGCTGCCCGTGGCTACGGCCATGGCCTTGCTGGTGAGTCTGGATACTATGGGCCAGGCTGGGCAAACCGCCCGCGTGCTGGTTACCGGCACTGTACGCACGGCAGCCGGCCAGCCGCTGGAGCAGGTGGCCATAGGAGTGGAGGGTATGCCCGGCGGAACCAGTACCGACGACCGGGGCCGTTTTGCCCTCAGCGTGGTGCGGCCCCTGAGCAGCAAAGCTCCCGTGCTGGTCATCAGGCGGCTGGGTTTCCGCACCGAGCGAATTACCCTGAACCTCGACAGCCAGCGGGAACTGACGCTCACCATGCAGGAAGACAGCCGCTCCCTGGGCAACGTGACGGTGCGGGGCCGCTCCGACGCCACCGATACCCGCGAGCAGGTGAGCATTCTGCAGTTGGAGCCGCGTACGGCCAAGGAAATTCCTTCGCCCTTCGGCGACTTCTCGGCCATCCTTAAAACCCTACCCGGCGTAGCCAGCACCAATGAGTTGACCAGCACTTACTCGGTGCGGGGCGGTAACTACGAGGAAAACCTGGTGTACGTGAACGGCTTTGAGGTGTACCGGCCGTTTCTGGTGACGGCGGCGGCCCAGGAAGGCTTGAGCTTCATCAACCCCGATCTGGTCAGTAAAATTGAATTTTCGACCGGAGGCTGGCAGCCAAAGTATGGCGACAAGCTGTCCTCGGTACTGGATATTGCCTACAAGCAGCCGGGGGCATTTGCCGGCTCAGCCACGGCCAGTCTGGTGGGCGGTACGGCTCATGCCGAGGCGGCCTCGGCCAACCGGCGGGTAAATTATCTGGCCGGGGTGCGCTACAAGAATGCGACTTACGTGTTCAACTCGCTGCAACAGCAGCAGGGGGGCTACAACCCCACTTTCTACGACGGGCAGAGCCTGATTACGGTGAATCTGGGGCCGAAGGACAACCTGGAGCGAACTTCGTTAGGCATCTTCAACACCTTTGCCCACAACGATTTTCGCTTTAACCCGGAGAGTGGGGAGAGTACGTTCAGTACCGCCACCAACCAGCTTTCCCGCCTGTACGTTGGGTATGCGGGCCGGGAGCGGATGCAATATGATATGTACCAGGGCGGGCTGAACCTGCGCCACGATGTACTGCGCAACCTGCGGCTGGAGCTGCTGGGCGGCCTGGTACACTCGCGTGAGTTTGAGTACCGCGACGTGGAAGCTGCCTACAGCATTGCTGAAATCAACCGCGACCAGAACTCGACTGAGTTCGGGAACGACGTGAACCGGCGCGGGGTAGGCTCCCGGTTTCAGCACTCGCGCAACAACCTCACAGCCCGCATTGCCACCCTGGAAACCCGTGGCACCTGGACGCCGGGCGAGCGTAGCACCGTCCGCTGGGGCCTGAAAGTGGGCCAAGAGCGGATTGAGGACGAACTAAACGAGTACAGCTTCGTGGATTCGGCCGATTTTGTGCCGGAGGCGCGCCGCACCCGGCTGGTATCCAACCTGAACCTGGAAAGCACCCGCACCCAGGGCTACCTGCAACACACCATCCGGTTTGATTCCTTGCGCACGCTCACCTATGGCGGGCGCGTGAGCTACTGGACGGTGAACCGGCAAACTACTTTCAGCCCCCGGGTGCAGTATGCCTTCACCAGCGCCCGCAACCCGCGCCTAGCCTGGAAGGCGGCCGTAGGCGTGTACCACCAGCCGCCCTTTTACCGGGAGCTGCGCTACCAGACCGGTGCCCCCCAGGACCAAGAAGGCACGCTGAACTTGGCGCTGCGGGCCCAACGCTCCTTGCATGTAATTGTGGGCAATGAGTTGCGGTTCACTCAGTGGGACCGGCCATTTCGCTTCACCGGCGAGGCCTACTACAAGTACCTCACCGATGTGGTGCCCTACGACATCGACAACGTGCGCCTGCGCTACCAGGCCAACAACGACGCCCGCGCCTATGCCGCCGGGGTGGATGCGCGGGTGAGCGGGGAGTTCATTCCTGGTACTGAGTCGTGGTTTAGTCTGGGCGTACTCACCACCCGCGAAAACCTGGCCGGCGACTCCCTCAACATCTTTGATGCGGAGGGCAACGTGACCGGCCGGGAACCGAAAGGCTACATCCGCCGACCCTCCGACCAGCGGCTGAACCTGGGGGTGTTTCTGCAGGATAACCTGCCCGGTAACCCCTCGGTGAAGGGCTACGTGAACCTGGTATTCGGGACCGGCCTGCCGTACAGTCCGCCAGATGCCCCCGATCTGCGGGGTACCAGCAAGCTCACCCGTTCCTATAAGCGTGTGGATTTGGGTTTTACCAAAGTACTGAGCCTGCGCACGGCGGTGGAAGAAGCCAATGGCCGCACCGTACAGCTCAAAACCCTGTGGATGAGCCTGGAAATTCTCAACATCCTCGGGGCGGATAATTTAGCTGGCTACAACTACATTCAGGACCTGAACGGCCGCATCTATTCCGTGCCTAACTTTCTCTCGCGCCGCCTCGTGAACCTGCGCATTATTGCGCGGTTTTAAGGTATTTCTGGGGCTGATTTATCGGTCTGCTTCTGGCTTTCGCTCAGTTCTTCATGTACGTCCCGGAAGCACAGCATGGGAAGTAGTCGTTCCTCCTTGTCGGCGTCGAAGCCGCAGGTAGCCTGGAATTCACGCGGGTTATGGTACGTGCCGAACAGCCAGTCCCAGAGCGGTAAGTCGCCGTAGTTGTGACTGTGTTTCTGGTATTCGTGGTGAATGCGGTGCATTTCAGGGCGCTGAAACAGGTAACCGACCCACTGGGGAGTACGTACATTGGTGTGGTAGAAAAACTCGCCCAGGGCCGTGCAAAGGGTGTATACGGCCCCGGCCGCCGGACTCAGACCTAACAGCGTGAAGACCAGCAACCCGCCCAGAATGGAGTTGACCGTCATTTCCAGCGGGTGCTTGTAAAAGGAGGTAATCACCTCAATGCGCCGGGGGCTGTGATGAATCTGGTGAAAGTGCAGCCATAGGAAATCGACGGTATGCCGCCACCGGTGCCACCAGTAAAATACAAACGTGGCTACCACATAAGCCAGCAGACCGCCCGCTGCCGGGCCTACATGCCGGGAAAGGTGCAACACGGAATATTCCGACAGCCATTTTTCCCAACTCACGCCGGCCAGTAGTACCACGCCCAATTGGGCCCCGTTGATGGCCAGCACGCGTAGCGGCCAGGAAGAAATACGGGGTAGCGGCCAGCCCGGAATCAGCCGTTCAAGCACGAAGCAGCCAACAAATACCACTAGAATATAGCCGAGCGTGGGCGGGAAATCCAGCGTGGGCAATAGGGAAGAACTGTCGTGGAGGGATAGGAGAAGAGGTGTACGCATGACTTTTGGCGCTTGGTGAAACCATGCGTCAAAAGTCCCTCGGGCGGCACTCACTTCCCTTGATATTTGTCAAGAACGGCGGGCGCGCAGGCGGCTTAGCGTTTCGGGGGTGAGGCCTAGGTGCGAGGCTAGCAGCTTGAGGGGCACCCGCTGCACAATGCCCGGGAAGTCGCGCAACAGCAACTCATACCGCTCGGCGGCGGGCAGCATGCGCAGGTGCAGCGCCCGTTGCTCGCTGAGTACGTAGTACTGCTCCGTGAGCACGCGGCCGATGAAGTTGAACTCCGGAAACTGCCGGTACAGCTGTTGCAGGTGCTCGTGGCTCAGTGACCAGAGCACGCAGTCCGTCAGGGGCTGTACGTATTCGTAGGAAGGCTGCCGGGAAAAGAAACTCAGGATAGAAATGACGAAGTGGCCTTCCTGCATAAACCACGAGGTGATTTCCCGGCCGTCCTTCAGGTAAAAGCCGCGCACCAGCCCCTGTTCCACGAAATACAGCCGTTGCGCCGTGTGGCCCGGCTCCAGCAGATAAGAGCGGGCCAGGGCCGTTTCGCGGCGCACCTGTTGGCGCAGGGCATGTTCTAATCCGGCCGAAAGCGGGTGGATGGCGTGACAAAGAGCAAGCAGAGCGTCCATGTGGGAAATCAAGGGGAGAAAGTCAAAAGTCAAAGCGCCCACGTCTTCCTGATGGGACGTAGGCGCTTTGACTTTCTGACTTAAACATTAATACGCTTTGGCCTGCCATTCAGTAAGGGCGATGCGCATAGTGGGGAGCTGGGTTTTGAAGGCGGTATCTTCCTTGTCACCGAGCTTGATGGCCTTGCGGGCATACACGATGGCGGTGCCGAAATCCTGCTGCTGGGCCAGCAAGCGGGCTTTGATCCAGTTATTGGTGGCCGCGTCCTGCAGCTTCAGCGACTCATTTATCCAGGTGAGGGCGCGCTCGGGCTGGATGTTGTTCTGCACCAGGTAATCGGCGGCCTGGGCCAGCAGCTGCCAGTCGTTGGGCTGCTGCTGCAGTACCTGCTCGATGCCGGCCAGTACCTGCTTGTGCACTTCCGTTTCGATGGGCAGCGTGAGGGTGCGCTTTTCCCAGGTCAGGTTCAGGTGTGCGCCGGTGGCCTTAATGTCGGAAAACCAATAAAGCAGGTTTTCGTGGTAAGGCGCGGTTTCGGGCATCACCGGCACCCGGATGATGTCTTCGCGCTGGTCGTAGCCCTCGGCCCCCCAGTGAGTAGTCACCCGGTTCAGGGTCAGCTCCCAGTCCCGGTCTTGGTGGGGCACTACGTAGAAGGAATACTGCCCGGCCGGAATCAACTGGCCGCGCAGCAGCACCGGCGTGGAGAAACGGATAAGCGTGTTTTCGTTGGCTCCCGCCCGCCAGACCTGGTCATAAGGCACTAGGCCGCCCCACACGGTGCGGTTACGCACGGCGGGGGCATGGTAGTCTACTGTGACTTCGGTCAGGCCGAACCCCTGAGAAACTAAGGCGCGCGGACTGGCCTGGGGCAGGGGCAGCTGCACGGTGGGTACGCCAGCCGCCGGGGCTGCCATGCCGGTGGGTGCGGTGCTGCCGGCCGTGGCCGGTGCTGGCGCAGCAGCCGGTTGCGCAGGCGTAGTGGGCGCTACCGGTGAAGTAGTCGGAGAAACCGGGGCGGGCGTAGGCGCGACCGGAGATGAAGGGAGCGGAGCCGGGTTGGGAGCGGGCGTGATTTGAGCCTGTAGTAGGTGAGGGGTACAGGCCAGGCTCAGGCCCAATCCCCAGTAAAGAACCGATAAGCGGACGTTGAGCATAGGGACTTAGCAGTAGGTGTGAAGCAAGTAACCGGGGCGGCTACCCTTGCCAGAGCAGGGCACTCCGAAACAATGGTGCCAGAAATACGGTTAGCAGGTTGCAGAAAACGCAAAGGTCCTGCTTTAGCGTAAAATTTCTGCGAAAAAGTTTTCATCTCTGGTTGGCGCGCTTACCTTTGCCCCGCTACTCTAAGCCCCGTATGCAATCCTCCGCGCTTTTCCTGTGCCCCTCTAGCCACCTGGCCGCCCCCGTAGCGGGCCGCCTGGCCGGGCCCTGCGCGTCTGAGTCGAAGCATCACCATCACCACGGGCACCATTCCTCTTTCTAGAGGAATGAACGCATCATATTGACCTGTTGGGCGAACCGCATCTGGTTCCCCGGCCTCCCGAAAAACCGGTGGCCCGGCCGTAGTATGGCCCCATCCCAACGCCCAGGTCCGCTCCCCCTAGTCACACTTCCTGAATTACAGTTAAGGCTTGGCCACACCGGTCAATTCTTAATTACTAATTCTTAATTACTAATTCCCAACACTATGCTCCGTCTGGCCATCCAGAAATCGGGCCGCTTAAGCGAAGACTCCCTGAACCTGATTCGGGAGTGCGGCATCAGCTTCCTCTCGGCTTCCTACAAGCTCAAAACCGAAGCCACCAACTTCCCCCTCGAAATCCTCTACCTGCGCGACGACGACATTCCCGGCTACGTGCAGGATGGCGTGGCCGACTTGGGCATCGTGGGCCAGAACGTGCTGGTGGAAGCCGGTTTCCCCGCCCTGGAAGTAGAAGGCCTGGGCTTCAGCAAGTGCCGCCTGAGCCTGGCCGTGCCCCGCGCCGCCGCTTACGACTCGGTGCAGGATTTGCAGGGCGTGAACATTGCCACCTCGTACCCGCAGATTCTGGGGGCCTATCTCATGGAGCGCGGCGTCAAAGCCAACCTGCACACCATCAGTGGTTCGGTGGAAATTGCCCCCAGCATCGGGCTGGCCGAGGCCATCTGTGATATTGTGAGCAGCGGCTCCACGCTGCTGGGCAACGGCCTGCGCGAGGTGGAAACCGTGTTCCGCTCCGAGGCTGTGCTCATCGCCAACCAGAACCTGAGCGCCGAGAAAAAGGAGCTGCTGGAGCAACTGCAGTTCCGGATGCAGGCCGTGCGCCGCGCCCGCCGCAACAAGTACATCATCCTCAACGCCCCCGTGGCGGCCCTGCATGCGGTTAAGCAGCTGCTGCCTGGCATCAAGTCGCCCACCATTACGCCGCTGGCCGAAGAAGGCTGGGTATCGGTGCAGTCGGTGGTGAACGAGGACGACTTCTGGCACATCACCAGCCAGCTCAAAGCCGTCGGCGCCGAAGGCATTCTGGTATTGCCGATTGAGAAAATGATTAGTTGAATGGCTTAATGGCTGAATTGTTAAATGGTTGAATTGTGCCAGGGCTCCTTGAACGAGCAACCATTTAACCATACAACAATTCATCAATTCGACCTCATGAACATCTTCCAATATCCATCCCAGCCGGAGTGGGCGGCGCTGCAGCAGCGGGCGGCCCAGCAGCAGGCCCAGGACGTGGAGCAGCGCGTGCAGCAGATTTTCGAGGACGTGCGCCAGCGCGGTGACGCTGCCCTGCTTGACTACGCCCGCCAGTTCGACGGGGCCGACCTCTCGGGCGGTTTGCGCGTGGGCCCCGAGGAACTGGCCGCCGCCGCGGCACAGGTCCCGGCCGAGCTGCAAACGGCTATTCGGCAGGCGCACGCCAATATTCTGCGGTTTCACAAAGCGCAAATCCCGCAGGAGGAGCGCGTGGAAACCATGCCGGGCGTAACGTGCTGGCGGCGGGCGGTGCCTGTGCAGCGCGTGGGCCTCTACATTCCGGGTGGCTCGGCGCCGCTGTTCAGCACTTTGCTAATGCTGGGCGTACCGGCTAAGCTGGCCGGCTGCCCCGAAATCGTGCTCTGCACCCCGCCCCAGAAGGACGGCTTGGTGAACCCCATCATCCTGTTCACGGCGCAGCTGCTGGGTATTACCATCATCGTGAAAGCCGGCGGGGCGCAGGCCGTGGCCGCCTTGAGCGGCGGAACTGATTCGGTGCCGGCCGTGGACAAGATTTTCGGCCCCGGCAACCGCTACGTAACGGCCGCCAAGCAACTGGCTACCCGCTACGGTGTGGCCATTGATATGCCGGCTGGGCCCTCTGAGGTGCTGGTTATTGCCGACGAATCGGCCACGCCGGCCTTCGTGGCCGCCGACCTGCTCAGCCAGGCCGAGCACGGCCCCGACTCGCAGGTGATTCTGCTGTCGGATTCGCTGTCGATGCTGGAGCAGACCAAAGCCGAAGTGGAACGCCAGCTGCGGGTGCTGCCCCGGGCCGAGGTAGCCGCCCAGGCCCTCACCGAGAGCCGCGCCATCCTGCTGCGTACGCCGGAGGAAATGCTGTACTTCTCGAACCAGTATGCCCCCGAGCACCTGATTCTAGCCGTAAAAAATCCTGAACAGCTGGCCGAAGGCGTTACTAACGCCGGCTCCGTGTTCCTGGGCCACCTCACCCCGGAAGCTGTGGGCGACTACGCCTCGGGCACCAATCACACGCTGCCCACCAACGGGTACGCCCGCAACTACAGCGGTGTGTCGCTCGATTCGTTCCTGAAGAAAATCACCTTCCAGCGCCTCACCCCCGAAGGCCTGCTGAACGTGGGCCCCGTGGTAGAAACCATGGCCGAAGCCGAAGGCCTCCGCGCCCACGCCCGCGCCGTCACCCTCCGCTTAGAGGCTCTGGCAGGCGGGGAGCAGTAGAAACAGATATATATAAATAACCTGTCATCCTGAGCGGAGCAAAGGACCTTATCACGCCAGAACCAGATGTTCGGTAGTAACCCAGACGTGATAAGGTCCTTTGCTCCGCTCAGGATGACAATAAGAAACCAACCGATGTTCAACCTCGATAGCCTCGTACGCCCCAACCTGCGGGATATGAAGCCCTACTCGTCGGCCCGCGACGAATTTCAGGGCGAGGCCCAGGTCATGCTCGACGCCAACGAGAACAGCCTCGGCAGCGCCGGCCCCGACCAGTTCAACCGCTACCCCGACCCGTTGCAGCGCGCCGTGAAGCAGGAGCTGGCCCAGTTCAAAGCCGTACGTCCCGAGCAGATTTTCCTCGGCAACGGCTCCGATGAAGCCATCGACCTGCTGGTGCGCCTCACCTGCGTGCCCGGACAGGATAGTCTGCTCATCCTGCCGCCTACCTACGGCATGTACGAGGTGGCCGCCAACCTGAATGATGTGCGCGTGGAGCGCCTGCAGTTGACGCCCGACTTCCAGCTCTCGCCCGAAATCGTGGCCAGCGTGCTGGCTTCGGATGCCAAAATCGTGTGGCTCTGCTCGCCCAATAACCCTACCGGTAACCTGCTCCACGCCGAGTACATGGAGGAAATTCTGCGCGGTTTCCGCGGGTTGGTAGTGGTGGATGAGGCCTACGCCGATTTCGCCGCAGCCCCCAGCTGGACCACCCGTCTGGCCGAATTCCCGAACTTGGTGGTGCTGCAAACCTTCTCGAAGGCTTGGGGTCTGGCCGGCCTGCGCCTGGGCATGGCCTTCGCCTCGCCGGAAATCATCGGCTACCTCAACAAAATCAAGCCGCCCTACAACGTGTCGGAAGCTACGCAGCGTTTCGCCCTGCAGGCCCTGCGCGACGCCGACCGGTTCGAGTCGCTACGCCAGCAGCTGCTGGTAGGTCGCGACTGGCTGGCCGAGCGCCTGCCCGCGCTGCCTATCGTGGCGGAGGTGTTCCCCTCGGATGCCAACTTCCTGCTGGTCCGTTTCCACCCCGATGCCACGGCCGTGTACGATTTCCTGGTAGCCCGGGGCATCATCGTGCGCAACCGCACTACCCAGCCCGGCTGCGCCGGCACGCTCCGCCTCACCGTAGGCACCCCCGCCGAGAACGAGCTGCTGCTTCAGGCTCTGCGGGAGTTCAACGCATAATTTCTCAACGTCAAGCTACCATGCAGCTCGTGCTGTTCTGCGGAATCCAGGCTACCGGAAAATCGACGTTTTATCAACAGCGGTTTTTCCATACGCACGTGCGCATCAGCATGGACCTACTGCGCACGCGCCACCGGGAACGGCGGTTGCTGGAGTTGTGCCTGGAAACCCAGCAGCGCTGCGTGATAGATAACACCAACCCTACACAGGCTGAGCGAGCCGTATATCTGGCGGCGGCTCGGGCGGCGGGGTTTGAGGTAGTTGGCTATTTTTTTCAGTCGGTGGCGGCGGATGCTCTGGTGCGCAACCAGCAGCGTCCGCCGGAACGTCAGGTACCCGATAAAGGTATCCGGGCTACCCGCAACCGGCTGGAGTTGCCCACCCGCGCTGAGGGGTTTGACCAACTATACTTTGTGCGGGTGCTCGATAACCAAGCGTTTGACGTTACCAGTTGGCAAGATGAAATTTAACGACCTCGACGCACGACTACGGGTATTCGAAACCGCCCACGACCATTGCGCGTTGCCTGGGCTTTACCTGGTGGCGCGCCTGGACGGACGTGGTTTTACCCGGCTGACCAAGGAAGTACACCCATTCGAAGCTCCCTTCGATGTGCGCATGCGCGACTACATGGCTGAAACCACCCGGCATTTGCTGGAATGTGGTTTCCGAATCGTGTACGGCTATACGCAAAGCGACGAAATTTCCCTGCTGCTGCATCCTTCGGAGGACTCTTTCGGCCGTAAGCTGCGCAAGTACACGTCGGTACTGGCGGGGGAGGCTTCCGCCAAATTCTCGCTGCTGCTCGGTGATATAGGAGTATTTGACTGCCGAATTTCCCAGTTGCCGCGTCGGGAAAATGTGGTAGACTATTTTCGGTGGCGCCAGGAAGACGCTGCGCGCAACTCCCTGAATGCGCATTGCTACTGGTTGCTGCGCAAACAGGGTAGCTCTGTAGCCGAAGCTACGGCGCAGGTGAAAGGCCAGCGCACCGCAACCAAGCACGATTTGCTTTTCGCGCACGGTATTAATTATAATGAGTTGCCGGCCTGGCAAAAGCGGGGTCTGGGTTTGTACTGGGAAGTGTATCCGAAAGCCGGCCTCAACCCGCACACGCAGGAGCCCGTGGAAACGATGCGCCGGCGGCTCGCACTTAATCTGGAGTTGCCGCTGGGCGATGCCTACGCGGATTTCATCCGGACTCTTTTGCCGGCCGACTGAGTAAATCGGCCGTTGTTTCATTGTTTATTTCCGGCTGTCGGATTGTAGTAGTCCGGCACCAAGAATTCTCTCCATGAAAAAAGTACTCTTCATTGACCGTGACGGCACCATCCTCATCGAGCCGCCGACGGATTTTCAGGTGGACGCGCTGACGCGGGAAAAATTTCAGTTTGTGCCCGGTGCCATCACCGGTCTGGCCCGCATTGCCCGCGAGCTGGATTACGAGCTGGTGCTGGTGAGCAACCAGGACGGCCTCGGCACCGCCAGCTACCCGGAAGATACCTTCTGGCCGGCCCACACGATGATGCTCGACGTGCTGCGCTCGGAAGGAGTGGAGTTCGTGCGCGAGCACATCGACCGGAGCTTCCCCCACGAGAACCTGCCCACCCGCAAGCCCGGCACCGGCATGCTCACTCAGTACCTGGGCGAGGGCAGCGGCTACGACCTCAAAAACTCCTTCGTCATCGGCGACCGGCTGACCGACGTGGAACTGGCCCAGAACTTGGGCTGCCAGTCCATCCTGCTGAAGCCGGAAGGGGAGGGCGACGAGCGCGCCGCGCTGACGACCATGAGCTGGGAAAAAATATACCAGTTCCTGCGGCTGCCCGCCCGCACCGCCGTGGTACAACGCGATACGAACGAAACCAAAATTAGCATCGAGCTGAACCTCGACGGCAACGGCCGTCCCGAGATGCACACCGGCCTGGGCTTCTTCGACCACATGCTCGACCAGCTCAGCAAGCATTCGGGCGTGGATATGAAAATCACGGTGCAGGGCGACCTGCACATCGACGAGCACCACACCATAGAGGACACGGCCATTGCCTTGGGCGAAGCCTTCACCCAGGCCCTCGGCGACAAGCGCGGCCTGGCCCGTTACGGTTTCCTGCTGCCCATGGACGACGTGCTGGCTCAGGCCGCCATTGACTTTTCGGGCCGCCCCTGGATTGTGTGGGACGCCGAGTTCAAGCGCGAGAAAGTAGGGGATATGCCTTGCGAAATGTTTTACCATTTCTTCAAGAGCTTCTCCGACGCCGCCCGCTGCAACCTCAACATCAAAGCCGAGGGCCAGAACGAGCACCACAAGATCGAAGCCATTTTCAAGGCCGTAGCCAAGTCCATAAAAATGGCGCTGGTGCGCGACGCCGGTCGCATGGAAATTCCCAGCACCAAAGGTATTTTGTAGTTTATCCATTTGTATAAAAAAATGGATAAAGAGCTGGATGTGCGTAATTTACATGTATAATTGTCATCCTGGCTGAAGTGTAGAACCTTACACATTGCACCGATTCGTGCTACCGTAACAAGGCTCTCGGTTCCAGCCAGGATGACGATTTATAAGCCAAAACCTCTTTAAACATTTGTTTAAACAAAAGAATAAACAGCGTCCTTCACTTGATATGTTCAAATGGAAATAGCCATAGTAGATTACAAAGGCGGCAACGTGCAGTCGGTGCTGTTTGCGCTGGAACGGCTGGGCGTGCAGGCCACGCTCACGGCCGACCACGACGTGATTCGCCGCGCCGACAAGGTGCTGTTCCCGGGTGAGGGCGAGGCTGCCTCCGCCATGCGGGAGCTGCGGGCCCAAGGGCTGCACGAACTGCTGCCCACGCTCACGCAGCCGTTCCTGGGCATCTGCCTGGGCATGCAGCTGCTGGGCCGCCACACCCAGGAGGGCGGCGGCACCGAGCTGCTCGGGATTCTGCCTTTCGACGTGGTGCGGTTCCCGGCCACGCCGGAGTACAAAGTGCCACACATGGGCTGGAACAACCTGCAGGCGTTGCGCGGTCCACTGTTCGAAGGGCTCAGTGCCGAGGACTACGTGTACTTCGTGCACAGCTACTACGCCCCGGTGGGTGAGTACACCATTGCCGAGGCCGCGTACCCCGCACCGTTCAGCGCCGCCGTGCAGCACGAGAACTTCTACGCCGCGCAGTTCCACACCGAAAAGAGCGGCCCCGTCGGCACCCGTATCCTGGAAAATTTTCTCAAGCTGTAAGCTGGTGATAAACGAACGTCATGCTGAGCGAAGCCGGAGGCGTAGTCGAAGCATCTCTACCCCTTCGTTGCAATGCCAATTGATTAGTCAGAGGTAGAGATGCTTCGACTGCGCCTCCGGCTTCGCTCAGCATGACGTTCGTTTGATCCGCTACAAGCACCAAGCCCTAAATCCAACATGGAAATCATTCCCGCTATTGACCTCATCAACGGCCAGTGCGTGCGCCTGACGGAGGGCGACTTTGCCCAGCAGACCACCTACGACGCCGACCCGCTGGCCGTGGCCCAACGCTTCGAGGCCGCCGGCGTGAAGCGCCTGCACCTGGTGGACCTCGACGGGGCCCGCGCCAAGCGCCCCGTGAACCTACCCGTACTGGAGCGCATTGCCCGCCACACCAGCCTGCACATCGACTTCGGGGGCGGGCTGCAGAGCGAGGACGCCGTGCGCCAGGCCTTCGACGCCGGAGCCCGGCAGATAACGGCCGGCAGTATTGCCGTGCGCGAGCCCGAAACCGTGAATGGCTGGCTCCATGCCTTCGGGGCCGACCGGATCATCATCGGGGCCGACTACCGCGACAACCACATTTCCATCAACGCCTGGGCCGAGCAGAGCGAGCGGACCCTGCGCGAGTTCGTGGAGGGCTACCTGGCCAGCGGAGCCACCACCTTCATCTGCACCGACGTGAGCAAGGACGGCAAGCTTCAGGGCCCTTCGCTGGGTACCTACACCGAGCTGCGCGAGCAGCTGCCCGCCGCCCGCCTCATTGCCAGCGGCGGCGTCACCACCATTGCCGACGTGGAGGCCCTGGCCGCCGTGGGCATGCACGGGGCTATCATCGGCAAAGCAATCTACGAAGGCACCATCACGCTGGAGCAGCTGCAGCCCTGGCTATGATTTCGTTTTTAGTTGTCAGTTGTTCGTTGCTTGTCCACTCTCGATGTAGTCAGCCGGCAATCGACCTACAATCACTGACAACTGATAACGAACAACTGACAACTAAAAACCAAGCATGCTAACCAAACGAATCATACCCTGCCTCGACGTGAAGGACGGGCGCACCGTGAAAGGGGTGCGCTTCGAGGGCCTGCGCGACGCGGGCGACCCGGTGGCCCTGGCCGCCCGCTACGCCCGCGAAGGCGCTGACGAGCTGGTGTTCCTCGATATCACCGCCACCAACCAGAAGCGCGCCACCCTGGTGGCCCTGGTGCGCGACGTGGCCCGCGAGCTGGACATCCCGTTCACCGTGGGCGGCGGCATCGGTACCGTGTCCGACGTGGAGGCGCTGCTCATGAACGGGGCCGACAAAGTGAGCATCAACTCGGCTGCTCTGGCGCGCCCCGAGCTGATTGACGAGCTGGCCGCCCGCTTCGGCTCCCAGTGCATCGTGGTGGCCGCTGATGCCCGCTACCACGACGCCGACGGCTGGCAGATCTACACCCGGGCCGGCACCCACAACACCGGCCGCGACGCGGTGCAGTGGTGCCGGGAAGCCGCCGACCGGGGCGCGGGCGAAATCCTGCTGACCTCCATGAGCAACGACGGCACCAAGGACGGCTTCGCGCTGGATATCACCGGGGCCGTGAGTCGGGCCGTAACCATTCCGGTGGTAGCCTCGGGCGGCGCGGGCTCCAAGCAGGACTTCACCAACGTGTTCCAGCAGGCCCACGCCGACGCCGGCCTCGCCGCCAGCATCTTCCACTTCGGCGAAATCGGCATCCGCGAGCTGAAAGAACACCTGCGCCAGGACGGCATTGCCGTACGGCTGTAAATATGAGTTGTCAGTTGAGAGTTGTCGGTTGTCAGTAATGATAACGGCGCCCACCAGTACTGACAACCGACAACTACCAACTGACAACGAAACCAATGGATTTTGCCAAAATGCCCGATGGGCTGATTCCGGTGATTGTGCAGGATGTCCACACGGGGCAGGTGCTGATGCTGGGCTACCAGAACGAGGAAGCGCAGCGCGTGACCCGCCAGACGGGCCGCGTGACGTTCTTCTCCCGCTCCAAACAGCGCCTCTGGACCAAGGGCGAAACCTCCGGCAACTACCTCACCGTGGTGAGTGAGCACGAGGACTGCGACCAGGACGCCCTGCTCATCCTGGCCCGCCCCGACGGCCCCACCTGCCACCGGGGCACCACCAGCTGCTTCGAGCAGTCCCAGCAGACGCGCTACCCGGCCCCGGCCGTGAGCTTCGTGGCGGAGCTGGAGCGCCTGGTGCAGCGCCGCCACCAGCACCCCGATGAAGACCCCAAGTCGTACACTGCCTCGCTGTTCCGCAAGGGCATGCCCAAAATCGCCCAGAAAGTGGGAGAGGAGGCCGTGGAAACCGTCATCGACGCCGTGGGCGGCAACGTGGAAGGACTCAAAGGCGAAGCCGCCGACCTGTTGTACCATTTGTTGGTACTGCTGACGGCCTCCGGCCTGTCGATGGAAGACGTGGTGGACGTGCTCAAGCAGCGCCACACCACCATTTCCGGCGGGGTGCGGCGGGAGTAACGTCTTACCCTTCAACTGCTGTCAAGTGAAACGCTGCCGGTGCCTTATCAGGTACGGGCAGCGTTACGGCTCCCCGCTGGGAATTATACGTGTATTGCACCGGTACCCGCATCATCGTTGTTAATCCCTGATTTAGAAATAGGCTGATATTGAAACGTTCCCGGCCCAAACGGTAAAATCGGGCGGTGGCCCCGCCGGTGAGAAATGCGCCCCAATGCCGGGTAATGCTTGGCTGCTGCCGGAAAACAATGGTATCCTGAGGTGATACAATACCGGCTCCAAGGTTGCATGTCTGGCAAAACCGGATACTATAAGCGTACTGTTCGGCTTCGGTAGGTAAGGGTTGAAAATCAAAACGCGCCACTGGCCAACTCACCAGCAATGGCAGTCGGTCGAGGTAAACACTCACAGCGTGCCCCCCATACGCACCGCCGTATGCCCCATTGCTCTGTGCTTTGGGTACCTGAAGCTTGTATCCCCAGCCGAGCCCGCCACCCGAGTAGCCAATTGAAATATTGGTTTCGTCTTTCAGTTGTAGGCGAAGCATGGGAGCCACAAACGGCGTAATCAGAAATTCATGACCTTTGAAAGGCCGTTTGCCTATGCCGAAATGGCCCCCTTCCGCATACGCGTACTGACCACCTATCTGTAGGTCTAGCGAGAGTTGCTGGCTTCTTGCTGGATTGGTCAGAGTAAGTAACAGACTTGCTGTTGCGGCAGGACCTACGGTAGTGGTAAAACCAGGAAAAAAACACGTCATAATTTGAGGATAAGTTGTATATCAGATGCAAAATGGTTGATTGACGAAGAGTAGTATAATATATATGCTTTTTTCTTATTCCTTTCTTCAATGTCTGCTCCTGCCATCCAGTTAGTACCCCTACAGCTTGACCAAGCCGCTATTTTCCACCGCTGGATTCAGGACCCGGAGGTTGTTCTTTACTCGTTGAATGCCTTCCAGCAAATGGATTCGCTGGCGAAGGTCACGCAATGGCTATCGGCTACGCTGGCAGATACGCGGAGCCTGAACCTGGGCGTATATCTGGCCGAAACCCGGGAATTGATTGGTCACGCCGGCATCTCTGGCATGTCAACGGCCAATCAGGCGGGCGAGTATTTCATTCTGCTGGGCGAAAAGCGGTACTGGGGCCAGGGAATTGCTACGGAGGTAACCCGGCAAGTGGTGGCGCGGGGTTTTGCGGAACTGGGCCTGAACCGGATTATGCTAACGGTTTCGGAACCGAACCAGGGGGGCGTGAAAGCCTATCAGCGGGCCAGGTTTCAGCTGGAAGGCCGGCTGCGGCAGGCGTGTTTCCGCAACGGGGCCTTTCACGATAAGCTAGTGATGTCAGTTCTGCGGGAGGAGTGGCGTGACCGATAAAGAAATGAAAGGGAAGTACGTGGCTACTCTGCGGCTCACAACCGTATACCCAGTTGCAGGCCTGCTCCTCGGTTGAGGGGCTGATACCGGTTGCGGGTATTGCGGGAAGTGGCCCGCCGCAAAATTTCCGTTCCCACAAATGTATCCAGCACCAGCCGTGAGCCCAGGGCCCATTGGCGGCCCAGTTGAAGCTGGGGCTGTATGCGGGTACTGGCAGCATGCGTGACGTAGGCCGCTGTGGTCGGCGTGGACTCATGCTCCTGCCGGGTACGGATGTGGGAACCATGTGCCACCAGGGCAGCATACCAACCCGTCAGGGGCTGGCCAACTGTACGCCGCCGGAAATAGTACCGGGCCTGCACATCGACGTTATAGTACCTGTTTACCCCCCGTACAACGGTTGGCTGCTGCTGCCCGGCCGCGGTTGTGTACCACAACCCATAGGAAGAATAATGCTGGGGAAAATAGCCCAATGTGCCGCTCAGGCTCCAGCGGGCAGATAGCCGCTTTTCATAACTAAGGGCTATATCGGGCTGGTCAAATGCGCGCAGCCCGATTTTAAAAACCTGCTTGACCGGGCGCGGAATACGGATGGGCTCAACCGTCTGAGCTGAAGCAATGAATGTAGGTAGAGAAAGCAAGGCCAGTAGGCCGCTCATTCGGTAGTGCATAGAACCTATTCGGATAGCTGGCAGTAAGATACTGCCGATGGGCCGATGGTTGCAGTCCGGTACAACTATTCGCTGCCAAACCTTCCGTACCTTTCGCCCTGTTTTACCCCTTCCGTTCCTATGTCTGCTGCTCCCGACCGCGCCGCTTATCTCGCCTCCCAAAGTCTGACGGTGCTGGTGCCCGTGTATAACGAAGAAGAAAGTCTGGGGCAGTTTGTGGTGGAAATGGACAAGTTTCTGGCCGAAACGCCGGTGGCCACTACCGTGCTGTTCGTTAACGACGGCTCTACCGACGGCTCCGTTGCCATTCTGCGCGAGGTATGCCGGCAGAAGCCCCAGTACGAGTTCATCAGCCTGAGCCAGAACCGGGGCCTGAGCACCGCCGTGAAAGCCGGCATCGACCACGCCCGCACCACCCTCATCGGCTACATCGACTCCGACATTCAGACGACGCCGCTGGATTTCCTGACCTTCTTTGAATTCCTGCCCGAGTTTGACATGGTGAACGGCATCCGGGCCAAGCGGCAGGATACGTTTGTCAAGAAGATGTCGTCGCTGGTGGCCAATACCGTGCGCCGCACGCTCATCAACGACGGCATTCAGGACACGGGCTGCCCGCTGAAAATCATCAAGACCGAGCATGCCCGCCGGATTCCGCTGTTTCACGGCATGCACCGTTTCCTGGGGGCGCTGGTGCAGCTGCAGGGCGGCAAAGTCAAGCAGCTGCCGGTGCGCCACTTCCCGCGGTTTGCGGGCACGGCCAAATACAACCTCTGGAACCGGGCCTGGAAGCCGCTGGTGGATACGTTCGGCTTCCGCTGGATCCGCAGCCGCTGGAAGAACTACGAAATCGGGGAGGCCCACCGCCAGGAGGCGGCGGTGGCAGCAGGAGCAGGCAAGTAACCTGAGGAGGCTATGACGTCGCAAACCGTGGCCCTGGGCATTGGGCTGGTGTCGCAGCTGCTGTTTTCCAGCCGCATTGTGCTGCAATGGATTCAGAGCGAGCGGGCCAAACGCGTGCTGGTGCCTACTTTGTTCTGGCAGATCAGTCTGGTATCCTCGTTTCTGATGATTGTGTACGGCATTCTGCGCCACGACCCCGTGATTCTGGGCGCGCAGGTGATCAGCTACGCCATCTACATCCGCAACCTGCAGCTGCTGAAGGAGTGGGGCAAGCTGAGTCCGTGGTTCCGGGCCGGGGCCTACGCCTTTCCGGTGGCTATGCTGGCCTGGTTTGTGGCCGGCAACCAGCACTTCAGCCTGCGGGCCATGCTGGGCAGCCGCATTCCGGCCGGGTTGCTGGCCCTGGGGGCCGTGGGCCAGGTGATTTTCCTGCTGCGCTTCGTGTACCAGTGGATTTACTCCGAGCGCAAAGGCGAATCCACGCTGCCGCTCAGCTTCTGGGTAATCAGTTTCGTGGGCTCGGTGCTGATTCTGGTGTATGCCTTCCTGCGTTGGGATGCAGTGCTCATCATCGGCAACGTGTTCGGCACAGTGGTGTACGCCCGCAACATCGTGCTGCTGCGCCGGGAGCAGCGGCGTACCGCTCCGGGTGCCATATCAACGGAATAGAACCGGGAATGACCATCGACCATTTTGAAAAAGCAAAGCCCCGGGTGTTCCAACCCTCGGGGCTTTGCTTTTTCAAGGATCAATGAGCAAGGAATTTCGGCTCAAACGGCCGCTACTTCCCGTGTGTTCAGCCAGCGTACAAACTCCGCCAGTCCTTCGGTCAGAGTAGTCTGGGGGGCGTAGCCCAGCAGGCGCTGGGCCTTGCTGATATCGGCGTAGGTGATGTCCACGTCGCCGGCCTGCATGGGTCGGAACTCCAGCTGCGGCTCCACGCCCACGGCTTCGCCCACGGCCCGGATCAGCTCCAGCAGGGGCACGGGGCGGTTGTTGCCCAGGTTGAGGGTGTCGTATACGCCCGTGTGCCCGAGCAGATAGTCCACGCCCCGGGCAATGCCGTCCACAGTGTCCAGCACGAAGGTGTAGTCACGGGCCGTGGTGCCGTCGCCGAAAACCGGAATGGGCTGTCCGGTCTGTAGCAGCCGCACGAACTTATGGATGGCCAGGTCGGGACGCTGGCGGGGGCCGTACACGGTAAAGAACCGGGCATTGAGCACATCCAGGCCGTGCAGGTGATGGTAGGTGTAAGTGAGCTGCTCTCCGCTGAGCTTGGAGGCGGCGTAGGGCGAAATGCAGGTCGATAGCAAGTTCATATCCTCCCGGAAGGGCTGCTCACGGGTATTGCCGTACACCGACGAGGAGGAGGCAAAAAACAGCTTTTGAATATCGCGCTGCCGCATCCATTCCAGCAGGTGGGTGGTCCCGAGGACGTTGTTTTCCAGGTAGGCCACGGGCTGCTGCACCGAGGGCCCCACGCCAGCCTTGGCGGCCAGGTGCACCACCACGTCAATCGGGTCGGCGGGCAGGGCGTCTACCAGCGCGTCGAGGCCGTGGCGCAGGTCGGCTTCGTGGAAGCTAAAGCGGGCATGAGCCAGGCAGCCGGCCAGGTTTTGCTGCTTGCGGGAGCGGTCATAAAACGGGTCGAAATTATCGAGCCCAACCACGCGGTGCCCGTCGCGGAGCAGGCGCTCGGCCAGATGCGAGCCAATGAAGCCCGCGCAGCCCGTTACCAGAATGGAAGCCATGCGTAAAAGAGGCAGGGGAAGGAGGAGAGAACAGGCCCTGAAAGCCCGGGGCGCAAATGTAACCGGAATTACCCGACCCCGGTTATTCTGCGTATAAGCCGTACGTAGCGGCTGCAACGGGTGTTTTGCCGCCGCCCTACTTCTGTCTCTTTTGTTGACTATGACAAGTGTTACGCCCCTGCTTACCTGGCCCGTGGTGCTGGCCGTGAGTGGGCTGAGCTGGCAGGCGGCCCCGGCCGTTTCTGCTCATCCGGCCGATGCCCCGCCCGCAGAGCAGGCCCAGCGGCGGCCTTTGGTTATCGGGCATGCCGGTTCCGGGTTCTTTCATCCGTTGTTTAACCCGTTGCCACCCAGCAGCCTCCGCAGCATCAACCGGGCGCTGCGCCACGGGGCCGATGGGGTAGAAGTGGATATTCGCCTGAGTCAGGACAGCATTCCGGTGCTCTACCACGATAATTCTCTCAGCTCCATGACCGATGGCACGGGCTGCGTGAGTCAGACCCCGGCCGCCACGCTCACCACGCTGCACTACCGGGGGGGCTGGCCGTATGACTGGTTTCAGCACGAAAAGCTGCTGACGTTTGAAACCTTGCTGAAGACCTTCGCTAAGCAGTCGGGATTCCCTTATCTGCACCTGGATCTGCACGAGGATGATGACTGCAACGGCAACGACCCGGCCCGTAGCCAGGCCCTGGCGCGCCGGCTGCGCGACTTGCTGCTGCAGTACCGGGTGCCGCCCGGGCGGGTCCTGATTCTGACTAACCGGGCCAGTACCCTGGTGTATCTGCGCCAGATACTGCCGTCCGTACCGTTGGGTCTGGAAATGGGCGCTGATTTCGTGGCGGGCGTGGCCACGCTCCGTAGCCTGCCCACTGTGCAGATGGCCGTGCTGCACAAAAATGATCTGACGCCTGAACGAGCTGCACAGGTGCACGCGCTGGGTAAGGAGGTGGTCGTATTCGGTGGGCGTTCAGCCAAAGCCGTCAGCCGGGTCGTAGCGGCCGGCACGGATGCGTATGAAGTCGATAATGTGCGGCGGTTGCAGGCCGCGTTGCGACGACAGGATGATTAAACGCGTATACTGACGTTTTCAGACCTGGGCCACATCAAGCCTGGTATATTTCTACGCAGTTGTCACAAGTAGCTTTTTCATGGATGTACAGCAAGTGAGCCGTTCCCGTTGGGGGCGGCTTCTGACGATTTTGGGGGTATGTGGGGTGAGCTTTTTTCTGCACGGCAGCGCGCCGGCCGTAAGCCTGATGGAGTCGCGCAACTTTGTGGCGGCCCGCGAAATGGTAGCGGGCGGCTCCTGGCTGATTCCCACTATGAATGGGGAGCTTCGGCTGGCCAAGCCGCCACTACCTACATGGGCCGTAGCGGCAGTGCAGCAGCTGACTGGCCCCACTGAAGACCTGGGTCTGCTGCGCTGGCCGGCGGCGTTGGCGGCTACGCTGCTGGTGCTCTTCTTCTGGGGCCTGGTGCGGGAGCTGACGCGCACTGCCCCCGGTGAGGCGGTCAACCCCGGCCGCACGGCCTGGCTATCCGCCCTGGTGCTGGCCAGTAGCCTTTTGGTGGTTACCACGGGGCGGGAAGGGCAGTGGGATATTTTTGCCAACAGCCTTATGGTGGGCGGACTGTGGTTGCTGGTGCGGGGCTGGCAACGCCCCCGGCACGGGTGGGTGAGTCTGTTTGGAGCCGGCCTGCTGATTGGGCTATCCATCCTTAGCAAGGGCCCGGTTCCCTTATATGGTCTATTGCTACCGTTTCTGCTGGCCTATCTGGTGCGGCAGCCGCAGCACCGCCAACTGGTGGCTCGGCAGGGGTGGAGTACGGCGGTAGCGGCCGTGGTAGCTTTGGTGGTAGGCGGTAGCTGGCCAGTTTACATCTGGTTGGAAGTAGCCCCCACTGCCCTGCGCGTCGCGCGTATCGAAACGGCCTCCTGGGGTAACCGGCACGTGCAGCCGGTGTGGTATTACTGGTCGTTCTTTGCTTTTACCGGTCTGTGGGCACTGGTTGCATTGGCGGCTTTGGTAAAGCCCTACGCGCAGCGCCGGGCCGAGCAGTATATTCCTTACGTGGTGGCCCTGACCTGGCTGGTCGCTGGCCTGATACTGCTGAGTCTGGTGCCGGAGAAGAAAGAGCGGTATATGCTGCCCCTGATGCCGCCGCTGGCCCTGTTGGTAACCGGCCTGCTGCGGTACTGGGAAAGTACCCCCCGGTTTGAGTGGCGGCGGCCGGATCTGGCGTTGGTACGTGGGTGGGGGGCGTTGCTGGCGTTGGTATGCGTGGCTCTGCCGGTTGCCATGGCCGTGCTGGGCCTACCGGGTTTTGGCGTTGGCTCGACCCAGTTTACAGCGGCTGTAGTGCTGTTTGGAGGGCTGGCCATCTGGATTAGCTGGCAGGGCGTCCGTCTGGCCCGGCCCGTTGTGGTAATGGCCGGCACGCTTACCGTGATGGGAAGTCTGTTGGCGCTGCTGATGCCGGTGTATCCGGTGTGGGAGGGACGGCGCGATACGCGGGGGTTGTCGCATGTGCAGGATATGCGTCGGTTGCCGGCAGTAGCGGGGGTAGCAAGCTGGCGTAGTCTGGATACGTTGCACGTCAAGCAGGTGTGGGGGGCCGGCCGGGCCGTACCGGTCTGGCATCCCACGCTCGATTCGCTGGCACAGCTTCAGCAGCCGGTGGTTGTGCTTTCCGGTTCTCTGGTCGGTTCCCGACTCCCAACCGGCTGGTCCCGGTTTGTGCACGCGCAGGTGGTGGATAGCTTTTATCTGGGTCGGGGCCGGGAGTCAGGCCGCTGGCTTGTTTCCCGGATAGATCCTATATAGTTGTAGCAGACCTTTTTGATAAAACGTTGATATAAGGAACTCTGTGCAGAAGTTAGGTTAACATAAATTAGAAACAAACCTTTGAGTCGAACCAAATGCATAGTTGCAATTACATGAAAACAACAAAAAGGGGAGCGGCTCAAAGCCGCTCCCCTTTTTGTTGTTTTACTCAGACAGATAAACGACGCCGAATCTGTTTAAGGAAAGCCTCCACGATATCCAGGTCGTCAATGTCCTGAACTGTCAAGTGCGTATCCAGGCCAGGCCCCTGAATGCGTACTGTATAGCTCAGACCGGTTTCGGTTGTGGCAGTGCTCTGAATAGCAGTAGGTGTACTTATGGGTTCAGGCAGGTTAGCAGTCGGTACCGGTGGTACGGAAGGTTGTGTAGCTGAGGGAAGAGGATCAGGTTGGCTAATAGACGGTACAAAGACAGCTTCTGGTCCTCTATACATACCAGCTTCTTCCTCCGGGAGAGGAAAATCGTCCTCTAGGTCATCCGTGTCCAAGCCAAACAGGTTCGATACGGCATCATGCGTACGCGCTGGGGCCGCCACGGAAGGTACATAGGAGGCCGGAGAGGATATACTGGTAGCTACGGCTCCGTGGGTAGATTGCGTAGGGCGTATAGACAGAGCAGGAGAAGTCCCTGCTGGTGCGCCAGTACCTGTGGTAGTGGCTGCTGACGTACCGGCAGGGCGGAACAGGTTCATGGGCATCTCGGAGCTGGCGAGTTCCTTACGGGGAGCTTGCTGGGCGGCCAGAGCGTCAACGTCGGCCATTACGTTGTTCTCATCCAGAATTCCGGCCATACGGGCACCATCGATGAATGCTTTCGAAACACTCTGGGCGTTTATTTCCTCTACGCCGAACTCCCGGATCAGCATCACATCAAACATGTGTACCGGCAATTCCCGGTTGCGAAACTTACGGCAGATCTGGTTAAACAGGGGAGGATGCAGGAAGGCTTCACGATGATATACTCGTTCTTCCTGTTTGTCATACGCGTGCTTGATTCGACGGAACAGGTTTGTAGTCGTGAGTAGCTCTCGTTTGCTGGTTAGCAAGCCGAATTTGACGGCTGAACCAATAATGGCTTTAAAGGAGCCACTAACTTTCCGATTCAGCTTACGGGCAGTTGTTTCGATGGCACACTTTCCACCAGTGTCATCAACTACTTCAGCAACTTCCCAGGCGCCTAGATAAGAGGTACGCGGGTAGTCTATGGTCTTTGGCATATCGGTAAATAGCTAAGAGGATGAAAGGAAGAAAGTAAAAGTAGAAATATAGGAGGTAAATATAAACAGTACATAGTATAATTAAGTAGTACAAAGTATATAAAAGTTTAACCATTTAATACTTTTTGTACTTTTTATTACTTTTATTTAATAACACAACTTATAACTCTTACTACTCTATCTAATTACTATTACCTTCTAACATAAGGCGGCCCCGGGGGGAAGCTGCTGTTCTTTTGAGCTGTGTGGGCATTCTGTTCGCTTTTATGACCTTATCAGGGTAGATACCACTGGTGAAGCCTCAGTAATACGACGTGGCCACACACGAGATTAACACTGCCTTAAAAAGGCTCATACTCAACGTAAATGAATAACTCTGTAAACTCTCATGCGAAATCGAAACGTAACAAGCACAATAAAGCAGGAGGGAAGCAGACTTACCCAATAGGATATCACCGCAACAAAGAGACAAAGCCACATCCATTCAATTTCGCCAATTACCCAATCAGCGAGGAGCAACTCTGTGAAACTGCCAGCTCAGCAGATACTGGTTATTAGAGTGTGGTAAGGCAACTGCTCGCACCATAGCTTCCGCCACAACATTGGTGTCGTAGGATTTGTCCGCCAGATAACCCCATTGATGAACCGCCACCCGCTGTGCCCGGCTTGCCGAATTCGCGTTCAGTCTGTTCGTGGCCCAGCATGGCGCAAAACTAAGCCCGACGGGCTAAACTCACCGGTAAGCATTTATAGACTTTATAAAAGCAGGTGCAACTCAGCATTCCAGCGGGTCATGTATTATCACACACATTCGGCAGAAGCCAAGAAACCTCAAGACAGCGGGGCTCTGCAGTAGACGGGTACTACCACATAAGCCCTGACTTCTTATCACCAAGGAAAACAACCGGCAGAAGACCCCGCTAACTTCACACTACTATCTTATATCACAACATGAATGCACCACAGCTACCGTAAAACGATTATATCTTTTTGTCTTATAATTTATATTATGTTAAGTAATATTTTAAAAATATAGTCCGGCAACATGCCGGACTATATTTTTATCCTCCCCCGCTATTAAGGCCGGGGAAATACTTCTTCTATTTCTTCTGTGCATCCAACTTAGCAGCCATCCGCTCCGAGTCGGCTGTGCGGCCTACCCGCAGGTACGCTTTCTGCAGGGAAGAAATAACAGCCCGATCATCTGGCTGCGTCTGCAGAGCTTTTTCAAAGTATGGTAGTGACTCCTGGAAATACTTCTTGCCATCAGCTTCAAACTTCTTGCCTGACTTCTGGTACTCAGCTAAGCTCATTTTGCTGGCTTTGGTATACAGGTCAGCCGCTTTGTTATAGTTGTATACACCCAGGTTGAAGTTTGCATCAAAGTTGGCAGGATCCACTTCTACCGCTTTCTTATACGCTTCCAATGCCTTGGCGGGCTGCTTATCCTGGTCGTATACGGAACCTAGCACCGCGTACAGGTTGGAGTTGGTGGGGTCAGCGGCAATGGCTTTTTCAATTTTGCCAATAGCTTCCTTGCCACGACCGGCGCTCAGTTCCATGTTCAGGTCTTCCAGCATGAAGCCTTTGTTAGTTGGAAAAGCAACCAGCGCGTCCTGCACAACTTTGCGGGCGGCAGCATCGTCTTTCTCCTGCCGGGCAATCTGCAACATACGGCCGTACATCTGGGGCGTCTTGTAACCAATTCCCTGGAGCTTGCCATACATTTCCTTCGCCCCGCCAAAGTCCTGGTTTGCTTCAGCCGCGTAAGCAGCATACAAATACGCCGTCGTATCCTGCGGACGAATCTGCTGGGCCATCCGATACGAGTCGATGGCCTTGGCGAAATCCTTGCCGTTGTAGCTTTCTACCCCGGAATTCAGCGCCAGACCATATAGGCCATCGAGTTTGGCAGTAGCCATTTTGCCGTACTCACTGTCTTTACCTTCCAGGCTGACGGCTTTGGAATACGACTCAAAAGCCGTTTTGGTGGCTTCCGTAGCGGGCATCGTCTTACCATAAATCGGACTGGCTACGATACCTTCGTAGACTTCGCCACGGGTATACCAGGTTTTGGCTTTACCCTGGGTTTTCTCATTGGTGATGGCCTTGTCAATTTCAGCGCGGGCCTTATCAAGGGTGCCTTGCTTCTGAAACAGAATGGCGTTGGTAACGGCCGAGTTCTGGGCCGACACGGTGTGTAGCGCGGCGGCAGCTACCAGGGTCAAGATGATCTTCTTCATGGGAGTTTTGCTGAAGAATTTACAGGTAAAGGAAAGGAATTGCAACGCAAACGGCAGAACGCCCAAGGGAGTTCTGCCGTTGCAAGTTAATTAGCGCTGATGGATTCAGGATCGGTCAGGTCCGTGAGGTCCGTATCCGGGAGGCTGACTGGCCCTTCCTCGTCCGGACTGCCGTTCAGCGTTACAGCCTCGGTCCCATCGGTTTCCAGTTCGATTTCCTTTTCCTCGGCTGCCACCTTGGCAACGGAGGAAATTTCGTCGCCGGAACTGATTTTCAGCAGCCGTACGCCCTGGGTGGCCCGCCCGATGCTGCGTAGCTCACTCATGCGCAAACGGATGGTAATGCCCGATTTGTTGATGATCATCAGATCATCGGTGTCGTTTACCGTTTTGATGGTCACCAGCTGGCCGGTTTTATCGGTTAGCTTCATGGCGCGCACGCCTTTGCCA
Source organism: Hymenobacter swuensis DY53 (assembly GCF_000576555.1). NCBI lineage: Bacteria > Pseudomonadati > Bacteroidota > Cytophagia > Cytophagales > Hymenobacteraceae > Hymenobacter > Hymenobacter swuensis. The sequence goes on from NZ_CP007145.1 coordinate 2,495,621, forward strand.
CCACGGTTGGTGATGCGGTATTCCTCCAGCGGACTACGCTTGCCGTAGCCGTTTTCCGAAACTACCAGCAGTTCATCCTGGCTATCCTTATCGAGACATACCATGCCTACTACCCGGTCATCGGCCATTTCTTCCGAGAGCGTGATACCACGTACCCCGGCAGCAGTGCGGCCCATGGAGCGTACTTTCTCGTCGGGGAAACGCACGGCCCGGCCAGAGCGCAACGCCAGCACGACTTCCGAGTTGCCGTTGAGCAGCTGCACGTCGAGCAGCCGGTCGCCTTCGTTGATGGTAATGGCGTTGATACCGGCAGTACGGGGGCGCGAATAGGCCTCCAGCGGGGTTTTCTTCACGGTGCCCTGCTCGGTGCAGAACATCAGGAAGGTATTGTCGAGGTAATCCGGGTCGCGCAGACCGCGCACGTTCAATACGGAACGCACCGAATCTTCGCGGGGAATCTCAATCAGGTTCTGAATGGGCCGGCCCTTGGTGTTCTTGCCACCCTCGGGCACTTCGTACACTTTCAGCCAGAATACGCGGCCAGCTTCGGTGAAGAACAGTAGGTACTCGTGGGTAGTGGCCACAAACAGGTGCTCCGTAAAGTCATCCTGCTTGGAAGCCGCCCCACGGGCCCCTACTCCTCCCCGACCCTGCGCCCGGTACTCATCCAGCGCCGTGCGCTTGATGTAGCCTTCGCGCGAGATGGTAATCACCATGCTTTCATCGGCAATCATATCCTCCATCGAGAAGTCGCCACCGGCGTACTCGATGCTGGTACGACGGGCGTCGCCGTAACGGTCCTTAATGTCGATAAGCTCCTGGCGGATGATATCCCGCTGCATCTCGTCCGAGGCCAGCACGGCCTTCAGGTGGTCAATGAGAGCCATCAGGTCGTTGAACTCCTGCATGAGCTTGTCACGCTCCAGGCCGGTGAGGCGCTGCAGGCGCATATCCAGAATGGCCCGGGCCTGCACTTCGCTCAGCGAGAACCGCTCAATGAGCTGAGCCCGCGCCACGTCCCCGTCGCGGGAGCCCCGGATCAGCTTAATTACCTCGTCGAGGTGGTCCAGCGCAATAAGCAGACCTTCCAGGATGTGGGCGCGCTTCTGGGCTTCGGCCAGCTCGTAGCGGGTCCGGCGCACGACTACATCGGCCCGGTGATCTACGAAATGGTGAATCAGGTCCTTGAGGTTAAGCGTCATCGGGCGGCCTTTTACCAGGGCCACGTTGTTGACGCCGAACGAGCTTTGCAGCTGGGTGTACTTATACAGGTTATTAAGTACCACCGTGGGCATTGCGTCCCGCTTCAGGTCGTACACAATACGCATCCCGTCGCGGTCCGATTCGTCGCGCAGGTCGGCAATACCCTCAATTTTCTTCTCGTTGATCAACGCGGCCGTCTTTTCAATCATCGAAGCCTTGTTCACCATATAGGGAATTTCGGTCACGATAATCTGCTCCTTGCCCGATGGCAAGACTTCAAAGTGCGCCTTGGCCCGCATCACTACCCGGCCCCGGCCCGTCTCAAAGGCCTGCTTCACGCCCTCGTAGCCGTAGATGATACCGCCCGTGGGAAAGTCGGGAGCCGTTACGTGCTCCATCAGCTCGGCAATGGTGATATCGGAGTTGGCCAGGTAGGCAATGATGCCGTCTACCACCTCCGTGAGGTTATGCGGGGCCATATTGGTGGCCATACCCACGGCAATACCGGTGGTACCGTTTACCAGCAGGTTCGGGAACTTAGCCGGCAGCACCGACGGCTCCTCCAGGGAGTCATCGAAGTTGGGCTGGAAATCTACCGTATCCTTGTCCAAGTCGCCCAGCAGCTCGTCGGAGAGGCGCTTGAGGCGGGCCTCGGTGTAGCGCATAGCGGCCGGCGAGTCACCGTCGATGCTGCCGAAGTTTCCCTGACCATCCACCAGCGGATAGCGCAGACTCCACTCCTGGGCCATGCGCACCATGGTGTCATATACCGAGGAGTCACCGTGGGGATGGTACTTACCGAGCACTTCCCCCACGATACGGGCGCTCTTCTTATAGGACTTGTTGTAGGAAACGCCCAGGTCCGACATGCCATAGAGCACGCGGCGGTGTACGGGCTTAAGGCCGTCACGCACATCGGGCAGTGCCCGGGAGATGATAACCGACATCGAATAGTCGATGTAGGCCCCACGCATCTCGTCTTCAATGTTTATCGGAATGATCTTTTCGCCTTCCGCCATAGGGAGAATGTAGTCGGCCGGAAAGCCCCTGAAAGAGGAGCTTCACAGCCCGTGAGAGTGAACTTCGTTAAGCCTGCAAGATAGGCAGAAAAACCCGTTTTACCTAGCTCAAAGCCCGATTCAGGGCCTATTTAAGGGTCTTGCTACGGTCGTTGGAATGCTTCCCCTTTTCCTGCTTATGCACCTTGATTTTTTCCCCGATGGCCGGGTTCTGCTTCTTGAACCAGGGCTGCCCACGATACTTGGTACCGTTGTGCAGATGCACCTTACGGGTGTGGCAGGCTTCCATCGGACAGGTACGGCACGAAGCGGCCAGCAGCAACACAACCAAAGGGGCCAGCCAGCGGGCAAAAGAGGGAGAAAAACGCATGGGGTAAAGATAGGAATTAGGATTGGGCCACATCCTGGCTGTCCCACTCGCGCAGGAACTGCGTCAGAAACTGTTCCATAAAGGCGTGGCGCTCCTCGGCCACGCGGCGGGCGGCGGGTGTATTAAGCCGCTCGCGCAGGTGCAGCAGCTTCTCGTAGAAGTGGTTGATAGTGGGCGCTACATTCCGCTTGTAGCTTTCAAACGACTCATGCACCACGGGCGGCACCGTGGGGTCGTGCAGGGGGCGGCCCTTGTGGCCGCCGTACGCAAAGGCTCGGGCTACCCCAATGGCCCCAATGGCATCGAGCCGGTCGGCATCCTGCACCAATTCCCCTTCCACCGTACTCATGGGCGTGGCCACTCCCAGGCCCTTAAAGCTGATTTCGCGAATGACGGCCTCTACCCGCTGGATAACTGGCTCCGCTACATGCTGGCTTTCCAGCCACCGGCGGGCAGCCCGGGGACCGGCTTCTTCGTCACCGTCATGAAATTTCCAGTCGGCCACGTCGTGCAGCAGGGCGGCCAGTTCCGTTACCAGCGCATCGGCCGAGGGCGTCTGAGCTGCCAGGGCCCGGGCCACCTGCCACACCCGGCGGATGTGTTCCCAGTCGTGGCCGGAGCCTTCGTGCAGGAATTTCTCCCGAATAAATTCGGCAGTATGGTCAATGACCAGTTGCTCAGGGGCTGGCAGCAAAGAAGCAGACATCAGAACGCAGGATTGTTTGCGGCAAAGATATCGGCTTCCGCCGGCCGCCACCTATGCCCTAACCGGCCAGTAAATGAATCATTCGCACGGATTCTGTCGTTACTGCGTATATTGTCGTCAAATGACGATTAAAAAACAGGCAAATGACAGTCGTTCGTAAAACCTCGGTGGCCAATATGGTGGACTTGATGGGCGGGCCAACCGTAATTCCTCAGCTGGTACGCAATGAGATGGACCTTCTGGCCGTGGCTATCAAAGGCATTTCGGTGCAGGCAGTGCGGGCCTTACAACAGCACCTGGGCTTTTCCAACAAAGAAATGAGCGTGGTGTTAGGCGTTTCGGAAAGCACCCTGGCACGGCGTGAACAGACCCGTAAGCCCCTGACGCTCGACGAAGGCGAGAAGGCCATTCAGCTCTCAGCCGTGCTGGCGAAGGGCATGGAGGTGTTCGAAGACGAGGAAGACCTGCATTTCTGGCTTAACTCGCCCATTCCGGCCCTGGGCGGGCAGAAGCCCAAGCATCTGCTTCATTCGGTTATCGGCCGCGACCAAGTGCACGATGTGCTGGGCCGTATTCAGCACGGGCATTTTTCCTGATCATGCGGTAGTTTTCCCGCCTTGGACAACTCACCCATCATTTCCTAAATCGTCAGTCTGTGCTTCTCTACCGCCTGGGCAAGGCACCTTACATTTCGGATACCTCCGGGCAGGGAGGGTTGTATTACGGCGGACGCTGGCATAAAATCGGGAGCCAGATTCTGTATACGGCCGAGCATTTGTCTCTGGCCAAGCTGGAAGTGCTGGCTAACTCGCCAGTACTGCCGCGCAACTATTTCGCCCTTACTCTGGAAATTCCCGACGGTACGCCGTTCCGGCAAATCGACGCGGCCGACCTGCCCGCCAACTGGCAGCAGGTGCCGTACCCGGCCGAACTGGCCGAAATCGGGCGGGCCTGGCTGGATGAGGGCCGGCACTGGGTGTTGCGGGTACCCTCGGCGCATGCGCCTTCGGAATGGAACTATCTGTTCAACCCGCTGCATCCCGACCATACTCGGCTCCTGCGCACCGTTACCCTAGAGCCTCATCCTTTTGATGCCCGACTGAAATAGCTGTTGGATATTCCTTCCTTTTTTTCTACTTTATCAAAGTACAATCGCCCTTCTCTGGACATACGCCATACTTTCACCCCGTAGCCTATGCGCTGAACCGTACTGCCCGCTTTTCCGTCACCTTCTTACCTCACAGCTTTATGGATTGGTTAAGAAGCACCGTGCGGTCTGCCTTATTGCTTGTACTCCTCACTGGCTGCGCATTTTCTCTGGAAGCTCATTCCAGGAAACATAGTGAGCGAGTAACCGACGTGGAAATGACGGCGGCCCGGGCTACCCTGCGCACCCTGCTGGACACACGCCAGCACGGTGCCGCTGCCACGTACCGCCAACTGGGCCTGATGGCCGGCCCAGCCGTGCAGGCATTCTATGCCAACCAAGGGTACACTACGCACTGGATTCAGGAAACTGGCTGGAATAGCCGGGCCCGGCAGGCCCTGGCCTTGCTCGGCCGGGCCGCAGATGTGGGCCTGAGTCCGAGCCGTTACGCCTGGGCAACACTACAGGCCTTTCCTGACTCCTTGCAGCAAACGGGCGGCACCAGCCGGTCCAAACAGCTGGCCCTCTCGGAACTACGCCTTACAGACGCGCTGCTTCGGTACACCACCCACCTGCGCCAGGGCTACCTCCTTCCTGAAACGCTCACGCCCGCTCCCCCGGCCGATAGCCTGACGGCCGGCCCTACCGCCGGCCTGCTGCAACAAGCCCTACTGGCCCCCGATTTTGCCACGGCCCTGCTCCGAAACCAGCCCAGTACCCGGGCCTACCGCCTGCTGCAGGGGGCCTGGGTACGCAGCCTGCACGCCTCCCCCACCGATTCGGCGCGTCTGATGCAGGACACAACGGCCGGCTTCCGCCGAGTGGCCCTGAACCTGGAACGGCTCCGGTGGGCCGCCCCGGCCGATTCGGAATACGCGGTGGTCAATATTCCGGCGTATCGGCTCCAGCTCATCCGGAACGGGCAGGTCATCCAGACCCACAGGGTGATTGTGGGCAAGCCAGAGTCGCCGACTCCCGTGCTCAGCAGCCGCATAGTGGTATTTGTAACGTCTCCGGAATGGCGCGTACCCTATAGCATTGCCGTGCGAGAGTTTCTGCCGGCGCTGCAGCGCGACCCGAGCTACCTCTACGACAATCATTACCGCATGTATGACGGCCGGGGCCGGCAGATCAATCCGTGGCGGGTAAACTGGCAGAAGATGACGCCGGAGAAATTCCCTTACGCTATCCGGCAACGGGCCGGCTCGTTCAATGCCCTGGGCAGCGTGGTGTTCTACTTTCCCAACCAGCAGACCGTTTTCCTGCACGATACGCCCGCCCGCAGTGCCTTCAGCCGCACCGACCGAGCCCTGAGCCACGGCTGCGTGCGCGTGGAAAAGCCGTTCAAACTGGCTGAGTACCTGCTACGCCGGGAGAACAGGGTGAAAGAGCTGACCGGCATGTACCAGAGCGTCCGGGAGCAGGAGAAACAACGCTTCGACCTACAGCGCAGCCTGACCATCTACCTGCGGTATTACACCTGCGAAACGGATAACGGGCGGCTGGTATTCCTGCCTGATATTTATCACCAGGACAGCCTATTAGCCGCTGCATTGTTCGGGCAATAAACAAGACTTTTTTTTAACCGGACATCTGCCAATTTCAGCGGATGCTCGATTTTTTTATTTCAACTACTCATTCATTTTTACCTGTTTTGATTTATGATTCGCTTTACGTTTGCGTTATAAATTAATTCCTGCATCTGTTATTTTTTTTGGCAGCCGTAAATCCGAACAGGAAAGTAGTGGCGTAAGTGCTGGCAAATAGTTCCAACCCACGTCATTTTTCTATTCTTTTTCATGAAAAAGCACCTGCTTTCCCTCTCATTCATTGCCCTGCTGGGCACGGCCTCCGCAACTTCCGCTACGGCTCAGGCCAAGATGACGCCCGGCACCGTATCGGTAGGCGGCCAGGCAATGTACCCCAACAAGAATATCGTGGAAAATGCCGTTAACTCGGCCGACCACACAACCCTGGTAGCTGCCGTGAAAGCTGCTGGCCTGGTAGAAACGCTCCAGGGCAAAGGTCCCTTTACCGTATTTGCGCCCACTAATGCCGCCTTCACAGCCCTGCCCGCCGGCACCGTGGAAACGTTGGTGAAGCCCGAAAATAAAGCCACGCTCACTAAAATCCTGACCTACCACGTAGTGGCCGGCAATATGACCGCCGACAAAATTATGGCGGCCATCAAGGCCGGCAAAGGCACTGCTACCCTAAAAACGGTGAGCGGTGGCACGCTGAAAGCCATGATGAACGGCCCGAAAAACGTTGTACTTCAGGACGAAAAAGGGAATATTTCCACTATTTCCACCTACGACGTAATTCAAAGCAACGGCGTAATTCACGTAATTGATAAAGTGCTGATGCCGTAAGTTACAGCACCCCAAATAAAACACCGAAAGGCTTCATAGTTTAACTATGAAGCCTTTCGGTGTTTTATTTGGGGTTCACAAAAAAAGAACAAACTAAAAATATTCAGCAGACTTTTCCGCAGGTTGTCGGTTACAAAGGCTATTGTCTTCTCACTCCTACCACCATATGTCCCATTTTACCGCCTCCGACCTCGCCCAGCTTGAGAAAGTATACCGGCTGAATCTGGTTAACGCCATTACCGGATTCAAACCGGTTAACCTACTGGGCACTGCCGACGCGGCGGGCCGCACCAATCTGGCCATTATCAGCTCCGTTGTACATCTGGGCTCTAACCCGGCCCTGCTGGGCCTCATTATGCGGCCGCCCACCGTGGAGCGCCATTCTTACGACAACATCCGAGCGACGGGCCGCTATACTCTCAACCATGTGCACACCGACATGGCCGGCGCGGCGCATTATACCTCCGCCAATTTCCCCCGGGAAGTATCCGAGTTTACGGCCTGCGGCCTGACCCCGGAATACCTGGATGGCTTTGCCGCCCCGTACGTGCAGGAAAGCCGGCTGCGCATTGGGCTGGAACTGGTGCAGGAAATCCCCATTGAAGCCAATGGCACAGTTCTGCTCATTGGGAGTGTGCAGCATGTGTACCTGCCGGAACAGGACGTGCTACGCACCGACGGCTCGCTGGATCTGGCGGCGGCCGGTACCGTGGCCCTCAGCGGCCTCGACACGTATTACGAGGCTACGCCAGTGGCCCGCTACGGCTACGCCCGCCCCCACCAGCCTCTGCCGGACCTGCCACTCACGGATAAGTAAGCGGTAGCCGGCCGGTAACACGTATCTTTAGGCCCCTGTCCTTTCCTGCTGCACTTCTTATGAGCACTTCCGGCTTTCGCAACTTTGATAACGACGACGCGGCTGATTTTCTGGCCGACTTTGCCGATGACCCCAGCGAAGTGCTCCTGCTGGAAGCCCTGATTACGGCTGCCGAGGAAGAAAAGCACCTGGAGGCGGAAGCCGCCGGGGCCGCTCTGGCCGCCGCCGAAATTGTGGCTGCCTGGCTGGGCGACCCCACGCCCGACTTTCCGGCCGATGTGCTCGACCTCACGGAGGAACTGGATGTCAGCGACGAAGAGGCCCTGACCGACCTAGCCACCCGGGCCGTGCTGGCCGTACTGCGGAATTCTGAGTTGCTGGACCTCTGGCAGGCCTCCGATGAACTGGCTCAGTGGCAGGCGACGCAGGAAAATCTGCTGGCGCGGCTGGCCTGAACTGTCCCCTACGACGGCCATGCGAGCAGTGCAGCCGGGGCGTTTTGTATTGCAGAACCGGCTGTTTGTATAACGGCGGCCAGTAGCCGGCGCCGGACCTTTGAGCGTATGGATAGTTCTATCCAGCACTAACCGCTCAGATACAGATGCAACTCACTAATTTCCGCACCCTCGGCCGCTCCGGCCTCGTTGTCAGCCCGCTCACACTGGGCACCATGACCTTTGGTACGCCGCGCTGGGGCTCTGCCGATGAGGTTTCCCAACAGATCTTCAATGCCTACGTGGACGCGGGTGGCAACTTCTTGGATACGGCTGATGTGTATGCCAAAGGCCGCAGCGAAGAGCTGGTGGGCCACTACATCAAGGAACGCGGCCTGCGCGACCAACTGGTACTGGCCACCAAGTTCGCCTTCAACACCAGCCCCGGCAACCCGCACGCTGGCGGCAACGGCCGCAAAAACATCTACCAGTCGCTGGAAAGCTCCCTGCGCCGCCTCCAGACCGACTACGTGGACCTGTACTGGCTGCATGCCTGGGATATGGTCACGCCCGTGGAAGAAGTACTCCAGACCCTCGGCGACCTAGTGCGGGCGGGTAAAATCCGCTATTTCGGCTTTTCGGATATTCCGGCCTGGTACGCCACCAAGGCTGCCACGCTGGCGCAAGCCCACGGCATTCCGGGTCCCATTGCGCTGCAGCTGGAGTATTCGCTGGTGGAGCGCAGCATTGAGCGGGAACACCTGCCCGCCGCCCGGGAGTGCGGCCTCGGGGTACTGCCCTGGAGCCCCCTGGCCGCCGGATTCCTGGCCGGCAAGTACCCGCGCGAAGCCCCCAAAGCCACCGGCGAAGGCCGCCTCACCGGCAGCAACCCCTTCGGCGACTCCAAATTCACGGACCACAACTGGCAGGTGCTGGAGGTGCTACGCACGGTGGCCGCCGAGCTGAACCGCCCGCTGGCGCAGGTGGCTCTGGCCTGGGCCTCGGCACAACAAGGCATTACCTCACTTATTCTGGGCGCCAGCAAGCTGGAGCAACTCCATGATAACTTAGCCTCATTGGAAGTCCGGCTTACGCCCAGGCAGCTCCAAGCCCTGGACGAGGCCAGCGCCCCGGCTCCTACGTTTCCGTACCCCATTTTTACGCCGGCCATTAACAAAGGAATTTTCGGGGGCCACTCGGTGCAAGGCTGGCAGTAGAAGGGACCAGATTAGAGGCAGCACCCGCGTTTTGTGTTGCAGAAGCGGCAGTTTGTATAACGGCGGCCAGTAGCTACTGCCAGACCTTTGCAGGGTAAGTTGAATACCCTCACTCAACCCCCAACACATCCGATGAATACCATCACACGCGTAGCCCTGGGCAGCCAGGGCCTGGAAGTACCCATCGAAGGCCTGGGCTGCATGGGCATGACGGGCGGCATTAATGGCATGAGCGTGTACGGCGAGGCCGACGAGCAGGAAAGCCTCGCGACCCTCAACCGGGCGCTGGAACTGGGCATCAACCTGCTGGACACGGCTGACCTGTACGGACCGATGCACAATGAGCGGCTGGTGGGGAAAGCCCTGGCTGGCCGGCGCGCCGAAGTCATTCTGGCAACCAAATTCGGGTTTGAAGTCGACGACCAGGAAAACTGGACCGGCGGCTACAACGGCCGGCCCGAGTACGTGCGCAAATCCATTGAACGCTCCCTGCGCAACCTGCGGACCGACTACGTGGACCTGTATTACCTGCACCGGCTCGACCCAGCCACGCCCATCGAAGAAACAGTGGGCGCCATGAGCCGGCTCGTGGAAGAAGGCAAAGTGCGCTACCTGGGCCTCTCGGAAGTACCAGCCGATATTCTGCAGCGGGCGCACCAGGTACATCCCATTACGGCGCTGCAAACGGAATATTCCCTCTTTGACCGGGGCGTGGAAGAGAATGGCGTATTGCAGGCCACGCGCGACCTGGGCATTGGCTTCGTGGGCTATTCGCCGCTGGGCCGGGGCTTTCTATCAGGTGAAATCAAGTCTCCCGATGACTTCGAGCCCACTGATTCCCGCCGCTTTTTTCCTCGCTACCAGGGGGAGAATTTCTACCGGAACCTGGCGTTGGTAGAGAAGCTACAGTCGATGGCCGCCGCCAAAGGCATAACAGCCGCGCAACTGGCCCTAGCCTGGGTTTTGGCGCAGGATGTGGTGGCCATTCCCGGCACCAAGCGGCGCACCTACCTGGAGCAGAACGTAGCCGCCGCCGCCATGCCACTGACGCCCGGGGAGTTGGCCGAACTGGATGCCATTCTGCCCGTGGGCAGCGCCGCCGGGCAGGCGTATCCGGAAGGGTTTTAAACCCGGGAACTTCCGAAACATTCTCCATCCGGCCGGGCTTGTCAAAGTAGCGTCGTTTCTGCTTGCCCAGCCAACGGGGCAGCAACAGACTGGCGCGGCCTTGACAAGCCCGGTACGACGTACTTACTTCATCACTTCGCATGCGACATCCGGCTAAAGAGTTTCGGGTACTGGCTTCGGTTTCCGACTTCACCCAGCATTTCGGTTTTCCCAATCCGGCACACCCGCTGCTGACGGTGATTGATCTGGCGCAACACCGCCGGGTGCTGCCTCCTACCGGCCCGGCCTTGCGGCAGCTGTATATCATCTCCCTGAAAAAGAACCTGAAGGGCCAGATGCAGTACGGCCGTCGGTCCTATGATTTCAGCGAAGGAGTCCTGGCCTTTTACGCCCCCGGCCAGCTCTGCGAAGGCAATGAGGAACTGGACCTCTCGGAGCTCAGCGGGTGGATGCTGGTCTTTCACCCCGATCTGCTCCACAAATATCCACTGGGCCGGAAACTGGCCGGTTTCGGATTCTTTTCCTATCAGGTACACGAGGCCCTGCACCTCTCTGACCAGGAGGAGCAGACACTGGATGGGGTAGTAGAAATCATCCGGCGAGAGCACACGCAGCCCGTCGACGGCTTTACCCATGATGTGCTGGTGGCCCAGCTGGAAGTCCTGCTGAACTACGGCAACCGTTTCTACCACCGGCAGTTTCTGACGCGCCGCCCCGCCGAGCACGACCTGCTCAGCCACTTTGAGGAGCTGCTCGCCGCCTATTTTACCCAGGCCACGGAACAGCCGCTGCCCAGCGTGCAATATTTCGCCGACGCCCTGCACGTTTCACCCGCCTACCTCAGCGACATGCTCCGGAGCCTCACCGGCCAGAATACCCAACAGCACATTCATTACGGCCTTATCGAGAAAGCCAAGCAACTGCTGCTCAGCACTTCGCTGTCCATCAATGAAACGGCTTTCCAACTAGGTTTTGAGTATCCGCAGTATTTCACCCGCCTGTTCAAAAGCAAAACCGGCCTCACCCCGGCCGCTTTTCGGTTATCGGTGCAGTAGCACTTAGACAGGACGCAACAAAAGCGGCCGGCTTATCATCTGGATAGGCCGGCCGCTTTTGTTGCGTTGATTGCATTGGCTACAGCCCCACGGCTCCCAGCTTCTCCATCTCCTCCCATACGCGGTGCACGGGCAGGCCCATTACGTTGAAATACGAGCCTTCGAGCCGAGTCACGGCCACCATCCCAATCCAGTCCTGGGCCCCGTAGGCCCCGGCTTTATCAAGGGGTTGATACTGGCGCACGTAATGCTCGATTTCCGCGAGGCTGAGGGCGCGGAAATGCACCCGGGTCTGGTCGGAGAAAACCACCCGGCGGCCGTCGCCGCAGAGCAGGCAGACGCCGGTGTACACGTCGTGGGCGCGGCCCTGCAGGCGCTGGAGCATCTGCACGGCCTCGGCCTCGTCGGCAGGCTTGTTGAGCACGTCGTCATCGAGGCACACAATGGTATCGGCCGTAATAACCAGCTCATCGGGGGCCAGGTCGGAGGCGTAGGCGCTGGCTTTGTGGGCGGCCAGGTACTCCGCCACTTCCGCCCGCACCAGGTGGGCCGGGAAACTTTCCTCTACTTCCCGCAGCCGGATTTCATACGTCAGGCCCAGTTCCGTGAGCAGCTGGCGGCGGCGGGGCGAGTTGGATGCCAGCACCAGCCGGGGCCGGTGGGGGCTGACGAATGAGGCGGTATCAGGAGCGGAAAGCGGCATAGAACGGCGCGGAAGTTTCGGCCTCCTGAATACTGCTAAACAGGAAGCCACCAATGGTTTTGGGGTAAAAGAACGTGGATTTGGGGGGCATCACGGAGCCGGAGTGGCACACGGCTTCCACCTCCGCCATGGTTACCTCGTTGGTGATGAAGGCGGCCCGGGCCTCGCCCCGGTCTACGCGGGTCAGGCACTCGGGAAAGTTGCGCACGTAGGCAATGCCCGGCCACTGGCGCTGCGCCTCGGGGCCGGTTACGCCCAGCACTTTTTCCAGCACAAAGTAATGCAGCACCGTCAGGTCCAGGGCTTTTACCTCGGGGGTGGTATCCCAGGCTAGCAGCTCGTGCACCTCCGGCCGCAGCCGGATTTTATATGCCTGCCCTTCGCCTAAGTACAGCCCGAAGGCCCAGGGCTTGCCGGCAATGCGCTCGGGCAGGTCGTAGGCATCTTCCAGGGGCAGCACCGTAAAGTAGGGAGCCAGCCGGGCCAGCAGCTCGGCCGAAGTCAGGCCGCCGGGCAACTCCAGCACGAGCCGGTGTGTGGGCAGAATCCGCAGGTCGTCGGCCGCTGCGTTGGTGAGGTACATAAGGTGAAAATTCCAGGCTTCGTGCCCGGTGTACGCGGCCCCGGCCGCCGCCCGCCGCGCCTGCCGGTAGGCCAGGGAGCCTTCGTAGCGGTGGTGTCCGTCGGCCAGAATTACCTCCCGCTGCGCCAGTACCTGCTGAAACTGACGAATAATACGTACATCCTGAATCACGGCCAGCACGTCGCGCGCGCCCTGGTAATCTTCCTCCGTCTGGTAGAGCGGGCTACGCATGGCCTCATCCATGTAGTGCTCCAGCGCAAATGCATCGTCGCGGTACAGGCCGTGGGTGGCGCTGGTCTGGAACTCGGTGCGGGCCAGCAGCTCGGCCCGGTCGTTGACGGCAGCGGGCAACGTATTCTCGTGGCGCAGCACCACATTTTCGGTCCAGTCGGTGGCCCGGATGTGGCACATGAAGCCTTTGCGGCAATACTCGCGGGAGCTGCCCGCCAGCCGGAAATACTGATAGTACACGTAAATACCCGGCAGCTCATCCTGCAGGAGCACGCCCCGCTCCTGCCACTCCCGCAGGCGCTGCGCGGCCGCCCCGGCCGCGTCCTCGCCCCGGGGCACCGAGAGGTGAATACTATTGAGCGGATTGCGGTACAGCGCCTCCCGCTGCTTCACCGATACCACATCAAACAGCGGCGACACATACGCGTCAATCTGCTGGCTCAATTCTGAGTTGTAGCGCCAGCCGCGCAGGGGTTGAATTTCAGCCAAGAATTTAGGAGAGTTATGAATGCTGAGAGTGGTAGTATGAGTTGAGCAGTTGCCGCTGCTGAGGATCGAACACTGAACATTGAATGCGAAAACATTCTACTTCATACTTCCACTCTCAGCATTCATACTTCTTCAAGGAGCCAGACGGCTGATGCGCCAACTGCCACCGTGCAGCTCGTACACAATCCGGTCGTGCAGGCGGGAGGGACGTCCCTGCCAGAACTCCACCCGTTGCGGGCGCAGCACATAGCCGCCCCAGTGCGCGGGGCGCGGCAGCGGCTGCTGCCCGGCAAAGCGGGCTTCTACGTCCTGCTCCCGCTGCTCCAGCTCCTCCCGGCTGCGGATGGGCTGGCTCTGGGGGGAGGCCCAGGCCCCAATCTGACTACTGCGCGGCCGGCTCTGGAAATACTCCGTGGATACCTCTTCCGACGCTTTTTCTACCCGGCCCTCCACCCGTACCTGCCGCTCCAGCCCGGGCCAGAAAAACGTAATGGCCGCCAAGGGGCTGGTAGCCAGCTCCTGCCCCTTGCGCGACTCGTAGTTGGTAAAGAACAGAAAGCCCTCTTCTTCGGGCAGGCCCTTGAGCAGCACAATACGCGCGGCTGGCTGACCAGCCTCATTCACGGTCGACAGGGTCATGGCGGTAGGCTCGTCGAGTTGAGCGGCCAGGGCCTCATCCAGCCAAGTCCGGAACTGCCGCACGGCATCGGGCTGCACGTCGGCTTCAGTGAGGGTGCGCTGGGAATACGTCTGGCGCAAATCGGCCAGCTGCTGATCAGTCATGGGAAATGCTGAAAACAAGAGCGGAGAAAGGAATGTTTGGCCGGGGGAAGAGCTGCGCTAAACGCATCTGCGGGCCGATAATCCGGCCGCAAGGTAGCACTTTGATGGCAGCTGACGGAACCCGCGCCCCCCTGCCCGTCGTACGCTCTATAAGCAGGAGCCGCTACGGTCAGTCCAAATCTTTTCCGTACTTACCTCTGCCCTGTCCGCCGTCACTTGCTCCCTCCTTCACCAAACCCCGACTTCCGATGCCGCGTCTTCGTCCTGGCAGTCTGCTGATTTCCCAGCCTTTCCTGGGCGACCCGAACTTTGAGCGTACCGTAGTGCTATTGTGCAGCCACTCGGACGAGGAAGGCTCTTTTGGGCTGGTCCTGAACCGGCCAGCAACGCTGCGGCTCGGCGATGTGCTGGAGCTGCCCGGCGGCGAAACGCTGCCGGCCACGCACATTCCGCTTGGCATCGGGGGGCCGGTGCAACCCGATACACTGCACTACCTCCACCAACAGCCCGACCTGCCGCAGGCCAGCCACCTGGGCGACCAGGTGTACTGGGGCGGCAGCTTTTCGCAACTGCTTGAGCAGCTCATCAGTGGTCAGGCCGCTCCCGATGACGTACGCCTTTACGTGGGCTACTCGGGCTGGACGGCCGGGCAGCTGGCGGAAGAGGTGCGGGAAAATGTCTGGATTGTGCATCCCAATGCTGCCGCGAAAGTATTTACTTTGACCACTGATGCCTTCTGGCAGTCCATTCTGCGGGAAAAGGGCGGGCGCTACCGCATGCTGTCCAACTACCCCACCGACCCCCGCCTGAATTAACGCTTTACCACCTCCCGGCCACCGGCCGGGCCTTCCTTCCGACTTGTATGCTACCTGATCAGAATTCCCCCGCCCCCACTCACTCCGACGACAGCGCGGAGTCGCCCCAGCAGATTCTGGAACGCCGCCTGGCCGAAATCCAAAACCGCCAGACCGAGCCCGAAGATATTACCGAGCGTCCGGCCCAGGGCACCCCGCCCCTGCCCGCCGAGCCTGTCGGGTCCGGTACGGCCGAGCCGGAAGCGGCTTCCTCTGCCCCCGAGCCAGACAGTCCCGAAGCAACAGCCGCGACTGAATCCCTCACCCACGTACCCGCAGATGCCGCTACCACTGAGGTGCATTCTGCCGGTGAGGCCCGCGCCATGGCGCATTATGGCACCACTTCTCCGGCCACCGACCAGCCTGCAACGCTCACTGAGGCAGTAGAAGCACCGGCCACTGCTTCGGAAGGAACGCCGCAGGACGCCGCCCTGCCCGAACCGGAAGCCCCGCACGTTACGCCGGTGGTTGAGGTAACCCCAGCCAACGTGGAAGCTGCCCTTGAAAGCGCCCCCACCGTTGGCTCCCTGCATACGTCCTCCGACGCGGCGGCTGCTGAGGAGGAAGAGGAATACGTACCGGAAGTGCCGGCTGTAGACTTTTCCACCTTGGATCTGCCAGCCCGGACGGCTCACTTGCTGCAGTTGCTGCGCCGCCCCGATGCCCGCCAGAACCGCAAGCAGATTTCCGACCTCTACCGCCTCTACGATACCCAGCTGCAAACAGAGCGTACCGCCGCCCGACAGCGTTTCGTGGATGAGGGCAACCAAGCCGAGGAATTTGCATATGCCGGCCCCGAAGGCCACCAGGATCTGACCAAAGCCTTCCAGGAGTTCCGTGACAGCCGGGCCCGTGACGCCAAGGCCGAGGATGAGCAGCGTACCAAGAACCTGACCCATAAGCAGTATCTCCTCTCCCAGCTGCGTACCCTGGTAGAGTCGGCTGAAACCAAGGACAGCTCGGCCCGCATCAAGGCCCTACAAAACGACTGGAAGGCCACCGGTCCCGTGCCCCAGAAAGAGGCCCAGGAGCTGTGGAACAGCTACCACGCACTGCTCGACATTTACTACAACAACCGCGGTCTGTTCTTCGAAATGAAGGAGCTGGACCGTCGCCGCAACTTGGAGGCCAAGGAAGTGCTCATTACCCGCGCCGAGGCACTCCAGCAGCAGCCCAGCATCAACAAGGCCCTGCAGGAGCTGCGGCAGCTACACGATGAGTGGAAACATATCGGCCCCGTTCCCAATGAGCAGCGCGAAACGCTGTGGCAGCGTTTCCTCCAAGCCTCGGAGCAGGTGCACAACCGCAAGCAGGAATTCCTGACAACCCGCCAGACGCAGGAAACGGCTAATCTGGAGCGTAAAACGGCGCTACTAGAAGAGTTGCGGCCGTTCGGCGAGTTCCAGACAGAGCGCGTAAACGAATGGCGCGCCAAAACCGACGAGCTGCAGAAGCTGAAGGAAGCCTGGGACGCCGCCGGCCTCGTGCCCCGCGATAAGGCCGAGCAGCTGAACCGACAGTTCTGGGGTGCTTACAAGGGCTTTTTTCAGAAGAAAAATCAGTTCTTTAAGGCTCTCGACGAGGAAAAAAACACCAACCTCAAGCGCAAGCTCGATCTATGTGAGCAAGCTGAGTCGGCTTTGCAGAGCCCCAACTGGGAGGAGGCTCGCGAAACGGTCATTCGCCTCCAGAAAGAATGGAAGCTGGTTGGCCGGGTGCCCGAGAAGCAGTCGGACAAGGTCTGGAACCGCTTCCGCACCGCCTGCGACGCCTTCTTTGACCGCAAAAAAGAAGAAACCCGCCAGCGCGAGCACCAGGTGCAGCAACTTGGCCAGGAACAGACCCAGCACCTCGCGCAGGTAGCCGAAGCCGTAACCGGCCTTTCTTCTGACCAGCCGGGCACGCTGGAGGGCTTCCGTCAGCACGTCAGCGAATGGCGGGCCTTCGACAGCGGTGCTCGCCATTCCGGGCAAGCGGAGGACAAGTTTCAGACGCTGATGGGCAAGTACCTCGACCAGGTACCGGGCCTCACCTACGCCGACCGCACAGACCTGCTGTTTGCGCTGCAGATTGAACGCCTCAAGTCGTCGCCCGACGCCCAGCAGCAGCTCTACAAGAAAGAGCAGACGCTGCGACGGGAAATCAACGAACTGGAAAACGACATTTCGACCCTTAAAACCAACCTGGAGTTTTTCGCCCGCTCCAAAAATGCCGGCCAGCTCCGGGAGGAATACCAGGGCCGCATCAATGAAGCCCAGGCGCGGATTGACGGGTTGAAACGCCAGCTGCGGGCCGTAAGAAGCTAGCTTCACCCTGTATTTCAACAAAACACCGCGCTCTGTTAAAAGGCGCGGTGTTTTTATTTTTCGGCAGGTCAGTTAGTTAGTTTTTTTCAGCAGGAAATTTCAGCGAATTACTTGCCCTGTTCGCCTGCAACGCCTACTTTTGTGCCACCTGAATGCCTCCTTAGCTCAGCTGGTAGAGCAACTGACTTGTAATCAGTAGGTCGTTGGTTCGATCCCGACAGGAGGCTCATTTATTCACTACCGGAATGCCCGGAAACTTGCTCCTCGCGCTGCGAAAGCTGGTTTCCGGGTTTTTTGCGTCTGGGGGTACTCGGTTCTCTGGGCGCGAATCTTTCAACTCTGGGTGGGAGTCACGCCCCCCTTACGCCCCCTATACCGGTATGGTGACGCAATTCACGCTTCGCACCGACAAAAAAGACAGCACGGGACGGTGCCCCGTGCATTTGGCAGTTTACTTCGACGGCTTGCGCCTGCGCTGCGCCACCGGCGAGAAGTGTAAACCGGCCGACTGGAACGAGGACCGGCAGCAGTTCCGACGTTCCTATCCGCTGGCCGAAGATGCCAACGCCCTGCTGGCCCGCATGGCCTCCGATATGCTGGCCTGGTGGCGCGCCGTGCGCGCCGCCGGCGAAACCCCTACGCTGGCCGGCCTGAAAGCCGCCCTGCGGCCGGCCCCGGCGCCCACGCCCGCCCCCGAGCGGCTGGTGGTAACGGAAATTATGGAGTTTCGCGAAGTCATGCGCCGGCGCGGGCTGATGTGGAACACGCTGCGCCATTATCTGGTCACGGCCAACTGGCTGCGCGACTTCGAGCGGTGGGCCGGCCGCAAGCTCACGGTCAGCGGTTACGACCTGGCCACCCACGATCTGGTGCTGGCTTACCTGCGCCACGAGCGGGCCCTCAGCCCAAATTCTCTGTACACCGTGGGCAAAGACCTACGGCGGCTCTTCGGCTACCTGCGCGATGAGCGGGGCCTGACGGTGAGCGTGGAGCCCCGGAAGCTGCGCGTGGCCTGTCAGGACACGGAGAAAGTGTACCTCACGGGGCCGGAGCTGGAGCGCCTGCGCGTGACGGTGCTGCCCACCACGCTGGCACCGGTGCGGGACGTGTTTCTGTTCTGCTGCTATACCGGCCTGCGCTACTCCGACGTGCTGCAGTTGCACGGCGGCAACGTGGAGGCCCTGCCCGACGGCTCGGGACGGGTGCTGCGTCTGACCCAGACCAAAACCCGCACCCGGGTGAGCGTCTACCTGACGGCCGCCGCCACGGCCCTGCTGGAGAAACACGCCGGCCCCGAGCGTGAAGGGCCGGGCGCGCGCCTGTTGCCCGTCTACCAGAACCAGGTGATGAACCGCTACCTCAAGCGTATCTGTCAGCTGGCCGGCGTTACGGCCGGCGTGGAAGTCGTGGAGGTGCGGGCCGGGCAGGTGATCAAGTCCATGCGACCCAAGCACGAGCTGATAACGATGCACACGGCCCGCCACACCTTCGCCACCCAGAGCCTGCTGCGGGGTATGCCGGTGGAGGTACTGCAGAAGATTCTGGGCCATGCCAGCATCAAGACCACGCTGGTGTACGCCAAAATCGTGGAGGACTTCCAGCACCAGACCATGCGCCGCATCTGGGAGGATGTCCCCACCCCGGCACCGGTGGCGGCCGACACCATCTACACCGTGGAATCGTCGGCGGCCTGATTTTTACCAGGCACTACCCCGGTCTACTAAGTGGGCCGGGGCGTTGCTGATATAGGGGAGCAACTGAAAAAAATAAAGATACGGCTTCACTTCACCCTGTTTGCCCGATCACCAGGTTGCGTGCCCAAAGGGGTAAGGTAGAGTGCCGACGAAGGCCGTCGGCAACTGTACCTTATCCCTTTTACCTGATGTTTACCCAAAAAATTGCGGTTCATCGGCTCAGCTCCCAGGAGCGCCATCTTCTTAGTCAGCAGCTGTATCCGCTGCAGGAACAACTTTTTACCGGCGTCGACTATGAGGCCTTCCGCCGTTACGTGGTAGATTCGACTGCCTGGCGTACGTGGATCTACCTGCAGCACTCGGAGCAGGGCGAATTGGTAGGCTACTTGGCCATGCACACGTTCCGGCGGGTAATCGACGGTAAGCGCCGCCAGATTTTCCGCATGGAAACCGGTAAGCTTCCTGCTTTTCGGGGCCAGGACCTGACCATTCTACGAGCCCTGGGACGCATGCTGCTGCATAGCCTCTCCGGGCTGCGCTACGATAGCTTCTTCTTCGCGTCCATGGTCTATCCGGCTTCCTACGCCATGGCGGCCAAATATGCTCCGCGGATCTGGCCGACTTTCCTACGGCCTACACCGGCCGACAAACAGACGCTGATGTTCGAGCTTGCGGCCAGTTTCCACCTGGCTCCCGTCAGACCCGAGGCGCCGTACGTACGATACGTCGGCTGGATCACGCGTGAGAGCGGCCCCCAACCCCAATGGAATTCGGCGGTCAATCATCATGCGGTGTACTTTGTCGAGGAAAACCCCACCTTCACCCAGGGGCACGGCCTGCTAACACTTATGCCGGCCTCCTTAACCGATATTTGCCGGGCCGTTGTCCGCCTGCTCATCGGCCGCAGTAAACGCGTACTGCGTCGCCTCTAAGCTTTTCCTTTACTGCTTCCTGCTTCCATGCTGTGCTTTGAAAATCCTGCCGGCCGTATTCTCCTCCATTCTACCTTCGTGCAGGTGGTCTGGAGCACGGGCCAACGGCAGGATGCCCACGTGATGGAGCTCATGGACCGACTGCTGGAAATTGGTCAGCAGCAGCATCTGGACCGCCTGCTGGTGGACCAGGGCATCATGGACTCCTGCTCCGTCGAGGTGGAAGTATGGTTTAAATACGACTGGCTGACGCGGGCCCGCCTGCAGTTCGATTTTGGCGCGGCCGCCATTCTGAGCGGCCGTAATCTGCTGGTACGTATGGCCACGCTTGGGATGCTACGGCACCTGCTGGGCTGGACCGGATCCTTCCAGATTCGGGTTTTCTCCAGCGGGCAAATGCAGGAAGCCGTTACATGGCTCAGCCAACCATCTCCCCGGGCTTAATACCCGGGGAGATGCACGGGCTTCACAAAGCGAAGAAGGCGGCGTTGTAGCCGAAAATCCCGCCTCGCTCGGTGCCACCCACCCAGATATAGGGTTCCAGACCAGCAAATTCAGCCTGGCACGACTGCAACGCCGGCATAATAATGCCCAGGTGGGTAGCCAGCGCTGCCTGACTATCGCACAGCAAGAGCCCCGTGTGGGTAGTAAAGTCCGCTTCTTTCCAGCCGTAATCAGCCGACTCCACATTGTACGTGGACTTTCGGCCAGCAAACAGGGCCAGTTCATACCCCTTTGCGGCAGCCATTCGCTGGGTTATCAGCCGGAAAAATGGCGTCCCCTCCGTAACAAATGACTGAGCCTGACGGCTCGTTGTAAAAATCGTTTGTAAGAGCACGCGGTAATAATGGAAAGTAATAGAGAGCTGCCAAGCGATAACGCCACAAGTTACGCGGCCTCCTAAAATAACAGCGCCAGTTGAGCGCAGAAACTAGCCGCGCAGCTGCCGCAGCCGAAGGCGTTGCCCGACGCGCACCAGCAGCAGCAGGGCCAGCAGCCCCGGAATCAGGAGCAGCAGCACCCAAGTGTTGGCCTCGGGATACCCACCAGAAATACGAGCAGGTTGGCCAGCACGTAGGCGGCCCCGCCTCCACCGGCCGCCAGCACCCGGATAGAAAGTTCATAGAGCGGGCGCAGCCGATAGTAGGCCGGGCTGTTGGCCGGCGTGGCGTGAAGGCAGGCGTGGTAATGGCAGTAGCGGGTACAGCGGGCCGAAACCCGGGCGGCCGTGGGCGGGTGCGGGGCGGCAGAGTTGACGGCGAAGCCCACCAGCAGCGGCAGCAAGGCCAGCAGGAAAGTGAGCAGCAGCGGGTGGAAAGCAGGCATAGGCGGAATCAGAGAACCCAACGGCAAAGAAGCACTTACAAACCATTCCGCCGCCGGGGTGGCCAGGGCGCAACCGCGGCAGCCAGCCTAGAAGATAGAATACTTTTTTCACGGGGTGGGGTCAGGGCTTGGGAGCTTTGACGAAAATGAAGGTGGACGAAGCTTCCAGATCGGAGTGAGTCATTGTTTGCAGCACATAACCTTCACCCATGAGCTTCATAACAACTTGCTGATAGGCGGCTGCCGTGGAGCGGATGCCCTTGTCGTTCAACCCACTCTGATATTCGATTTCTTCCACCCTATCCTTGCTGCGATAGATGATCAAGCGGCTGTTCGCCCCATTCCTTTCGAGGCTGCGCACAATAATTACGGATGGGTCCTCTCCAACGGCCCACGACGGCGAACTGCTTAGCATCAGCAGGCAGTTCATAGCATAGAATAGTTTTTTCATCGGGTACGAAAGTAGCAACCTTCTCTTACCTCACCACCGGCGCGCTCACCCTGCAGGATCCGCTGTTCGGCCTGCCCGCCGCCCAGTAAGTGGTGCTGAGCTCGGGCCGCGGCAACTTGGCCGAGACTGCTCACTAGCTCTACGCGGTCCTGCATCACCTTGACGCCCTGCGCCTGCGTCAACTGTCGGCCGAGTGGTTGCCTGGTGTCAGCCTTGCCCTGAATGAGCGCCTAGAGGGAGTGACTGCCCGCAGGTAACGAGGCCAGCCACGAATGCTTTTGCTCGACTTCCTGACATAAGGCCAACCAGTCCGAAGGCAGCAGGCCCCAGCCTCTTACCTGATCCTGCCGACCTATGGCAGCGCACTTATGCACAGTTGTATATATAATATTGTCTATTTTTTGCTTCATTACGTTCCCTAACAACCCTTGTTTCCAGAATACAGGAAATGATGGCCCACTACGGCTTAAATACCAACAGCATGGCCAAGCAGTTAGGCTACGCGGCAACCAGCAAGCTGCATGGCATCATGCAGGGCTCCGCCCCTTCCTTTGGCACGCTCAACGACATCCTGGAAAGGTGGCCGGACGTGGCGGCTGACTGGCTGGTGTTGGGCAAGGGACCAATGCTGCGCGGTGGCACGACGGCTGCAGCCCCGCAACCACAGGCCGCCCCGGTGGTAATGGACACGATGAACGAGCGGGGTGAGCAAAACACACTGTTTGTGCCGATTCCGGCCCAGGCAGGCTACACAATGCACCACCACGAGGCCGCGTACTATAAGCAACTCGATGCTTACCGCCTGCCGGGTTTCGAACACGGCGAGTTCCAGGCGTTTGAGGTTTCGGGCGACTCGATGGCCCCGACTATCAACCACCGCGATGTAGTAGTCTGCAGCCGGATGGCCGAGCTGCGGCTGCTGGAGCCGGGTGAGGTATAC
This sequence comes from Hymenobacter swuensis DY53, assembly GCF_000576555.1. Taxonomy (NCBI): domain Bacteria; kingdom Pseudomonadati; phylum Bacteroidota; class Cytophagia; order Cytophagales; family Hymenobacteraceae; genus Hymenobacter; species Hymenobacter swuensis. The sequence continues at coordinate 2,518,381 of NZ_CP007145.1, forward strand.
ATAGTGGCAACGGCGGCCTCGGTGATGCTCAAACGCATCCGGACGCGGGTGCGGGCCACGGATACGGAAGTGACCCTGTTCTCGGACAACGCCAACCGGCCGCCCTATGAGATGGAAACCCGGGACGTGCGGGAACTATGGCGGGTGCAGGGCTACGTGTCGGGCTGCATCCCAAGCGCCCCCGACGTGACGGTGGAGCAGCTATGACAGGTGGTGGAAGCGCTGAGCCTGGACAAAAACGAAGTGCGGCGGCATCTGGTGGAAAACGCTCCCCCTGAGGCCCCCTCCAGAATTTAACATCTCTTCAAATTAAGCATATCTACCTGCTAAAAAGCAAGTTTCCGAGCATTCTGCAGTAGTGCTTAGAGCCCCGACAGGAGGCTGTTCTATTCACTACCGGAATGCCCGGAAACTTGCTCCTCGCGCTGCGTAAACAGAAGCAAAACAAGGCGAGAACATGCTTCATGTACCTGCTCGTCTATTTAGACGGGGTCCGGCTAGCCTGCTCTACCAGTGGGGAGTAGCGGTATCCTTGTCAAAGTAATCAGGTTAGCCCATTTTGCTACGCAGCTCCTTATAGCGGGAGCGGCCGATAGGCAGCAACTCGCCATTTTGGAGCAGCAGCTGGTAGCTGCTGCCTTCCTGCACGAGGATTTTTTCGACCTGCGCGAGGCAGACGATGTAGGACTTGTGGATGCGCTCGAAGGAGGCAGGCAGCAGCTGGGCCAGCTTTTCGAGAGACTTGTCGTGCAGCTCTTTTCTGCCGTTGTGCAGGTGCAGCTCGGTGTAAATGCCAGCTCCTTTGATGTAGCGCAGGTCTTTGATGTCAATCAATACCAAGCTACCCTGTTTCTTCACCGCGAGGAATTGGAGGGCGTTTTCGGACTTGCGAGCCGGCGAGGTGGGCGTGGTCAGGCGGGCGAAAGCCTGGGCGAGGCGTTCTTCGGTGAAGGGTTTAGGCACGAAATCGAGCACGCCGTGGGCGAAGGCGGTAATGGCTTTATCGGTGTTGGCCGAGACGATGATAGTATGAAAAGCCCCGGCCACCACGCTTTTCAGCAGATCGAAGCCGTCCTGGCCGTTCAGGTTCAGGTCGAGCAGCAGCAAGGCCGGCGGGGCGGTGGCCAGGGCGTGCAGGGCGGCGGGCAGGGCATCGCAGACGGTCAGGCTTTCGAGCCGGGCACCGAAGTAGTCGCGGGTCATGCGCTCCAGGCGCCGGGCAATGCGGGCCTCGTCTTCAACAAGCAGAATGTTCATGCGGCCGGGCCGATTTTGATGGACGTGAGCCAGCCTTCCGGCACGGCATGCGAATGGAATTCCCACCTACTGCCGAAGCTTTCCCGCAGGCGGGCTTCGATGTAGTGGAAGCCGGTGCCAGGCTGGCCGTCGCCGGCTTCGGGCTGTTGGTGGGCGCAGGTGAGCAGCGAGTAGTGCCGATGCTGGCCGGCGCGCTCAAAGCTAAGCCGGAACCGGATGCTGCCATCGGCCAGGGGCAGGCTGTGGGTGATACCGTTTTCGAGCACGGTGTGGAAGATGGCCGGCGGGATGAGGTCGGCGGGCTCGATGCCGGATGTTTCCAGCTCGTAGCGGATTTCCTTGCGAAACTGCATCACCCGCAAATGGTGACGGCAGAGCGCAATTTCCTGGCTCACGGGAATGAGCGTGGCCTCGGCAATGTCGTTGAGAATATCGAACTCCTGGGCCAGCGCATGGATGAAAACCGCGCCTTCCCGGGGCGAGTCCTCCACCCAGTCGAGCATGGAGGTGAGCGTGTTTTTGATGAAATGGGGCTGAATGTTTTTCTTGAGCAGCTCCAGCTTCAGGCGCGCCGACAGCAGTTGGGCGGCCTGGTGCTCGGTTTCCATGGCCCGCACCCGGATGGTGTGCAGGTAGAGCATGCACAGCACGAGCAGCATGTAGCCGATAAACAGACCGGAATCATAGAACAGGAAGTAATTGACCACCGCGCTGGCCAGCAGTCCGGCCAGCACCACGCCCGCTCCCCGGGCCTTCCGGATGATGGCCACCACCACCACCGCCACCGAGGCCAGCCACATGGTGTAGCTAAAGTACCTAGCCGTGAGGTCGTACTGATGCAGATGAAGGCCATAAATACTCAGGAGCACCGCCGCCATGCCCATGGCAAGCAGACCTTTTCGCGGGAGGTTAAACTGGATGGTGAAATACAGCGGCACCAGCAGGGAAATGGCGAACGTGAGCCAGCCAATAGCCTCCAGCCGCAGGTAAAACTGCGGATAGGGAATAGTGAGGTAGAACTTGATGTACTCCAGAATGAGCAGCGCGAAAAACAGAAAGCAGATGACGCTGAACACCAGCAGGGCGGGCTCCTTTCGGCGGCTGTTCAGCAGCAGAAACAGGTAGTAGATGGCCGCAATGAGGAAGGCGCCGGCCATCAGGTTCATGAACGACATGACGAGGAGCGGGCCTTGCAGCAGCCGCAGGTAGCCGTCGAGATGCACGTAGGTGCCGCGCTCATCCTCCGGCAGGTAGGCCTGGGTGCCGCGCAGGGCCACGAGGTGCCGGCCGGGCCGGGCCAGCGAATCCGGCACCAAATAGCAGCTGCTTTCCGTGCCGGGCACTTCGGCTGGCCGGCCGGTGGCCAGCTCGCCGTTCTGGCCGATACGGACGCCGTCCCAGTACACCTCGAACGCGCCGAACGCATTGACCTGCATGCCCAGCGGCGTGCGGGGGTTGCGTTGGTGCAGCGTGACCCAGGTGCGGACCCAGAATACGCGGGGGCCGGTAGGGCCGCGCTCCGGCTGCCAGTGGGAGTCGTCGTACGCCCGGACGGCCCAGCGTGGGTCGTCGCCGGGGCGGTACACGACGTCGGCCGGGGTGTAGCGCACTTCCGACTGGCAGGATGCCAGGGTGAGCAGCAGCAGACAAAAGTAAAGGAATCGGACCATGCGGTAAAGGTAGCAGGCGCCAAACAGCACTTTCCAGCCGTTTGCGAGGGCATAGAGCCGTTGGCATGAATTTGCTTCCGGGCCGCTCCGATTCCTCCTAACCTTGGGTCATGAAAACCTGGCTCTACCTCTGTTTATGGCTGCTCCTGACCGGGGCGGCCCAGGCTCAGCCCACCGTCGGCCCTGGCCGTACCCTGGCCGGCAAGGTGCAGGACCACGGCTCCGGCGCGCCCGTGCCCTTCGCCACCGTCAACGTGAAGGATGCTACCGATAAGCTACTGACCGGCGGCATTAGCGACGAGAACGGCGTGTTTCGGCTGGATGGCATTCCAGCGCAGGCTGTGACGGTGGAGTTCCGGTTCATCGGGTACCAGACGCTCAGCCAGGCGCTGGCGAAGGGCACGGGCCGGCTGGATGTGGGCACCGTGCGCCTGATGCCCGACGCCACCCAGCTGGGCGAGGTGACGGTGACGGGCGAGCGGCCGGCCATCAGCCTGCAGCTCGATAAGAAGGTGTTTGAGGTGGGTAAGGACGTGTTGTCGCAGAACGGCTCGGCCAACGACGTGCTGAACGGCGTGCCATCGGTGGCCGTCACGCCGGCAGGCGGGGTGAGTCTGCGCGGCAACCCTAACGTGACGGTGCTGGTGAACGGCCGCCGCTCGGGCCTGACGCAGAGTAACGCGCTGGACCAGATTCCGGCCGACCAGATAGAGCGGGTCGAAGTCATCACCAACCCCTCGGCCCGCTACGACGCGGCGGGCAGCGCCGGCATCATCAACATTGTGCTGAAGAAGAACCGGAAGGGCGGCCTGAGCGGACAAATCCGACTGGTGAGCGGTCTGCCCAACGACACGCGGGCAAATCCGAGTCTGAGCTATAAGTCCAGCAAATTCAACGTGTTTGCCACGGCCGCCCTGCGCCTGACTGACTACGTGGGCCGCTATAGCACCAATCAGCTAACCGGCCCGACCACCGACCAGACCCGCCTGCACCAGCAGCAACGCGAGAACCGCCACGACGACGGACGCCTGCTCTACTTCGGGTTTGACTACTACCTCAACGAGCACAACACCCTCACGGCCTCGTTCCTGAAAAACGCCACCCAGGACCACGACAAAACCACGCTGCAATACGACTACGCCAGCCGCACCCCCGACAGCAGCCTGGTGCGCACCGGCGAATCGTGGGAACGGCGCAGCTACCAGCAGCTGGATGTCAACTACACCCGGCTCTTCGCCCAGGCCGGCCGCAAGCTCACCGCCGACCTGCAATACGACTTCTGGAACAGCGCTAAAGACTGGGTGCTGGCCACGAGCAGCACCACTCCGGTGGTGCAGGCCCTGCCCGGCATCCGGACCAGCTCGGTGGGGGCCAGCCAGGATCTGGTGGTGCAGACCGACCTCGTGCAGCCCCTTAGTTCGCGGTACTTGCTGGAAGCCGGCCTTAAGCTCGAAAGCCGCCGGGTGAGCAGCGACTTCCTGGCCGAAGAGCAGTTGGGGCCAGACTGGGCCATCTTCCGGGGCATCAACAACCAGCTGCTTTACCAGGAGCTCATTCTCGGCGCGTATACCCAGCTGGGCAGCAAAACCAAAACCTTTTCCTACCTGCTGGGCCTGCGCACCGAGCTGACCCGCATCACGGTTCAGGACCGTGAAGGCACCTACAACAACCAGAAACGCTACGACCGCCTGTTCCCGACCCTCAACCTGAGCTACCAGTTTGGCGAGAGCACCACGGCCCGGCTCAACTACAGCAAGCGCATCAACCGGCCCGCGTTATGGATGCTCCACCCTTTCAACGAGCTTACGGATTTGAACGCGCAGTACGTAGGCAACCCCGACCTGAACCCGTCGTACGGCGACGTGGTGGAGCTGGGCCTGTTGCGCCACTGGAGCGCGGTTACGTTCAGTCCGGCAGTCTACTACCAGCGCAATACGGGCTTCATCCAGACGTATGTTTCCCGCGACGCGGCGGGCACGTTCATCAGCTCACCCATCAACCTGAGCCGAGAAATCCGCCGGGGCCTGGAGCTGTCGGTGCAGTATACACCCGTGCCGTGGCTGCCGCTGAACGCCGCGCTCAACGGCTACACCTTCACCCAGCAGGGCCGCTACCAGGAGCGCAACCTTAATTTCTCGGGCCAGGTGCTGACCGGCCGGCTCAGTGCGCAGGTGAAGCTACCGGCGAAGTTTGGCGTGCAGGGCCGCTACAATTTTACCGGGGTCCAGCGCAATGCCCAGACCCGGACCCTGGCCATTCACACCCTCGCCATGGGCTTGAGCAAGAACCTGCTGCGCGACAAAGCCACCCTGGTGCTGGACGCCACCAACGTGCTGAATTCCGACCAGCAGCGCACCCGGACCACCGGCGAGAACTACGAGTTCAACCAGGTCAGCAGCCCCAACGCCGCCCGCTACCGGCTCAGCTTCGCCTACCGCTTCAACCTGCAAGACGGGCAAGCCGTGCGGCAGGCCAAGAGCAGCAACCGCAATTGAGTTGCTCGCGGCCTATCCATCAGCCTACTAAGTTCCCTTGATAAGCAGCTGATAACCCGTTGGCTTTTAAGTAGCCACTTGGAAGCTACTATCCTTTTCCATCATCGGCAATCCCCAACGGTTGCGGATAATTTCACCAAACAAACCGCCCCCTGTCATGAAAAAGACCTCCCTATTCATCCTGCTAGCCATCCTTTTCCACTTTTATGCTGGTAAAGCACAGAATAGAAAGCAAGCAATGGCTGTGACTATTTCGCGCCAGATTGACACCCTGCTAACCCTTGAGATTGGGGGAATTAAGCAGGTGCTGCAAATCAAAACGGATGACTCGAACAAGCCGGTGCTGTTGTTTTTATCGGGTGGCCCCGGCAGCTCCATGATACCCACTGCGAACAACTTTACCGGTCTTTTAAAAGACAAGTTCACCCTTGTCCAGTGGGACCAGCGGGATGCGGGGAAAACCCTAGCCTTAAACCCGTCGCCCACCCAGCCATCCGTTGCCCAGATGGAAACGGACACCTACCAGGTCATCCGGTTTCTGACCAAGGAACTGAACCAGAAAAAAGTCTACCTGCTGGGTAGCTCCTGGGGAAATGTTTTGGGGTTTTATATGGTCGAAAAGCATCCTGACCTCCTGCATGCGTATTTCGCCGTGAACCCAGTGGTTAGTCAATTAGCAAGCGAGCAGGAATTGCTGGCCATCCTAAGAACTCATTTTGAAGGACATCCACTGGCCAGCAAGGAGTTGCTGAGCGTATCCATTCCTTTCGAAAAGGATGAAGACCTGTTCTACATCAGGAAGTGGCTTTTTTATAAGGAAGGCAAGAAGTATGCAGCCAGTGAGGAGTTCAAAAAAGGGTTTCTTACGTGGTCCGAAACGTGGTCACCGGTGTGGAACGAAGTAATGACTATTGATTTGCCAAAAACGCTGAAGAAGGTTAAATGCCCGATTTATTTCTTCGTTGGCAAAAACGATATTCAAACATCGGCTCTCATTACACAGAACTATTTCCAGGACCTCAAAGCCCCGAGGAAGGGCTTGGTTTTCTTTGAAAATTCCGGTCATCAAATACATAAAGATGAACCGGAAAAATTGCAAAAAGCGATAATCCAGACAGTAGAAACAACCCGATAAGGTTGGTTTCCAACGTCACTCCTTGGTTGAGCAAAATTTTGCTCAACCAAGGAGTGACGTTTTGGATTCCTACATCCGCCACGGGGCCCGGAAGGGCACGCCTTGCTTGGCTCAGCCAAAAATCAGAAAATCAATATATTAAATTCCTGGTAAGCAGGTTGGCCTCGGGGTAGCTCGTGCTGGTGAGGTTAGCCACGTCACTCGGCAATATGTTCCGAACGGCCGCACAGCCTTTGCGGAAAACCCCACTACCCGGTGGGTGCATACCGGCGGAAAAGCCATTGACACTCCCCCGCTGGCCGTTGACTGCTGTAAACGGTCCGGCCGCTTTTTTTTGCTATTTCAGCGGGGGTTAGGTGATGAAAGTTATATGCTTACCCGATGGGCGTCATGGGATACGCCGGGCCAAAGCTGCACTTTCACAGCACTCTTTTTTTCCTCACCGGCCCCGCCAAGGCCTTACTCTTTATTCCTCATGTTGACGCTCCTGTTTCCGATGATGCTACTGGCGTTGCTGGCTCTGGTTGGGGCGTACCGGCACGGGTCATCGAGAGCAGCCAGGGAAGCCAATCCGGCCGCCGTGTTGGGCAGCAGCACCAACACGGCGGCCGCTTCGGCCAGCAGTGAGGGAGCAGGAACAAGCACGGGACGAGGGGATAAAGCCGGAAGAAGAGAAGCAAGCCAAAAGTAGCCGGGGCCGCCGTCCGGGCGAATGACGGCTGCAAGACGCGTTGCTGATTTTTGTCACCCTGGCCCGGCGAATTAATGCGCACCTTTAGCGGCCTGGCCGGCACACCGCTTTTTCTATCTGATACCCAGTGACTCCCGACTCCCACGTCTTTGCCGACCTGTTCTACGCCCAGGCTCAGGAGTTTGTCGGCGTCTATGACCCGGCGCTGGGCTGGTTCACGGGCGTGAACCTCGCCGGGGTACGCCTGCTGGGCTACCCCTCCGAGCAGGTGCTGCTTGCCGACCCCAGCCGTACCCTACCCTCGCTACCCTGGACCGCCGCTCAGTGGCAGGCCCTGTACGAGCAAACCCGGCGCACGGGCCGGGCGGCGGTGGAAGTTAAGATTCGGCGCTACGTTGGTCCGGCATTCTGGGCGCGGGTCGAGCTGGCGTATTGTGAAACCGCCGACACGCCGTTCTTCATGATTCGCCTGGTGGAGCAGCGCCGCCTGCAACAGGCGGAGCGGGAGCTGGCCCAGAGTGAGCGGCGCTTCGAGGCCGTGTTTGCCAACGCCACGCTCGGCATCATCGTCTGCGACCAAGCCGGCGACATTGTGTCGGCCAACCAGCTGGCCGGACAGCTGTTCGGCTACTCCACCGACGAGCTGCTCGGCCAGCGCGCAGCTGCTCGTGGTGCCCGAGGCCACCGGCCGCCACCACGAGCAGCTGCGCGCCTCCTTCAACGCCCACCCGCAGGTGCGCGGCATGGGTAGCCACCGCGTGTTTCGGGGCCAACGCCAGGACGGCTCAGCGTTTCCGGTGGAAGTCAACCTGAGCTATTTTCACCTGGATGAAGAGCTTTACGTGGTGGCCTACGTGTTCGACCTCACCAAAAAAAAGCCGCTGAGCAGGAGCTGATGGCTCAGCATCAGCGCGTGGCCCGCCTCAACGCCGACCTGGAACAAAAGGTGGCCGACCGCACCCACGCCCTGCTCACCACTTTAGAACAGCTGGAGAAGCGCCGCCGCGAGCTGGCCCTGACCCTGGCTGCCGAGCGGGAGTTGGGCGAGCTGAAGTCGCGCTTCGTGAGCATGGCCTCGCACGAGTTCCGTACCCCGCTCACGGCCGTGCTCACCTGCGCCGAGCTGATTGCCGACTATACCACAACCCGGCAGCAGCCTCAGCGCCTCAAGCACGTGCAGCGCATTCAGACCTCAGTAAAGCAGCTGAACAATATTCTGGAAGAGTTTCTATCAGTGGGCCGCATCGAGGAAGGCAAGATTGAGAGCCAGCCTGCCGACTGCAACCTGACGGCCCTGCTCACCGCAACTACCTCTGACGTGCAGTCCCTACTCAAAGCCGGCCAGCACATTGCGTGGCAGGTACAGTGCCCGCATACCTTCCGGCTCGATGCGTCGCTGCTGCGCAAAATTCTGGTAAACCTGCTGTCCAATGCGCTTACATACTCGGCTGAGGGCACGGTGGTGACGGTGCAGGCCGACTGCCACCAGCACCGGCTCCGGCTGAGCGTGGCCGACCAGGGTGTGGGCATTTCGGCAGAAGACCAGGCGCATTTGTTTGAGCGGTTTTTCCTGGCCCGCAACGTAAGCACCGTGCCCGGTACCGGCCTGGGCCTCTACATCATTGCCCGGTACCTGGAGTTGATGGGCGGTACTATCGCCCTGCACAGCGAACTGAACGTGGGCACTTCCGTCACCATCACCATTCCATATGAAAACCATTCTGCTGATTGAGGACGACGCGCCCATCCGCGAGAATACCGCCGAGCTGCTGGAACTGGCCGGCTACGCCGTGCAGACGGCCGAAAACGGCCAGCTGGGCGTGGTGCAGGCCCTGACCACCAAGCCCGACCTGGTGCTGTGCGACATCATGATGCCGGTGCTCGATGGCTACGGCGTGCTCCAGATTTTCAACCAGCACCCGCAGCTGGCTGGCGTACCGTTCATCTTCCTGACCGCCAAAACCGAGCGCACCGACCTGCGTAAGGGCATGACGCTGGACGCCGATGACTACCTGACCAAGCCCTTCGACAAGGCCGAGCTGCTAAGCGCCATTACCGGCCGCCTGGCCCGCTTTCAGCACCTGCAGCCCGACTACGACCTACAGCCTGAGAGTAGCCTGGGCGCGTTTCTGGACGATGCCCGCGCCGGGGGGCAGCTCGAACAGCTCGCCGTAGACCGCAAAAGCCACCTTGTGCGCAAAAAGCAGGATATCTACCTGGAAGGCGACGAGGCCGCGCGGGTGTACTTCGTGCAGACCGGCCGGGTGAAAACCAGCAAAGTCACCGACGGCGGCAAGGAGCTGATTACGGGGCTCTTCGGGCCGGGCGAGTTCTTCGGCTACCTATCCGTACTGGCCCACACGCCCCACACCGATTCGGCCGTGGCTGTGGATGATACGACGCTGGTGTATATTCCGAAGGACGATTTCGCACACTTGCTGCACCGCAACGCCGAGGTCAGCCAGCAGTTTATCCGGCTGCTGGCGGACCGGGTGGAGGAGCGGGAAGAATGGCCTGATTGAGCTGACGCCCGGCAACATCCGGGTGCTGGAACCCGAGAAGCTGCGCCACGCCCGCTGGTAGCCCGGCCGGCGGAAACAAACAACGGCCCCACTAGTCCACCCTGACAAAGCTCACCCACGCCGGTGATTTTCGTCGTGTGGCACCCGGGCAGCGGCGGCTAGCTTTGGCCTGACGGCCTGACGCCGCTTGTTTTCGCCCTAAGCCCCGCCTGATGGACTACCACATTGTGCCCGTTGAAGAAGCTGCCCGGTTGCTCGGCACCACGCCGGCCGGCCTGGCCACGCCCACGGCCCGGCAGCGGCTCATCGAGCACGGCCCCAACCAACTGGCCGACGCCCACCGGAAAACCATCGGGCAGCTGGTGCTGCACCAACTGCTCGACGTGATGATTCTGGTGCTGCTGGCCGCCGCCGGGGTATCGGGGCTGATGGGCGAGTGGAAATCCGTCTATGTCATCCTGGCCATTGTGGTGGTCAACGCCGTCATCGGTTTCCTGCAGGAATACCGGGCCGAAAAGGCCATGGAAGCCCTCCAGAAGATGGCGGCCAGCCAGGCCCAGGTGCTGCGCGACGGCCAAGCGGCGAAAGTAGCCGCCGCCGATCTGGTGCCCGGCGACATGGTGCTACTCGAAGCCGGCAACATCATTCCGGCCGACCTCCGGTTTATCGAAACCCACGCCCTGAAGGTGGATGAGTCGTCGTTGACCGGCGAATCGACGAACGTGGAGAAGGACCCGGCCCCGCTGCCCGCCGGCGACTACCCGCTGGGCGACAGGCTGAACCTGGGTTTCAAAGGCACCTTCGTGACCAACGGGCGGGCCACGGCCTACGTGGTGGGCACCGGCATGCACACCGAACTGGGCCGGATTGCTACCCTCATTCAAACTGCCGAAACCAGTACGCCTTTGCAAAAGCGACTGGCCACTTTGGGCAAGCGGCTGGCGGTGGCAGCGCTGGTGGTAGGCGCCCTGTTTTTTGCGGTGGGCTGGCTACGGGGCGAGCCGCTGCGCGAGCTGCTGCTGGTATCCATTTCGCTGGCCATTGCTGCGCTGCCCGAGGCTTTGCCTGCGCTGGTAACCATCTCGCTGGCGCTGGGGGCCAAGCGGCTCGTGGACAGCCACGCCCTCATCCGCAAGCTGCCGGCCGTGGAAACGCTGGGCTCGGTCACCTACATCTGCACGGATAAAACCGGCACGCTCACCCTCAACAAGATGACAGTGGAGGAAGTGTTTGAGGTTCCGGATTTCCGCTTGCCCGTGCTTGAAGACGGCCACGGGCTGCTCACGGCCATGGCCCTGAACACCGATGCCACCCAGGATGACCAGGGCCAGTGGCTGGGCGACTCCACCGAGGTGGCGCTGGCCCGCTACGCCGCCGAACAGGAGCACAGCCGCGCGGCCCTCGAAGCCCGGTTTCCGCGCCTTGCCGAGCTGCCCTTCGACTCGGAGCGCAAGTGCATGAGCACCCTGCACCAAACCCCGCAGGGCGTCCTGGTCGTCACGAAAGGGGCCGTGGGCTCTTTGTTTGCGCAGCTCGATACCAGCCAGCAGGCCGGTATTCCCGACCTGAAGCGCCGCGTGGACGCGCTGGCCGGCCAGGGCCACCGGGTGCTGGGCTACGCCGCCCGGCTGCTGCCCGAATTGCCCGCTGAAATCACGTCGGCCACCATCGAAACCGGTCTGGTCTTCGTGGGCTTCGCGGGTTTGCTCGACCCGCCCCGTCCCGAGGCCCGGCAAGCCGTGGCCGAGTGCAAAGCGGCGGGCATTACGGCCGTCATGATTACCGGCGACCACCAGCTCACGGCCCGCGCCGTGGCCGAAAGCTTGGGCATCATTACCTCAGGTGAGGACCTGGTGCTGACCGGCAAGGAGCTGACCCAGCTCGACGAGCCTGCGTTTGCCGAGTTGGTGGAACAGGTGCGGGTGTACGCCCGCGTAGATCCGGCTCAGAAGCTGCGCATCGTTAGCGCCCTGCAAAGCCGGCACCAGTTCGTGGCCATGACCGGCGACGGGGTAAACGACGCCCCGGCGCTCAAAAACGCGGATATCGGCATTGCCATGGGTATCAATGGCACCGAGGTGTCTAAGGAGGCGGCCCACATGATTCTGCTCGACGACGATTTCGCCACCATCGTGGAGGCCGTGCGGCACGGCCGCCGCATCTACGGCAACATCCTCAAGTTTATCCGCTATATCATGGCTGGCAGCGCGGGCGAAATCTGCACCCTGTTTTTCGCGCCCTTGTTCGGGCTGCCCATTCCGCTGCTGGCCATTCACATCCTCTGGATCAACCTGATAACCGACGGTCTGCCCGGGCTGGCGCTGGCCTACGAGCCCTCGGAGCCCAACAGCATGAAACGGCCGCCCATTGATCCGAAACAGACCATTTTTGCCGATGGGCTGGGCTGGTTTATCGTGTGGGTTGGGCTGTTGGTGGGCGGGGTTACCATTGGCATGCAGGCCTGGGCCATTCACGGGGCCGGTACGCATTGGCAGACCATGACCTTCAGTGTGTTGTGCTTCTCGCAGCTGGGGCTGGCCTTCACCGTCCGCTCCCGCCACGAGTCGGCGTTTCGCATCGGGCTGTTTGCCAACAAGCCCATGCTGGGCGCGCTTACCCTCACCTTCGGACTGCAGCTGCTGATTATTTACGTACCGTTCTTCAACGACCTGTTCCGAACCGAGCCGCTGACCTGGCCGGAGCTGGGCCTCACGCTGGCCGTGTCGAGCGTGGTGTTCTGGGCCGTGGAAGCCCACAAGCTGGTCAGCCGCCTGCGGGAGCCCGCGTCAGTTTCATCAGCTCCAGTACCACCAGCGCCGACGCCCGCAACCCCGCCGGCGCGGGCTGGCGAGCCAGCCCAGCAACCAACCAACCGGCCCACGAAGCCCATTTCAGAGCCGCTTTTGCAGCCTTAGGAGCACCGCATTCGGGCTTGCGCCACCCCCTCGTTTCCGCCCTCGTGCTGACGTCCGCTTATGGAAGTAGAACGGCCTGACCAACCTGAAGCATTCGTTTCCGGCTGCTGTTTGCCCCGTCAAACCTATCACCGCTCCTGCCTGAGCAGCTACCATCTGCCATCGTGCCTATTCACTCTGCCATGGAACCCAACATCGTTGTTCTGACCGATTTTTCGCCCGCGGCGGCGCAGGCCCGCACCTATGCCGCCGCCCTGGCCGCGCCGCTGGGGGCCGTCGTGCATCTGGTCCATATCTACTCGCCGGTGCCGCTGAACGTGGAGTACGACATGGTGACGCCCCTACCGATGGAGGCGCGCTACATGCAGCAAATCAGCCATTCGCTGGAGGAACTGGCGGCAGCCCTGCCCGTGCCGGCCACCGCCGAGCTGCTGGAAGCGGACTGGTACGGGGCCGTACAGCAGACGCTGCGCAACTACCAGCCTCTGCTGCTGGTGGCGGGCCTCTCAAAAACCAACGGCTGGCTGGACGAATGGCTCAGCAACCGCGCCCTGCCGCTGGCGCATCAGCCGGGCTACCCCTTGCTGCTCGTGCCCCAGGAGCTGTCGGCGGTGCCGGTGTGCCCGCCCCGGCGTCTGGTGCTGGCCGTGCAGGACGAGGGGTTTAGCCTCACGGCGGAAGCCCGGGCGTTGGCCCCACTGCTCGACGCGCTGCACATCGAAGTCGTCGTGGTGACGGTGCTACCTTACGAGCAGCGGGCGGCCGGGGAGCAGGGCTTCCACTCGGCGCAGCACTGCCGGCTGGCCGCTTCTGTAAGCCGTCACGACCAGCACAAAGTGGTGCATGAGCTACCCGCGCGCGGAATCATGCAGGCCGTGGATGAACTGGCGGCCGATGGGCTGGTGCTGCTGGACCTGGGCCACGGGTGGGCACATACGCTCTTTGAGGGCAGCGTTATCAGTCAGGTGGTCCGCCAGACGCGGGTGCCGGTACTGCTGCTGCCGGCCCGCCCTACGCCCCCGCACGAATAGTGCGCGGCGGCCCCATTTCCGGCCCCGCGTTCAGTTGGCTGCCAGCATCGTCACTATCTACCACCTTACTCTGCCTTTCCCATGTCACTTACGCTTCTTGTTCTAGCCGGCTTTTATCCGCCCGCCCGCAACGCCATGCAATACGCTGGCCCAGGCTCTGGATGGCCGCTTGGTGCTGCTGCACGTCAAACGCGCCTCGCTATTCGACCCCAACGACCTGGTGGGCGAGGGCTACCACCAGCAGGAGCTGGCACGCCAGACCGATACGGCCGCCATTCTCTACCAGCAGGCCGAAGAGCTGCACACGGAGGCCACCGTGGAAGTCGCCACCGACCTGCTGCCAGAAGTAGCCCAAGACCTGGCCCGCCGCTACCAACCGGCGTTGTTCGTGCTCAGCCAGCCCGATGAAACCCAGCCCGCCACCGCCAACTTGGTGAGCTCGTGCGCCGAAATCCTGCGGGCCGGCAACTACCCGCTGCTGGTGGTGCCTCCCGCTGCCGCCACCCACCATGCCCCGCGCCGCCTGCTGATTGCCGCCGACCGGGAGCCATTTGCGCTGGCCCCCGAAGCCCAAGCCCTGCGCACGCTGCTGGCTCTGCCCAACGCGGAATTATTTGTGGCGCACGTATCGAGCGGCGTAGAAGACGATGAAGGCTGCGCCTTGGCCTTGCGGGCCGTGCAGGCCAGTGGCCTCGTGGACGGACTGCCCACACCCGAGCTGCGCGGCTTCGAGCACAACGACTACGCCGCCGGCGTGCTGGCAGCGGTGCAGGATATCCAGGCCGACCTGGTTGTGGTACTGGCCCGCCAGCGCAGCTACGTAGGCGGGCTGTTCCACCGCAGCATCACGGCCCGGCTACTGGAGCGCTGCCCCGTGCCGGTGCTGGTGCTGCCAGTGGCCGCTGAGGTGAGTACCGGGCCAAGCAGCGTCCTTACCTCGGCGGCCCTGAATGCGCAGGCACTACTCAACGGCCTGTCGCCGGCCAATTGAACACCTGACAGTGCTGGAAACCAGCGTTTCCGGCAGTAGAAACTACCAAAACAGCATCGGAGAAATTCCTGGTAATCCGGGTCACCCTGACCCACCAGCAGGCCACTTGCAGCCACCTGAACAGCCCCCGTTTCTGGCTTCCTGTACGTGGTCCTGACCTGCAATTTCGTCCCTGTGGACTATCGGCCCGACGCTCTTTTATTGAGTTGCAACCCGCTGGCCTACGTTGCCCCTGCGAGACTCCCTCAGGTCAGGCAATCAAGTAGCGTATTCGTGTGGGAGCCTGTCGTTCCATTTTTTTGGTCCTTGTCATGAGCCTATACCACCTCGTTTACCAGAGCCAGGCCTTGGTGCCGTTCACCGTCCCGGAGCTGACAGAGCTGCTGAAGCAGGCCCGCGCCCACAACCAGCAGCTACACGTCACCGGGCTGCTGCTACACTCTTCCGACGGCCGCTTCTTGCAGGTACTCGAAGGCGAGGAGGCTGACGTCCGGCAGCTTTACTACCAGCGCATCCAGCCCGATCCGCGCCATTACCACTGTCTGGTCCTCGGAGAAGGCCGCTGTACGAGGCGCAGCTTTGCTAAGTGGGATATGGGCTTTTATGTCGCGCAGGCCGATGATATAACTACCCTGCTGCAAAGCAGTGCCGTGCTTCCTCCGGACAATACCGGCCGCCAGCCTACCATCTCCCCCGAGCTGATAACGCTGCTCCTGGATTTTGTGGGTAGTAAAGCACTGCAATAACTGACTGGCCACGACCTGCCTGGCTCCACTACCGGCCCGGCTTCCAATGGTGGCCCGCTCACTTTCCCGTTCCAGCGGCAGCCACAGCGCGTTAGCAGGCCAAAGCTGTTGCTGACTGCATCTGGACTGATAAAGCCTGGCCTTGGCTGTAGTCCAAAAACGAATCTGAACCCGTATTCCTCCCTGAAAACTGTGCGTCTGCCCCTTGAAAGAGCCGCCGGGCCCGCTCCTCCCCGTTTTCTGAGAGGCCCCTGGTAAGCCCCGAGCCTTCTCACGCCTTTTAGCAGCAGTAAAACGCCAACAAGAAAAGCCTCTCCATCGTGAAGAGGCTTTTCTTGTTGTATGAAATTGACTGCCAGAACCTAGCGACGGATAAAGCCTTTGGCTTCCCAGGCCGCCACGTTCTGCGTGCGCACGAAGCGCGTTTCCATGTGTCCCCAGGCATCGTGTCGGTACATGACCGTTTTGCCGGCTTCCCGCTGCTGCATAGCCTGGAGTTGCTCGGCATGGGATAGTGCAGGCCCGGCCTCTTCGCTGGCTTTGCGGGGGCGTTTCGTTGATTTACTTGCGGTTGACATATCCCGGGTAACGAGCCGCTGCGCCAAAAGGGTTCAACGGAGCGTCAGTCATGCCTGAGGCGGTTGCCGCTCGCCCTATTGCACCGTGGGTTTCGGCGCATTCATCTGCTCATGCAGTCCACTCATCATGTCGAGGTACTGCTGCAGCGGCTCCATGCCAATGGCGGCGCGGCGCTTGTCTACATTCTTTGGGTCGCGCAACGACCTGGGAACCGCTTTCCCCAAGCCCGGCCCTTTGTACTCCACCTGGGTGCCGTATTCCTCCGGCTTGCCCGCGTTGATGGCGACGCGGTCCGTCAGGTACGCGTAGTTGACGGGGCTGGCATTCTTGCGTTTTACTTCGGACAACATTAGCTCCAACACCTGGCGTTGGAAGGCCGGGTACGCATCGGCATGCTGTACGAGCAGCCAGAAATTGTTCGCGCTTTTCTCCCCTACCTGCTGGAACCCTGGGTATCCTACCTGGCGCACAATCTTTTCCAGCAGGGGTTGGTGGCGGGCGAAATTCTCTTTCTCGACTTGCACCAAGTCCCGATCAGCACTATCGGGCAACTGCTTGAACAGCTGCTGCATGGGCCACTGATCAACGTAGGCCAAGCTATCCAGGGTCTTGCTCAGCTTTGGATATAGCACCGGCTTGGTTTGCGCGGTAGCAAGGCAGGTGCTCAGGCACCAGAAAGCATAGGTAGCAGCAACTAGTTTCATCGTTACCAAGCTAGTAAAATAACGACTGGGTCCCGTAGGGGTAGCCCGTCAGCCATCTGGGCCCTTGGCTGTTCCACCAGCTGAGGGCCGCCTTTTTAGGGCCAGCCATCAGCATGTCACAATTGCGGGAGGATTTGCCTTGAACCCGGGTCGGAAGAAGAAGTACTTGGGGTATCCTTTCACCCTCCACTTTTTCCACTCCATGTACAACTCCTTTCGCTTACTACCCGTCGCGGCCCTGCTGAGCCTGGGTGCAGTTACCGCTACCCCCGTTGCTACCCCGCCGGCCCAGGCGCAGCAGTGCCCCACGTACGAAGACGGCCTGGTGGACGGGCAGGACCACAAGGCCAACTTGGCCGCCACCTACGGAGCAGGGACTCCCGACTACGAGCAGGCGCTCAACACGGCCATTGCCAATGCCCGCTACAACGCCCGCAACGCGGAGTGTCCCACGTACTGGCGCGGCTACGTGCAGGGCCTCTCCAATTAAGGCGCCTGCTCGAACTACTTGCTCCACCCCTTCCACCAATTCATGAAAAAGCTCCTCCTGTCTGCTTTGCTGCTGGCCTCCACCGGCATGCTGACCTCCGCCACGTCGCCCACCCTGCCGGCCCGTCCCCTGTGTGATGCCTACATCGAAATTTATGGCACCGACTGGTGCGAGGAAGGCCTGGTTCCCATTCACGGCAATTCCAGCGACCCGAACGCCACGTATTACTGGCAAATCGTTGGTACCGGAGCCACCGTGTTGGGGAATACCAGCCAGGATGCTTACATCCGGATTCGCTCCAACGCCAACTTCCAGCTGCAGCTCACCGTCAACGGCTCCTGCTCTTCTACCACCGAAACCCTCACGTACCAAGACTTCGTCGATCTGTGTAACTAATACGCCGCCTGGCGTACCAGTCCGACGTACTTCTACCTTCCTTTCCTGTTCCCATGAAACATCTTTTTCTGGCGCTGCTGCTGCTGGGCTCTGCCGGTAGCACCTGCCTGGCCGCTCCCGCCACTGCCTCTCACGCCCGCACTATCTGGCTGGGCCCTTCTCCCTACCACATCGGGGTGGCCGATGGCCAGGCTATCAAGCCTTACCTGACACCCGAGCAGCTGACGGCCGAAATTGCTTACGCCGATGAGATGCGCGCCAGCTCCACCACTCTGGAAGACCGTCAGTACTGGTTGGGCTACTCCTCAGGCCTGCGAAACTAGTGCCCTGGCGCTGGCCACGTAGCTACACAACACAAAGCCCCTCCATATTGGAGGGGCTTTGTGTTGTGTAGCTGGCTGCGGAAATGAAAAAGTAAGAGGCTCGGTTACACCTCCTCCTCCGCAGCGCGTTCCAAGCCATCAATGAACCCGAGCCAGAAATCCTCCTCGTGCGTGTCGCCATTCTGGCGAGCGGCCTGTACGGCCCGGCTGGCCCGCAGATATTCGGCGTCGATGGCGGCCGTATATTGTGGCGTGCCTTCCCCGTACTGGCTGGCCCAGTGGCTACGATAGCCCTGCCCGGTTGCCAAGCCGCTGTAGTAATCCGAGGGAGAAACCTGCTCGTTGCTAAACGTGGCAGGAGCGGCAAGCCCAGTGCCTGCCTGCAAGCCGCTGAGGAGTAGCCCCAGGGCAATTGAACGCCATACTGCTTTCATACTGGAAGGAATAGTGAAGTGAGTAGAGGCGGCAAAGTCGGCACCAGACTGCTTGTTGTACAGGCTATGCTTTAGCAGATTGTGACATCCTTCTTGCTGCTTTATACCAGGCTGTGGCTGAAAACGCCAAAACGGTCATGCTGAGCTTGTCGAAGCATCTCTACCGGTTTGTTGAGTGGCCTCAGGAAAGCGGTAGAGATGCTTCGGCAAGCTCAGCATGACGTTCAACGAGCTGCAAACGACTTTTCGGGCACAGCCCGGTATGCTCATTCGCTTCTACCTGCACTCCTACGCCTGCGCTGACGGTCCTTCCCTATTTACGCCGACATCCGCTAGGGCCGGGACGACGCCACCACTGATGACCTCTCCCGACTGCGCACCAGCAGGGGCCAGAAAAAGCCCCGGCGCATTGCCGGGGCTTTTCCAACTGCTAGTCAAATACCGGCTCAATGGGGCCACCGCCCCCGCCCCCGGGCCCCGTACCCGTACCTGGACCGGTGCCGCCGGGGCTACCACAGGTAACGGGCGTATTGTACCCCTCTTCCATACCATCCAGATATCCCTGGTAGTAATCGTACTCATCTTGTGAGGCAGCCGTGTCTCGCCAGTAGGCAACGCGCTGCCGGTACCATTCATAGTTCTGCGGGAAATTATTGCCGTCGATGCACTTATTCTGCTCGGTTTCGCGCTTGCCCGCCGTATAGCCATTCTGGTAATCGGTAGAGGACCCGGCCTGCGCGGTGCTGGCTCGGGGAGGAGTGAAAGCGGCGGCACCGGACCCGAGGGCCAGCAGCAACACCAGAGAAAAGGAACGTAGCTGATTCATGGAATGAAGGTGAATGTGGGATGTCAAGATCAGCTTCTTCTGCACGACATGTAAAGGCTATGTCAGGCGTTGTTGTGACATCTACTCCGAACCATCAGCTTTGCACGCTGGTACTCCCGCGCCATACCCGGCAACGCATAGCTGCCGCCAGCAGACAGCAGCTATGCGCCCAGCACTTCCTCATCCGGCACCCGCTCAAACTCTATCACCCACACCCACTCATTACGAGCCCAGGCCGTAGGATATATGGAAGCAAGCAACGCCTGAAAGGCCGCCGTGGGACTATTGTACCAGCAAAAATCGTCCGGGTTATCCGGGTCCGGCTCTACTCCACCCCATTGCACCCGCCCGGCTTTTTCCCGAGGGCGGATGCCTTCTGCCAGCGCCTCGGCATCCGTCAGGCACCGAACCTGCTCAGCCCGGATGCTCACCACGCGCAGGCTACTGGCGGGGTCCTCCAGCACCCGCAACTTCTCACCTGGTTGCCCAAAAGGACACGCAACCGGTGGCAGCAGGGCCTGGTTGTGGCGCAGATCTTCGAATAGGGCCCCGGCTGCCGCCAGCTCACGGTACTGGTAGCGGCCGGGCTCCTGCTGCACAGGCAGAGATAAGGAAAACCGACGGCGGGTCACTGTTTTGTGTCCCGCCAGGACGGCCGCCAGCATGGCAGGATTAAAGGAGATAGAGCGCATACAGCCGCGAAGTTATACCGGCCGGCTTAGCCGGTACGCACTCAATCGTGCTGCCTAAACTAATACAAAAGGCGTATATCATCGGGCAGACGCAGGTACATCCCATGCCGTTTGCTTAGCTATAACTACTCATGCTATTCTGAAACCAATCTGCACTACGAGTAGCCAGTAGATTCTTAAAGAGTTTGTAATCTTGCAGTACTTAATCTGGTCTGATGCTTTACAATTCTCTACAGTTCCTAGTCTTTTTCATTGTTGTAACTATTCTGTATTTCCAGTTGCCGTGGCGAGGCCGTTGGATGTTATTACTCGGGGCTAGCTGCTTCTTTTACATGGCCTTTGTGCCTGAGTATATTCTCATCTTAGGCTTCACGATTGTTATCGACTACTTCGCCGGGCTGCAAATTGAACGGGCCAGAGGCTTTCACAGGAAGCTGTGGCTTATCAGTAGCCTAGCTGCCAACATTAGTATTCTGGCCGTCTTCAAGTATTTCAACTTCTTCGTTTCTAACGCTAATGCGGCGCTGGCCTTTGCGGGTATGCCTACGTCGCTGCCCTTCCTGAACATGCTCTTACCTATTGGCCTGTCTTTTCACACCTTTCAGGCCATGAGCTATACTATTGAAGTGTACAGGGGGAACTACCCGGCCGAACGGCATTTCGGGATATACTCCCTGTATGTCATGTTTTACCCACAGTTGGTAGCCGGCCCAATTGAGCGCCCACAAAACGTCTTACCGCAATTTCACGAGCAGTATAAATTTGATTGGGAACTGTGCAAAAGCGGCTTATTGCAGATGGCCTTCGGGTTATTCAAGAAGGTGGTCATTGCTGACCGGTTGGCCCGGGTGGTGGATGGTGCTTACGATGATGTTGGCACCCAAAATAGCACGACCCTCTTAATTGCTACCGTCTTCTATGCCTTCCAGATTTACTGTGACTTCTCTGGCTACTCCGATATTGGTATAGGAGCTGCGCGGGTAATGGGCTTCGATCTAATGAAGAATTTCGATCAGCCTTATACTGCCCGCTCTATTGGTGAGTTCTGGCGGCGGTGGCACATCTCCCTGTCTACCTGGTTTCGAGATTACCTCTACATCCCATTAGGAGGCAATCGGGTTAAGTACTCGCGCCGCCTGTTCAACGTGCTGCTGGTGTTTCTAATCAGTGGCCTGTGGCATGGTGCCAGTTGGGCGTTCATCATCTGGGGCGGCTTACATGGCTTATACCAAATTGTGGCGCAACTGTGGAACCGCGTCTTCCCTCCACGAGAAGCCTGGGAGCAAACCTGGATCAAGAAGACGTGGGACGTGCTTTCCACCTTTGCCTTGGTAACGTTTGCCTGGATATTCTTCCGGGCCCACGGCGCGCACGATGCAGTCCTGGTCATCAAAAAGCTGTTTATCCACACCGCTTACCAAGTCCCAGATTTAGCCCTGAATGTGGGCGAGACGCTGCTGTGCGTGGCACTCATTGGACTACTACTCTGGAAGGAACGGTACTATATGACGCTGCCGACTGCTCAGACCTGGAAGTTTGCCACGCTGTTCAGCGTGCTGCTTTTTAGCTGCTATCTGCTAGGAGTATTTGACCACAGTCAGTTTATCTACTTCCAATTCTAAGCATCATGAAGCGGATATTACTGTTTTCGATTGCCGCCCTGTTCCTGGGAATTGGTGTGTTAAGTAGCAATACAGAGTGGATGAAGGCACTGGGGCAATACCGTGCTGATGCGTGGCCTACCGACAAGTACCGGTATGGTGATTTGTATGGACTTTCCTATTTACCACATTACAAAACCCCTGTCTTTAAACTGGCTGATCTGAAACCGGATTACGTCAAGTCAAAGGCCGTCAGCAATGTGCATCTGTACACCATCTGTGACAGTTACATCTGGGCCTTTTTACAGACTGATTCGCTTCTGGCTCACGCCGATGCGTACCGTTTTTCGCGCCTGGACTATGAAGGCAAGCGTTTTCACTTAGATTCTACCAAGAAAAATGTTCTGGTGCTGGAAATGGTAGAACGTCGCGTGCGCTACACCTTGCCCGATACGACCGTGTTGTATCAGCAGCTTGAAGTAGTGGCTTCCCGTGCAGAGGAATCCACCCAAGACATGAAACCTGTTTCCTGGGTAAATAGCCATCTGTTCAACAAGGATATTGAGTCGAATCTGGAATTCAATTTGTTCGACTATCCGCTTTTCACTCCCCTGAAAGAAGTAAAGGCTAAGCTTAATCAGACGGTGTTCAACCGCATTAGTCCAGACGTATTTATCTCGCCGACGCGTGACCGGCTCTACTACCAGAAAACAATTGATACAACGCTAAATTCAAGCTCTTTCAATCCGCTTCCCAGGGAGGAAGAGGCCATGTTGGTGAAAAATTTCAATCAAGTATACAACCACTACAAACGGGCCGGATTTGATGAGGTGTACTTAGCCATTATGCCAAATCCTGTCACTGTTCTGGAGCCAGAGTTAGGGAAGTATAATAACCTGATTCCACGCATTCAGCAAAACCCAGCCCTACAGATGCCGGTGATTGACGTCTATACCAAATTTCAACGGATGAAGGAGCAGCCTATTTATGCCCGCTCGGATACCCACTGGACGAAAACAGGCTTTCTGGCAAGCTTAGCGTTAATTGATTCTTCTTTAGCTACACATATAATATCTCGTGCGAGGAAGTAGAACCCAAGCTCTTACCCCAACTGCGTAGCCCCTCCTAAAATGGCACGCTTGTTGGCAATAGTTCTCATCGGTCATTTTTTTGTCCTCCTTATCCACACACCATGCGTTCTTTTCAACAGCAGATTTTAGGCATTGCCCTTGTAGCCGGGCTTTTAAGTATTTCCTCAACGGCGTCTGCCCAGAATGCAGTGCGCACGGCAGTTCAGCAAGGACAATCTGGTGCCTTTGTTCATAAAACGGATCAGGTATATAACATCCCTAATGCCTCCCTGGGCATTCCCGGCCTAGCTCCCGATGCTCAGATTGAGATGACGCAGACCAAATTCATTATTACTCCGTCGGGCAAATCAACTTCCGTTCTGGTAGGTAAGCTACCATCTGGTGTGGCTCCTCCCACACAACAAGTAGTGTACAACTCAACCTACACGGAAGTGGCGGAAGGTCCAACCAAGGGACGCACGTACCAAACCGTAGCAGTAACCGAGCCCAATGGTTCGATCACCTATACGGGCACGCTGGACAATATCAAGGGGAAGGGTAAAGGAAAGAGCAAAAAGTAAGTTTTGAAAGCCTTCCAGATTACCAAAAAGCGCCCCGGCTATGTCGGGGCGCTTTTATAGTGTATACCTCCTAGCTAAGTAAATACTACCTATGCTAGCCTGCATCTATCTTCCGCTTTGGGTGGCTACCTTTGCGGCATGAATCCTCCTTTGTTTCACCTTGGCCAAGCCGTGGTTTGCACCAACGACGACTTTACACTGCTGCTGGTGCAGAATCCGGTTATCCAGACGCCCAAGCGCGGCCCTATCTACACGGTGCGGGGACTGTACGCTACCCACCGGGGTTATGGCGTGACGCTGGCGGAAATCAACAACGCGGAGGTGGCACCAGGCTTTCCGGAGGCCAACTTTCACGAGGACCGTTTTGCCGCCGTGCCGCCGGTAGAGGAAGTAAGTCTGGCGGAGCTGCTGGAAGAAACCGTACTCGCCTGAGTGCACTACGGCCCCGGCGCAGGTAACGCCTGAATTGCACCACGCCAATAAACGGCGGTATTCTCCGCCGGCGCACGCAACTGTACGGGGCAGCGGGGGCTCTTTCCAGCATGAAGCATATTTCCATATTAGGGTGCCTGTGGGCTTTGGCGGCCACGGCAGCCGTAGCGCAAGCTCCTACTCCCAGCACTAAAGTACTTGATGAGCGGTATGGCTTCCGGGGCGTGCGGTTCGAATCGGATACCAGTGCCCTGCCGGACCGGGCACTGGCGGAGGTAGGCGGCACTACCCGCTTTTACCGCCGCACCAGCGAGGTAAAGCAATTGGGGGAAGGCGAAGTATCGTCTATTCGCTACGGCTTTTACAAGGGCAAACTGGCCCTGGTCATTCTGGAAACCCGGGGCATCAGCAACAGCCGTGCCGTACTGGTTGCCATACAGCAGCAATACGGCGCGGGTACCCGCAACAGCCCATTCCGGCAACGCTACGCCTGGAACGGCAAAGCCGTAACCATGAGCTACGATGAAAACGCGGCCAGTAACGACGCCACCATCTTCATCAGCAGCAAGAAGCTCCGCGCCCAGCAGCTGAAGGCCGAGTATGATGCCGCCAAAAAGCTGAGCCCCGGCTAATAGCCTCGTCGGGAGTAATCAGAAAATCAGCATACAGCCAATGCGGCTGCCGGATTTACCACTCACAAAAAAAGCCTTTCCAACACTGGAAAGGCTTTTTTTTATAACGAATAACTCGTTTCAACTCTACATCGGGCCATCGTCAATGCGGCTTTCCACAGCCTGTTGCACCGCCGGCGCCACGGCCGACAGCAGGTCGTAGCCGGTGGCAGCCTCAATGGCATCCACGGTGGTGCGGTACTGGCCCCAGTTGGTGTTAATGGACTGGTCGTTAGGCGTATCCACGGCAATAACCCGGGTGGCCGTATTCACGCGGGTGGCGTCATTGTCGCCGGTGGGCAGAATCACCACCACTTTCCACACGCGCATAGGTACCGTTACCCGGCCCTGGTCGAGGGTAGTTTTGTAGCCACTGGAGCCGGTACCGCCCGTGCCGTAGCTACCCATGATGACGTACACCTCGTTGGCGCCGTTGGCGAGTTGGGCCCGACTGAAGTTTTCCAGGTTGGCCCAGGTTTGCTGGTTGTTGCGCGGAGCCTGCGGAATCATGTTGGTCATCAGAAACGTAGCCGAGTTGTCGGCCACGGTGTTGGTGCGGTCGGCCGAGGGGCAGTTGTGGCCCCTATCGAAGCCGGAGCCGCTGTAGCTGGTAGCCTGCACCTGGTACCAGCCGGTGGGCAGCGTGTTATCGGCCCGGAAATCGTCCTGCCGGTCGGCACTACCCCGGTTATCCAGGGTCAGGTGCCAGCTTACCCAGTTGGGCGTGCCCCGGTCGCGGTGGTAACTCAGCGCGTACTGCGGCTTCAGCAATAGGTAGTTGGTGGGTTGTTGAACATCGGCCACGGCACCGCTGGGGTTGCCCAGCGTGAGGTGCTCGGGGAGCACCACAGGTGGCGAAACAGGAGGAACGGGCGCAACCGGTGTGGGGTCGGGCGAGGAAGAACAGGAGGATACCCAGGCGGCCACAGCCAGCAGCAAGGCACCACTCCCGCTCCGCCGAAGGGAAGGAAGCAGGAATAACATGCCGCAAAGGTAGTAGCCCTGGGCCGCCCGCCCCGGCCGGTCTAGGGCGGCCCCTGCTTAGTACTGGCTCAGGAGCCAGTTGATAGCCGCCGGCTCTTCTTCAAAATACTGGTAGAGCATCTGATGCTGAGCGCGGGCCTGCCCCACCATATCGGTGGTAGCCAGCCGGGCAAAGACGTTATCGGCCGATAGAATAGCCCCCCAGCGGTAGTACCCCGGCCCCGTAGCTCGGGGAAACCAGTCGGTGAGCAGCCACTGCACGATTTCCGGCGTGAAAGGCGTCAGGTGCTGTTGGTTGATGAGCATGCGCAACCAGCCCGTGCTGGTCAGCAGCACCAGGGCCTGCTCAAACACGGCGCGCACGGCAGCACCGTCGCCGGAGCCGGGCAGCCACTCCAGCCGCACAAAGCCCTGGGCGTCGGCCAGCAGCCGGCCAGCCGGGTTTTCGAAATAAAGGGAGGGAGGCAATGATGCAAAAGGCATAGGAACAGGACGGAGCCGCCAGCTGCGGGAAAGAGTTCTGCTCTAGAATAGAAAGAGAAAAAGCAGGCGTTCTTAGCCCGCAAATATAACGTACCATCAGGCATAAGACCAGTTTAATTCCTATATAATACCATCTATTTCTCCACGGGTTCACTGAGTCGGCCGGCGTTGGCGGCGGCCGCCGCCAACGCCGTTGCGGGCAGAAAACGATTCCGTTGTGTACATTCCCTCATGATTTACCGCTTTTGGGGAGGTGTACTAGCCCTGTTGCTGCTTCGGGCCTTACCTGCCGGAGCCCAAAGCCCGCAAACCCGCCCGTTGCAACGTGCCTTGGCCCAGGCCACTACCGATACCAGCCGGGTACTGCTGCTGGCTGATTTGGCCGCTACCTACAGGTACTCCCGCTTCGACTCGGTGCAGTGGTACGCCCAGCGGGGACTGGTGCTGGCCCGGCGTATCGGGTACTCCAAAGGCGAGGGCCGCTGCCTTTCGCGCATGGCCATTCTGCTGGGGGAACGGGGTAATCTGCCGCAGGCTCTGCGCGTGGATTTGCAGGCTCTGCGGCTCAACCAGGCCAGCCATGATACGGAAGGCACGGCCCGCACCCTCAACCAGACCGGCCTGCTGTACTTTGCCCTGGATGACTACCGGCCGGCCCTGCAGTATTTCTTTCAGGCCCTGCACCTCTACGAGCAGGCCCGCACCCGCGACACGTCTCAGCTCATCAGCGTAATCACCAACCTGGGCGCCAGCTACGAGGGCCTGCACCGGTATGATTCGGCGGCTTTTTTCCTGAATCAGGCCTGGGCCTTTACGGCCCGGTCCCGCTCGGTTCACCAGAGCTGCTGGGGCAACCCGGCCCCCTACGTACTGCGTGAAATCGGGCTGCTGCAGCTGGCCCAGGGCCACCGGGAAGCGGCCCTGTCATTTTACCGGCGCAGTGCGCGGGCTTCCCTGCCCGAGAATGATCAGCGCAGCGCCAGCCGGGCCTACCAGTACATAGCGGAACTCTACCAGGCCCGCCGGCAGACCGATTCCAGCATCTACTATGCGCGTAAGGCCCTGGCCCTGGCCCGGCCCCTCCCCTTTGTGGTGGGGGTAATGCGCAACAGTACCCTGCTCACCCAGGCCTTCGAGGCCCGCCGCCAGCCCGATAGCACGCTCCATTACATGCGCGTGATGCTTACGGCCCAAGACAGCCTCCACAACCCTCGCCGCATCAAGCAGCTGGACGCCATTGGCTTTGCGGAGCAGCAGCGCCTGCAGGAACTGGAAACGGAGCGAGCCCGCCTCACAGAGCAGTTGCGCACGGCCGCGTTGCTGACTGGTCTGGGCGGCCTGCTGCTGGTGTCGTTGCTGTTGTGGCGCAACAACCGGCAGCAGCAGCGGGCCAACCGGGAGCTACGGGAGCTACACGAGCAGGTCAGCCAGCAGGCCCGGGAGCTGACCGCTCAGCGCGACAGTCTGGCCCGAACGCTGCGGGAGCTCAAAATTGCCCAGAGCCAATTGGTGCTACGCGAAAAGATGGCCAGCCTGGGCGAGCTGATGGCTGGCGTGGCGCACGAAATTCAGAACCCGGTGAACTGCGTACGCAAGTTTGCGGCCATCAGCGTGGAACTGTGCGAGGACGTGCGCCAGGAACTCAGCCGGCTCACCCTGCCGCCGCACGAGCAGGAAATTGTGGATGAGATGCTGCAGAACCTGGGCCAAAACCAGACAAAAATCATGCACCACGGGCAGCGGGCCGAGTCTATTGTGCGCGGGATGCTGGAATACTCGCAGGAAGGCAGCGGCCCCCGGCAGGTAACCGACCTGAACGTGCTGGCCGAGGAATACCTGCGGCTGACGTACCACGACCTGCGCGCCAAAAACCGCTACTTCAATGCCGCCCTGCTCCTGCGCCTCGACCCGACAATGGAGCGTGCCAATGTGGTGCGCCAGGATATCGGGCGGGCACTGGTGGGCGTATTCAGCGCGGCGCTGCAGGCCGTGCAGCACCGCCAGGCAGAAGCCGATGAAGACTACGTGCCGCAGGTAGAACTCAGCACGCAATACACGGCCTCGCAGCTGGAAATCAGGGTGCAGGACAATGGCCCGGGCCTTTCCCCGGAGGCACTTGCCACCCTGTTCCAGCGCTTCCCGGCAGGCCCGGATGCCAGCCTGGGCCTGGCCCTCAGCCACGACCTCATCACGAAAGGCCATGGCGGCATGCTCAGCGCTGC
The DNA here is from genome assembly GCF_000576555.1 of Hymenobacter swuensis DY53. Lineage (NCBI taxonomy): Bacteria > Pseudomonadati > Bacteroidota > Cytophagia > Cytophagales > Hymenobacteraceae > Hymenobacter > Hymenobacter swuensis. The sequence goes on from NZ_CP007145.1 coordinate 2,546,322, forward strand.
CAGCCAGCCTGGCCGGGGCACGCAGTATACCATTACGCTGCCAGTAGCCGCCCTCTAGCTGACCGGCTGCCAGGAAACGGCGAGGCATACGCGAGGCCCTGCGTAAAACACTTACCTTACGCTCCTGTCTGCGGCCTTCTTATTCTGTACCCCGATGCCCGATCTACCCGCTTCCACAGTTGCCGTTGCAGAGTTGCTCAGCAGACCGCCGCGCCGGAAGTACTCCCGGGCCCCGGCTTTGCCGGCTGGTTGAGTTTCCACTCAGCGCCTCGCCCTATTTTCGGTTTTCCCCGGCCAATTCCCTCTTTCACCGCGCAGGTATCGTTTATTGACGGCCTGCCCTGGCTTACCGGCTTCTTTTCGCGTGTCCTCTACTGCTTCCCTGCTTTCCGTTTTCAATGCGCTGCCCGACGCGACCCTGCTGCTGACGGCGGAGCTGCGCATTGAGGCGGCCAGCGACACGTACCTGGCGGCCACGCTGGCCCGGCGCGAGGCTATTGTGGGCCGGCTCATCTTCGAGGCTTTTCCCGATAACCCGGCCACGCCCGAGGCCCGGGCCGTGCATAACCTGCGGACCTCCCTGGAGCAGGTGCTGGCCACCGGCCAGCCGCATACCATGGCCCGGCAACGCTACGACGTGCCGGACCCCGCCCGCCCGGGGCAGTTTGTGGCGCGTTATTGGCTACCGCGCAACACGCCGGTGCTCGACGGGCAGGGCCGCGTGAGCCACCTTCTACACACGGTAACCGACGTCACCCCCAGCGCAGAAAGCGAGGCCCGGCAGCAGCTGCGGCAGCTCAACCGGGAGCTGGAAAGCCGCGTGCAGGAGCGCACCCACGCGTTGGAGCAGGCCCGACAGGAAGCTGGCCGGCAGCGGCAGCGCCTGGAAAACCTACTCCTGCAGGCACCGGCCGCCATTTGCATCTTCAGCGGCCCGGAGCTGGTGTACGAGCTGGTGAATCCCGTTTATCAGCAGCTGTTCCCCGGCCGCCGGCTGCTGGGCTATCCGGTGCTGGAAGCGCTGCCCGAGGTACTGAACCAGCCCATCTGGCACACACTGCGGCAGGTGTACCACACGGGGCAGGCCCACACGGAAAGCGAAGTACTGGTGCAAGTGGCCCCGCATGAAGGCAGCCCCCTGCAGGATTTCTATTTCAACTACCTCTTCCAGAGCCGTACCGATGAAAACGGCCACGTCGACGGCGTGGTGGTCTTTGCCTTCGACATTACCCAACAAGTACGGGCGCAGCGGGCCAGCGCCGCTGCCGCCCATCAGCTGCGCCTGCTTACCGACGCCCTGCCCGTGCTCATCGGCTACCTCGACCAACAGGAACGGTACCAGTTTGCCAACCACGCCTACCAGGCCTGGTTTGATCAGGAGCCGGAGACATTATTGGGCCGCCCTGTGCGCGAGGTAATCGGGGAACAGGCATATGCCGGTGTGCAGCACTACATCAAACGAGCACTGGCCGGTGAGCAGTTGAGTTTTACTGCCTGCATGCCCTACCGCGAAGGGTTCACTAAACACATTCGCACCAGCTACGTGCCCGATATCCAGGGCCAGCAAGTCGTGGGCTTTTATACGCTGGTATCCGACGTGACGCAGGAGGTGCTGGCCCGTGAGCAAGTGCAGGGTCTCAACGACGAGTTGGCCGCCATCAACGAAGAACTGGAGGCCTCAAACGAGGAACTGCGCCTTCAGCACACCGAGTTGGAGCAAACACAACAGGCGCTGCTGGAAGAAGCTCAGCGCCGCGCCCAGGAGCGCGAAACATTTTATCAGGTATTCGAGCAGACGCCGGCCCTGATTGCCTTGCTGCGGGATGAGGAGCATCGGTTTGAGTACGTGAACCAAGCTTATCAGGAACTCTTCCCCGGGCGGCAGCTTGTGGGGTTGACCTTGGCTGAGGCTCTGCCTGAAACAGTGGAGCAGGGGTTTCAGGCCCTTATGGATAAGGTGTACCAGACGGGCGAGACTTTTTATGGCAACGAACTGCTGCTGCGTATGGAGCAGCCCGCCGGCCAGCAGCCCCGGGATATATACTTCACCTTCACCTACCAGGCGTACCGGGAAAAGGGGGCGTTAGCCGGCGTTTCTATTTTTGCCTTCGAGGTGACCGGGCAGGTGCAGGCCCGGCAGCAACACGAGGTGGAGCGCGAGATGGAGCGCCAGCGCCTGCTGAGTTTATTCGCGGAGGCCCCGGCCGGCATCTGCATTCTGGCCGGGCCCGAGCTGGTGTATGAATTTGTTAACCTGGCTTACCAGCTGCTGCTGCCGGGGCGGGAGTTGCCGGGGCGCTCCATTTTTGCGGTGCTGCCCGAAATCCGGGGTACCTCCGTTGAGGCCATCATGCGCAACGTGTACGCTTCGGGCCAGACTCATGAAGAACAGGACCTACTGATTCCCCTGAAACAACCCGGGGACGACGGGCTGGAGAACCGCTATTTTTCCTTTGTATGCCAGGCCCGCCGCAATGAGCAGGAGCAAATTGACGGCCTGCTGGTATTCGTCTTCGAAGTCACGGCACAGATTCAGGTCACCGAGGCCCTGCGTGAAAGCGAGGCCCGGTTTCGCATTATGGCAGACGCAGCCCCCAACCAGGTGTGGGCTGTGAATCCGGATGCAACCATCCGCTACGCCAACCAGGCGTTTCTGGACTTTGTGGGCGTGAGCCTGGAGGAATATACGGCCACAGGTTGGGCTTACTTTGTGCCGCCGGAGGAGCTAAAACAAGCCCAGTACACGCTGGAAACGGCCATCAGAACCCGCTCGCTGTACATGCTGGAGCACCGTATGCGTCGCCACGACGGCCAGTACCGTTGGCTACTGGCGCAGGGTGCCCCCAGCTTCTACCCCAACGGCGAACTGTACGGCTACGTGGGCTCTGCCATCGATATTACCGAGCTCAAGCAAACCAATCAGCAGCTCACCCGCACCAATCAGGATCTGGATAACTTCGTGTACGCGGCCAGCCACGACCTAAAGCAGCCGGTCAACAACCTGACCGGCCTGTTTGAGGAAGTCTGCCGCAGCAGCACCTTCGCCGACCCGGCGGAGGAACAGCTGCTCGTGCCACTGGTCCACGAGGCACTGCAGCAGCTAAGCAGCACCATCGACGATCTAGCGGCTCTGGGCCAGGCCCAGCAGACCCGCGTAATGCCCACGGAGCTGGTTTCGCTGGCCGACCTCATGGAGGAAGTGGTTAATACCCTGGAGCCGCAGGTACGCGCGGCCCGGGCCCGCATCACCACCGATTTCACGTCCCGGCCGGCTCTATCCTTTGCCCGCGCCAACCTGCGCACGATTCTGCTGAACTTAGTGGGCAACTCGCTGAAATACGCCGACCCCACCCGCCCCGCCCGCATTCACGTATCCGTGTGGGTAGAGCTGGGCCAGCCGGTGTTGATAGTGGAAGACAACGGGCTGGGCTTCGACGCGGTCCGACACGGGGCCGAGCTGTTCCACCTCTTTCAGCGCCTGCATACGCATACGGCCGGCACCGGCGTGGGGCTGTACCTGGTACACCGCATTGTGCAGGCCAACGGCGGCACCATTGAAGTAGATAGTCAGCCGGGCGAAGGGGCCACGTTTCGGATCCGCTTCGGGGCCGCCTGAGCAGCCGGCGCTTACCAGCCCGCTCTCCCCCACCATATTACGTTTCTATCACTTTACCTTCCCACTCCTGCATGCCTGCTTCGCTGGTTCCGCTGCCTCTCCGCTCCCTGCCCGCCGCCGACCTGCTCGGCGACCTGCTGGCCGTGTCGATGACGGGAATTATTTATTATACCCCCATCTATGACCCCGCAGGTTCAGGGCAGATAGTCGATTTCACCTTCGTTTACCTCAATCCGACGGCCCAGCGCATGATGCGCATGCCGGAGGTGCCCACCCTGACTCACAACGAGCAGTGGCCCCACAGCATCGCGCACGGCACGTTCGATTTTCATGTGGACGCCTACCTAAGCGGGGAGCCGCGTGAATACAACATCAACTACCAGGCCGACGGCTACGACAACTACTACCGGCTGGCCGCCCGGCGCACCGGCGACGGCCTGTGGGTGAGCTTTACCGATACGGCCGACCAGCCCCGCTCGCCCGTTGAAATGGCACTGCGCGAAAGCCAGGCGCGGGAAAAAGCAGCCCGCGCCGAGGCCGAAGCCCAGCGCCAGCGCCTGCACCAGATTCTGATGGAGCTGCCCGCCAGCGTGGCCACCCTGCACGGCCCCGACCGCATGTTTACGCTTGTCAGTCCCGGCTATCAGCAGCTGTTTGCTTCCCGCGTTCTGCAAGACCGGCCCCTACGGGAAGCCCTGCCGGAACTGGTGGGCCAGCCTCACTTGGCCGCCCTGGACCAGGTGTATCAGAGCGGCGCGCCGTACTACGGAACCGAAATTGAAACCTGGGTGGATTTTGCCGGGACGGGCCAGCGTCAGCGCCGCTATTTCAACGTGTTTTTTCAGGCCCTGCGCGACGCCACCGGCACCGTAGACGGCGTCCTGAGCTTTGCCTATGACGTAACCGAGCAGCTGGAAGCCCGCCATCAGCTGCAGCAACTCAACCAGGAGCTGGAAAGCCGGGTGCAGGAACGCACCCAACAGCTGCGTGGGGAGCAGCAGCGGCTGCAGCTGATTTTAAGGCAGGTTCCGGCTTTCATTGCTACCCTGGAAGGCCCCGAGCACCGCCACACCTTCTTTAACACCAGCTACGGGCGCTGGTCCGACGAGCGGGCGCAGCTGGGCCGCACCATGGCCGAAGTGTACCCGGAAACGGTTGACCAGGGCTTTATCGGGCTTCTGGACGAGGTATACCGTACGGGCCGGCCGTTTGTGGGAGATGAAGTACCCGTGCAGCTCGCGGCCGGAGCCTCCGGGCAGTTGCAACAGTACTATCTGGACTTCATTTACCAGCCGTTGCTGGATGAGCGGGGGCAAACCACCGGCATTCTGGCCTTCATCGTTGATGCCACCGAGAAGGTGCGGGCCCGCCAGCAAACCGAGGCGCTGCAGACGGAGTTGCTGCTGGTGGCGCAGCGGCAGGTGCGGGAGCGCGAGGCCTTCTACCAGGTATTCGAGCAGACGCCGGCCCTGATTGCCCTGTTGCGCGCCCCGGAGCACCGCATAGAGTACGCTAACCCGGCCTACCAGCAGGTATTTGCTGGTAGGCCCCTGCAAGGGCTTACCCTGGCCGAAGCCCTGCCGGAATTGGTCGATCAGGGATTCACCGACCTGATGGACCGCGTCTATCAAACCGGCGAAACGTATTTCGGCACCGATACGCCCTTTACACAGCCGGCCACGGAAACCCAGCCTGCCCGCACCATCTACTACAACTTCACCTACCAGGCGTACCAGGATAACGGGCAGATTGCCGGTATTACCGTATTCGCCTACGACGTGACGGAGCAGGTGCTGGCCCACCGCGAGCGGGACAGCCAGCAACAGCGCCTGGAGCAGCTATTCATGCAGGCGCCGGCCGCCATCAGTATTCTGGTGGGGCCCGATATGGTGTATGAGCTGGTCAACCCTGGCTACCAGGCCATGTTTCCTGGCCGCGAGCTGCGCGGCCGCGCCATTGCCGACGTGTTTCCGGAACTGGCCGGGACGGGCGTACTCGAAACGTTTGAACAGGTGTACCGCACGGGCGTTACCAACGAGGAAAAGGGGATTCGCATCTACTTCACCAACCCCGACACCGGCCAGCTGGAGGACCGCTACTTCAACTACATTCAGCAGGCCCGCCGTGATGCGCACGGCCAGCCCGATGGGGTGCTGGTTTTTGCGTTTGAGGTTACTGAGCAGGTCCGCGCCCGACAGCAGGCGCAGGCCCTGGCGGCCGAGCTGACCCTTACCAACGACCAGCTGACCCGCACCAACGCCGACCTGGACAACTTCATCTACACGGCCTCCCACGACCTCAAAGCCCCCATCAGCAACATTGAGGGGCTGCTGTACCTGCTGCAGGAGGAACTGCCGGCCGCTGTCACGCAGGGCCCGGACGTAGCGCCCACCCTAACGCGCATGCTGGGGGCTGTGGAACGCTTCAAGCGCACCATTGAGCACCTGACGGAAGTTTCCAAGCTGCAGAAGGAGCACGAGCCGGCAGCTACGGCGGTGGATCTGGCGGAGGTGGTGGAAGACGTGCGCCAGGACCTGCTGCCGCTGGTGCAGGAAACCGGCGCCCGCCTGCACCTCAACGTGGCGGCCCGGCCTCCCATCCGGTTTTCGGAGAAAAACCTGCGCAGCGTGGTGTATAACCTACTCAGCAACGCCCTCAAATATCACTCTCCCGCCCGTCGGCCCCATATAGATGTGCGGGCCCACGTGCGCCCGGGCTACACTGTGCTGGAGGTGCATGATAATGGGCTGGGCATTGAGGCGGCGTACCTGCCGCGCCTGTTTACCATGTTCCAGCGTTTCCACGACCACGTAGAAGGTTCAGGTATCGGGCTGTACATGGTCAAGCGGATGGTGGATAACGCTGGTGGCCGCATTGAGGTATTCTCCCAACCCGGCGCTGGCACCACTTTCTTCGTACACCTGCCTCAGGCCGCCGAAGTGCCCGCCTCCTAGCTTCTTTCCTTCCTGCCCATGCCCTCGATTTCCTGCACCCTGCTCGTCGATGATGACGACACCACCAACTACCTCAACCAGCGGCTGCTGCAGCGCATGGCCGTCACCGACACGGTATTGGTAGCCGGCAATGGCCAGGAAGCCCTGGACCTGCTGCACACGCACTGCGAGCAGCCAACCTCCCCCACCTGTCCGACCCTTATTCTATTGGATATGAAGATGCCGCGCATGAACGGCTTTGAGTTTCTGCGGGCTTATGCCCAGCGCCCACCCCTCCAGAACCCGGCCGTGGTTATCATTATGCTCACCACTTCCCTCAATGCCCAGGATGTGTCCCGAATGCAGGATCTGCCCATTGCCGGCTTCCTGACCAAGCCGCTGACCCGGGAGAAGATGGAGAATATTCTCCACGAGCACTTCACCGCTCCATCGTAGGCGGGCCGGGCGGGTGTTGCTGCGCAGCAACTGCAACTACCCTACTCCGGTTCTGCGCGTCATCATTGCTGCCGCAACCAGGCTACGGCGGCCGCTTCCTCGGTAAAGGTGCGGTAGACCAGCGGCAGCCCTTGCACCGAGGTAGTCACATACGCCGTGGCCAGACGCGTAAACACATCCTCCGATACCACAATTGCCCCAAAACGGTAGCCGCCTTCGGTTACGGCCCGGGGCAGCCATTCCTGCACAATCCACTGTTGCTCCGCCGTGGAAAAAGCCCGCATCTGCCGTTGATCAATAAGGATGCGGTACCAGCCGTGACGGCGAAGTGCCTGCACCATATGGTTAAACAGTGCCCGAAAGGTCAGTTCATCCCGTTCCTGCTCGCTCCAGTGGGCCCGCAGAAAGCCGGCCGGGTCTTCGAGCAACCGGCCAGCTTTGTTCTCAAAATACAGCGTTGGCAGGGGTAGTTGCATAGCAGAGGGCACCGTGCAAGTACCACCAATGCCCTGCTATTGTTTAGCCTTCCCACATCATTCCGATAACCAACCCTTCCGAAACGGAAGGGTTTTTCATTTTACACCGGTTGTTTTCTCCGGCCTTCAAATCACAAACAACTTATAACCAATAACATACAACAAAATAAGTCATCCCATTGAAAGTCGGCACCGGACTTGGCAGTAGCCTGTCATATCCCAAACACCGCCGACCAGTATGCTTCTCTTCGACAACATCGCCAAAGCCGCCAAAGATTTCTTCGTGGAAGAAACCTCCCCGGAGGGTCCTTCCGTAGCGGCCCCGCGCCCCCTGCCCGGCCAGACGGCCCCGGTATTTTCGGGCAATAATGCCACAGTAGGCACGCAGGCTACTCCGCTCCTCACCCAACCCGAGCAGCGCCACCTCGACCACATCCGGCAGCTGCTCTCAGGCGACGGCAAGGACTTTATGGCCTTCACCAAAATGGTAACCAGCCTGCAGGCCAGCGGCCTTTCGGGCCCTATCCTGTACCAGACTGCCTTCAACGCCTTTGCCGCCGTGACCAGCCTGGATTTGCCGGCTTTGCTGAAATCGGCTGAGCAGTTTGAGCTGAAGCTGGCCTCGGATCGCAACAGCATTCTGGAGCGGCACCGCGAGAAAGTGGGCGAAATCCGGATTCCGAACGTACCAGCCAGCCCGTTAGTGCAGCTGCAGCTGCAGGAGCAACAGCTGCAAACCGGCCTCGCCGACCTGGCCCGGCAGCTGGAAGAAGCCCAGCAGCGCCTGCTCGCCGTGCGCCAGCAGTTGCAGGAGCAGCAGCAGAAAGCGACATCCGCCCTGGCCTCCTATGAACTGGCCCATGCCACCGCCTCGGCCGAGCTAAAAGCCCACCAGCAGGCCGTGCAGGCCTATTTACTCCGGTCCGGCAGCTGAAAGCCATCGGGCCGGTTGCCGCCCGAACGACAACGCCCGAACAACGCCATCAGCATCACGCGGCCACAACGCCGGCCCCCAACAACCGGCCCACCGGCTGGCCGTCGCCGGACCGGGGCGCGGCTGTCCACAGCCGCTTCTCACTACTCACTACTTACTACTACTACCATGAACTCTCTTTCCACTTCCGATTTCAAAACCGGCGAGTTGCCCAAGTGGCAGCAACCTGAAAAGGTAGCCGGCTGGATTTTTCTGGCCGGGCTGGCCGGAGCCGGCGTGTATTGCTGGGGCACTATTGTACCGTTCCTGGTTGAAATGGTGTTCGATACCGTGAAGCTGGGCATCGGGCTGGGCGTGCTGCTGGCGGCCTGGCTGGTGCTCACCAGCCCCCGCGTGAAGGCCGGGCTGTGGTACGCGGGCCAGCGCATTTTCCGCACCGCCGCCGGCATCTTCGTCAACACCGACCCTATCGGCATCATGGAGGACTACATCAAGAGCACCTCGCAGGAAGCGCGCAAGATGGAGGAGGAAGTAGGCCACGTAGAGGGCGCCCACGAGCTGGTGAAGCGCAAGCTGGAAGCCAATACCCTGCAGATGCGCGAGTACCTGGCCCTGGCCGACGCCGCCACCCGCCAGCGCGAGCCCGACGCGGCCGAGCAGTACGCCAGCCGCGCCGCCCAAATCCAAGACTACAACCAGCGCCTGCAGCCCATGCTCACCACCACCCAGAACGTGAGCCTGGTGATGCGCCAGATTCTGAAAGCCGCCCTGCGCCAGATCGACGGCAGCAAGTTCAAGGTGAACCTGCTCAAGGACGAGTACCAGCTGGTGAAGCGCACCAGCTCGGGCATGCGGGCCGCCATGAACATCCTGCGCGGCGACCCGGACAAGAAGTACTTCTTCGACCTAGCCACCGACCGCGTGGCCCAGGACATGGCCCAGCAGCTCGGCCAGATCAAGCAGGCCATGCGCTACTCGCAGGAGTTCGTGAAGGAAATGGACATCCAGAACGGCGTGATGAGCGAGAAAGGACAGCGCCTGCTGGAGAAATACCAGAAAGGCGACTTCAACGCCCTGCTCGACGAGAAGCCCGCCCCCACTACCACTGCCCAGACCCGCGTGGCCACCAACGACGCTTACCAAAGCCTGCTGGATTAACCAGCCTCCGCGCCCCAGGCGTCCCAGGGCTGAAGCCCCGGGCTATGCAGCGCCTCAAATACTCGGTCACGCCTCAACATTCCCACTGACTAGCCTAGGGCTTCAGCCTTGGGAACCGGGAACCGCGTGCCGGACCAAAAACAAACAACGAAAAACGAACAACCAACATGACAACTCGCGGTAAATTCGTACTGGGCGTCCTCATTGCGGCGCTGCTGTACTTTGGCATCAACAAGCTCGTGCAGAGCGGGGTGCTGTTCAAGAAAGCGGCCACCGAGTCGGTGCTGCTGAACTCCATTGAGCTGCCCGCCGCCAGCGGCGGCTCCCGCGCCAACGTGGCCGTGCCGCTGGCTCCGCTGCCTTCTGAAACTCCGGCCGGTAAGGGCAGTCCTATTGTGTGGGAAGTAATGGCCTGGAACTCGCAGATGGCCGGCATGCTGGCCAACGGCGGGGCCCGCACTACTCAGGGCTCCAGCATGGCTGCCGGCGGCCTGGATATGCAGATTGTGCGCCAGGACGACGTAGCCAAAATGCAGGCCGACCTGGTGAAAAACGCCCTCGATCTGCAAACCAACCCCGATACGCCCGGCCTGCTGGTGAGCATCATGGGCGACGGCCTGCCGGCCTTCTCGGCGGTGCAGCCCCAGCTGGAAAAAGCCGGCACCGGTCTGCAGATCATTCCCTACTCGGTGGGCAAAAGCTTCGGCGAGGACAAGCTGATGGGCCCCAAGGAGTGGCTCGATAACCCCAAAGCCGCCCTGGGCAAAACCGTGGCCTGCTACCTGCGCGACGGCGACCAGAACATTGCCCTGAAATGGTGCGCCGACAACGGCCTGAAAGTCAACCCCGACGAAACCACCTACGACCCCGAAGCTGTGAACTTCATGGCCGCCTCCGACTTCCTGGTGGCCGCCGAGAAATACATCATCGGCAAGCCCGAGCAGCGCGTGAAAGTGGTAAAAGGCAAGAACACCGGCGTGAAAGTAGACGTGGTAGCCGACGCCGTAGCCACCTGGACGCCCGGCGACGTGAACATTGCCAAGCAGAAAGGCGGCTTGGTGAACATTGTGAGCACCAAGGACTACAGCAACCAAATGCCCAACATCATGGTGACCACTAAGCGCTGGTACGACGCCCACCCGAAGGAAGTGGAAGCCCTGATTACGGCCCTGGCCGTGGCCGGCGACCAGGTAAAATCTCACCCCGAGGCCCTGAGCCGCGCCGCCGACATTTCGGCCTCCGTGTACGGCGATAAGGACAAGCCCGGCAGCTACTGGCTGCGCTACTACAAGGGCGTGAGCGAGGCCGACCGCAACGGCGAGGTAGTGGAGCTGGGCGGCTCCAAGGCATTCAACTTCGCCGATAACCTGGCCCTTTTTGGCCTGAACGAAGGCGGCACCAACATCTACGCCGCCGTGTACAAAACCTTCGGCGACGTGCAGCACCAGCTCTACCCCAAGGAACTGCCCAGCTACGTACCCCTCGACCAGATGCTGGACCTCGCCCCGCTGCGCAAGCTGCAGGACAAGTACCGCGGCAAAAACCTGGCCCCGGCCGAGCAGCAGCAGTTTGCCGCCGATGACGAAATCCGCCAGAGCGTGAGCCGCCGGGCCTGGAACATCGAGTTCAACACCGGTCAGCGCACCTTCACCCCCGCCGCCGAGCAGCAGCTCGACCAGCTCTTCAACGACCTGGTCGTGGCCGGCCGCCTGAAAGTAGCCGTGCACGGCCACACCGACAACGTGGGCGACGCCCAGCGCAACCAGCAGCTCAGCCAGGACCGCGCCGAGGCCGTGCGCCAGTGGCTGGAGCAGCGCAGCGCCAGCGCCTTCCCCGCCGGCCGCGTGCAAACCTACGCCCACGGCGCCCAGGAGCCCGTGGCCCCCAACACCACCCCCGAAGGCAAAGCCCGCAACCGCCGCGTGGAAATCGTGCTGGGCAACTAAGTGGGTTGTCAGTTGCTCGTTGTTCGTTGTCAGTCTGCTCGTTACCTCCCATTGGTGACGAACAGCTGACAATGAACAATAAACCACAACCAGCCACTAACAACGAACAACTGACAACTACTACACCCATGAAATCCCTCTTCCTCCCCAACGCCCGGCCGCCGCGTACCACGTTTGCCCTGATGGCGGCCGGGCAGGCGGGGCTGCTGCTGCTGCTGTGGCTGTTTTACCCGCTGCAGCTGTTCCCCTCCCTGGGTGACGTACTGCGCGCCCTCGCCGACCTGACTACCACCCAGGGGCTGGTGCCGGAGCTGTGGGCTAGCATGACGACGGCCCTGCAGGCCCTGGGCATGGCCACGGTACTGGCGCTGCTGATTTCCTACCTCACGGCCCTGCCCTTCTTCCGGCCGTTGGCCTACGCGGCTTCCAAGATGCGCTACCTCACTCTCACCGGCCTCACGTTTTTCGTGGCCCTGCTGGTGAGCTCGGGCCACGAGGTGAAGCTCTCGGTGCTCACCTTCGCCACCACCGTGTACCTCGTCACGGGCATGACGTCCGTGATGCTCAGCACCACCCAGCAGGAGCTGGACCACGCCCGCACCCTGGGCCTAGGCGAGTGGCGCAGCTTCTGGGAAGTGGTGGTGCTGGGCAAGCTGGCCGATATGCTGGAAGTGGTGCGCCAGAACTTTGCCATCATCTGGACGATGATAACCCTGGTCGAAACGCTCTACCAATCGGAAGGCGGCATCGGCCTGCTTCTCTACAAGCAAAACCGCTACCTCCACCTCGACGGCGTGGTCGCCATCCAGCTCGTCATCCTGGCCGCCGGCGCCGCCCAGGACTACCTCTTCGAACTGCTCCGCCGCGTGTTTTTCCCCTACGCCAGCCTGGCCGCCGCGCGGTAAATCACATGTCATCCTGAGCGGAGCGAAGGACCTTATCACCCTAGAACGACTCTGTGGACCTCTGCAAGAAACGTCGTTTCAACAATTCATTCAGATGTGAGAAGGTCCTTCGCTCCGCTCAGGATGACAATTTCAACCACCTTAACACCTAGTATCTCACCGATGACTCCCTACTCCTACAAATCCCCCGTGCTCACCCTCGACAATGTGTCGCTGACGCTGAACGGGGAAACCATTCTGCGCGATATTTCGGCGCAGGTGCTGGATGTGTGCCGGCCGGGCATGAGCCAGGGCCAGGTGGTGGGCTTCTACGGCCGCTCGGGCATGGGCAAGTCTGTCCTGTGCCGGCTGATGGCGGGGCTGCTGGCCCCCAGTAGCGGCGAGGTGCTGGTGGGCGAGGCGCAGCAGCCGGCCACGCCCGGCGCGGTGGGCTTCGTGCAGCAGCACTACCCCTTGTTCAACCACCGCACCCTGCTCGACAACCTGCTGGTAGCCGCCGCCCGCCGCCACCCCGACCCCGCCGAGGCCCGCCGCCAGGCCGAAGAATACCTGGAGCGGTTCCAGCTCACGCCCCACCGCAGCAAGTACCCAGCCCACCTCTCGGGCGGGCAGCGCCAGCGCGCCGCCATTGCCCAGCAGCTGCTCTGCTCCGACCACCTTATCCTGCTCGACGAGCCCTTCTCCGGCCTCGACGTGGCCATGATTGACGAGGTGCGCAAAATCATCCTCGAAGTCACCACCCTCGACGAGCTCAACACCGTGGTCATCGTCTCCCACGACCTGGCCACCACCACCGCCCTCTCCGACCGGCTCTGGCTACTGGGCCAGGAGCGCGACGCCGCGGGCCAGCTGCTGCCCGGCGCCACCATCAGCCCCCAGCACCAGTACAACCTCGCCGAGATGGGCCTCGCCTGGCACGAAAACGTGGAAGCCGAGTCGGAGTTCGTCCGGTTCGTGGAGCATCTGAAAGAGGAGATTCGGCTGAGTGCGTAAGTGAAATACTATTTCCCGTGCGTCAGCTTTATTACCCGGCTGTCTCTTGAATCCAAAATGATGGTGAACGTACCTCCGTCCCAATTTTCTGGTAGCGTGCCCATCAATACCCAATATTTGTCAATAAGATATATCTCATAAGGCCGTTCATCCACGATGTGCTTTTTGCCATACGTGCGAAATAGAATTGGCTCAGCAAATCGCACAGCCGCAATGCTATCCGGCAATGGCTGCTGCGTTGTGGGACTGGCTGATTCAGAAGTTTTCTTCAGTGCTTCCTGAAGCTCTTCCTTCGCAACTTCCAGCCCTAATCGGCTATGTTTTTTGCCTTGTGCGCAGCTGCTGAAACTTAGTACCAGTAGGATTAAAGTGTAATAGAGAGTAGAGCGTAATAACATGGAGAAGAAGGTATAAGGAGGCTGTAGAGACGCAATATCTTGCGTCTCGTCGTTGCTGATGTTGTTTGAACCGCTCGGGCAAAGTCGTTCAACGACGAGACGCAAGATATTGCGTCTCTACACTCCGGCCTGCAGTTTTCCTCACAAGCCGATACTTTCGCATCCGAATCCCTCATTACTAATTCATAAAATGCCCACCGGTACCCTGCTCCTGATTGACGACGAAGCCCGCCTGCGCCAGCTGTTGGCGCGGGTGCTGGAGCTGGAAGGCTACACCGTGCTGCAGGCCCCCGATGCCAGCCGCGGCCTGGAGTTGCTGCAGCACCACGCCCGCGAGGTGCTGGTGGTCATTTCCGACGTGAAGCTCCCCGACGGTCACGGCGTGGACCTGATGCCGCGCTACCGCGCCAAAGCCCCCGACTGCGAAATTGTGCTGCTCACCGCCTTCGGCACCATCCCCGATGGCGTGCGGGCCATGAAGCAGGGCGCCTTCGACTACCTCACCAAGGGCGACTACGAGCAGCAGCTGGTGGTAGTGGTGGAGCGCGCCGCCGAAAAAGCCCGCCTGCGCCACCGCGTGGCCGAGCTGGAGCGGCGCATGAGCCAGCGGTTCAGCTTCGAGAGTATGATTGGCACAGCCCCGGCCCTGCGCCGCGCCCAGGACCTGGCCCGCCAGGTAGCCCCCACCGACAGCACCGTGCTGCTGGAAGGCCCCACCGGCGCGGGCAAGGAGCTGTTTGCCCAGGCGTTGCACGAGGCCAGTGAGCGAAAAGCCAAGCCCTTCGTGGCCGTCAACTGCTCAGCCTTCCCCAAGGATCTGCTGGAATCGGAGCTGTTTGGCTACAAGAAGGGCGCGTTTACGGGCGCGCTGGCCGATAAGAAAGGCCTGCTGGAGGAAGCCACCGGCGGCACGCTGTTTCTGGACGAAATCGGGGAGCTGGAGCTGAACGTGCAGGCCAAGTTTCTGCGGGTGCTGGAAACCCGGCAGTTCACCAAGCTCGGCGACACCAAGCCCACCAGCGTGAACGTGCGCATTGTGGCCGCCACCAACCGCAACTTGCGCCAGGAGGCCGCCGCCGGCCACTTCCGCCCCGATCTGTACTACCGCCTCTCGGTGTTCACCATTAACGTGCCCAGCCTGCAGGAGCGCGCCCAGGACGTGCCCATCCTGGCCGAGCATTTCCTCCAGCACTTCGCCGCCCAGCTGCGCAAGCGCCTGCCGGGTCTGGAGCCCGAATGCGTGGAGCTGCTCACGCGCTACGAGTGGCCCGGCAACGTGCGCGAGCTGAAAAACGTACTGGAGCGCGCCGCCATCCTGGCCCCCGCCGACCAGCGCCTCTCCGCCGGCTACCTCCCCGACGAATTTCACACCTTGCCTGCCTCCGGTAGCCCCGACGCCGACCCCACCGACCAGAGTCTGCGTGCCGTGGAAGCCCGCCACATCCGCCAGATCCTCCACCAAGTGCAGGGCAACAAAACCGAAGCCGCGCGCCGCCTCGCCATCGGCCTCACGACCTTGTATAGAAAGGTGCAGGAGTATGAGCTGTAGGGTATGCGGGTAAGAGGGTGTGAGTTTAGGGGGCGTCTGTCATCCTGAGCTTGCGAAGGACCTTACTACGCCTGAATAATTCCTCCCGAACGACTCTGCTGCCCTCCGCGCGACCTTCTGCGTCCTCTGTGGGCTCAATCCGCTTGCATGAATCAAGCGCGAGAAGGTCCTTTGCAAGCTCAGGATGACAGAACGGTAAATTCACCATTTCACCACCCTCGCCGCCCAATGTCTCTGAAACTCAAAATCCGCCTCAGCATTCTGACCATGCTGACTTTGCTGCTGGGGCTGGGCGGCTACACGTTTTTCACCATTCAACGGCTGGAAGGCGGGGCGCAGGGGATTCAGCAGGCCAATTTCCGCTCCGTGGAATATGGGGAGCAGATGCTGCGGGCCCTGGAGCAGCTGCAGGAACAGCCCGCTGCCCAGGCTCCGCTGGCTCAGCTCCGCCGCGCCCTCACCCGCGAGGCCGCCAACATCACCGAAACCGGCGAGTTGGAACTGGTGGACACGCTCACCCAGCACTTGGCTGACTACCAGCGCCTGATGGATGACCGCGCCCCGGCTACCCAACAGCTGGGCCGGCTGCACCAACTGCGGGCCGAAACACACCGCATGATGCAGCTCAATGCCGCGTCGTTCAACCTGCAAACCCGGCGCGTAACCGCGCAGGCCGCTCGCTCCCGCCGTCTGCTGCTCACGCTTCTGCTCCTGAGCACGGCTGTAGGCCTGGGCCTAGTGGTGCGCCTGCCGCGCATTGTATTGCGCCCCCTGCGCCGCCTCACTGCCGATGTGGAAGACATTGCCAGTCCCGGCCCGGCCACGCAGATTTCCATTGCCAAAAACGACGAAGTAGGCGCCGTGGCGCTGGCCCTGAACCGCGCATTTGGCTATATGCAGGATCAGCGCAGCGTGACGCGGGCGGCCTTGGCCACGGAGCGCAGTCGCCTGGAAAGCCTTATCGAGCACCTCGATGAAGGCCTGCTGCTGCTGGACCCCGACCGTACCGTTCTGCTGGCTAACCCGGCGGCCCGGGAGCTGCTGGGCCGTGCAGCCGCCGATCTGGTGGGCCACCTTGCGGAGGAGCTGAGCCAAGAGTCGCAATTGCTGCACGACCTGTTCCGGCCACTACTGGAGCAGGAAGCGGTGCGCGCCGGTGATACGCCCCCGCCGGTTACCCTCACCATCACCCGCCCCGGTGGCGAAACCGCTTACTACCAGCTTACCCTCAACCACATCGTCAGCCGCAACCGGGAAACCAGCCGCACCGAGTTTGTGGGGCATATTCTGAGCCTGCGCAACGTATCCGACTTCAAGAAGCTGGATGAGGTGAAGTCCAACTACCTAGCCACCATTTCGCACGAGCTGAAAACGCCGCTGGCCAGCATCAAGCTCAGCCTGATGCTGCTGCAGGATGAGCGCACCGAGCCCGAGGAGCGTCAGCGCATTGCCGACGGCATCCGCGACGAAACGCAGCGCCTGCTGGGCATGGTGGGCCAGCTACTGGCCGTATCCCGGCTGGATGCCGGGGCCGAAATCCAGTTCGATGTGCAGCCTATTCCGCTGGCCAACATTGTGCAGTACGCCATTGAAACCGTGCGCCCCCAGCTGGAGGATCGGGAACTGCAGCTGCGCCTGGAAGTACCCCATGACCTGCCTGCTGCCCGCGCCGACCTGGAAAAGACCACCTGGGTCCTCATCAATCTGCTGGCCAACGCCATCCGTTACTCCCCGCGTGGTGCCGACCTGTGCGTGCGGGCCCTGCAGCACGAAGGGCAACTGCAAATTGGGGTGCAGGACTGCGGGCCGGGCATCCCGGCAGAATATCACGAGCGGATTTTTCAGCGCTTCTCAGAAGTACCCAACGCCAGTGGCCACAAAGGGGGCTCGGGGCTGGGGCTGAGCATTTCGCGCGAGTTCATTGAGGCCCAAGGCGGACGGTTGTGGGTGGAAAGTGAGCCGGACCGGGGCAGTCGGTTTCTCTTTACGCTGCCATTAGCGGATTAAGAGACGGTACCGAAGCCTCCTCTTCTTTGCCGATAGCAGACTTACCAGGCAGCTGGCCGCTAAGCAGCACCTGCCGTTGCCCTGCAACCAGATAAAGCCACTGTCACAAGCAGCAGTATTTTGTACGCTTTTGGCTTGCATCCTGCTTACCCAATCAGTGTATTGATCGAAATAGCCGGATTTTTGGTTCCGATTTGGCACTATAGGCAATGTCACAAACAGCGGGGCAGTGGCCTTGAGGACGGGAGAAAATAGCAGCACATTTGTCTATCCCTCTGGTGCTTTCTCTTCGGGGGCAGCACCAATTCCGTCCCCTTTTCCACAACCAAAAGCGCAAGCCGAAGCACTGTCTTCGGCTTGTGCTTTTTCCGGGGTACCGGAACGCTCAGAAAGAGCCTGCATCAGCACGGCACAACAGCCCAAGAACACCGTAGCAGGACCTTCTATCCTCAAGTATCTTTGGTGCTGGCACTGGCGCAATAACCGGCGTGCGGCCACGCAATGAACAGACGCTTCAGGATTACCTCAGGATTAAGTTTTAATCTTACGTACTGAAGCCATCCGCCGGGCCGGATGACGGACTTTCGCACTTATCAACTCGTTTGCCGTGTCGTTTTTTTCTGCTTACGCTATCCGCCGCACTGCCGCTGGCCTGCTGCTTAGCGCAGCCTCCATCCTCCCCCTGACGGCTCAGATTCAGCCCGTACCCGCTTCTGCCGATACACTTCGCAAGTACGAAAACCCCGCCGGCATCCCCACGGTGGTGAAGCAGCCCTGGTATAAAGGCAAGCTGGTGAAGGCCACCATCGTGCCGGCCCTGCTTATTGGCTACGGCGCGTCCACCATCAACGGCAACGGTTTCTACAGCAGCTATGACGCCCGCCGCGACATTCAGAAGCAGTTTTCCGGCTTTCATACCAAGGCCGACGACTTTTTGATCATTGCGCCTTATCTGGAACTGGGCGCGGTGGCCCTGGCCGGCGTGAAATCACGCAACGACCGGATCAACACCCTGCTGGTTATCGGCAAGTCGGAGCTGATTTTCGGGGCCCTGACCTACGCCCTCAAGAATACCACCAAGGTGCTCCGGCCCGATGGCAGCACGCGCAACTCGTTTCCTTCCGGCCACACGGCACAGGCATTTCTGGCCGCCAGCATTGTGCACACCGAGTTCCGGGACCAAAGCCAGTGGTACGGCGTGGGGGCCTATACCATTGCGACCAGCGTGGCAGCCCTGCGCATGCTGAACGACCGGCACTGGCAGTCCGACGTGGTTGCCGGGGCCGGTATCGGTATTCTGTCGGCGCATCTGGGGTATCTTACCCACCGTAACCGCTGGGGCCGCAAGCCATATCTGAAAGGGGTAAGTGCTTCGCCCATGGCCTGGCCGGGTGGTGCTACCGGCCTCACGGTTACCTGGCGGGCCCAGTAGCCCGGCCCGCCTCTTCCTGATTTATCCTGCGCTGACTATGTGGTGGCGCTACGCCTTGCTTTCCGCCGTATTTGCGGCCCTTACGGCAGTACTGGCGAAAGTCGGGATGAAGGGCGTGGACTCCAGTCTGGCTACCGCCGTGCGTACGGTAGTTGTACTGGTGCTGGCCTGGGCCGTGGTGTATTTCCAGCACGGTCTGGGCGGCCTCACTCAGCTCACGCGGCAGAACTGGTTGTTTCTGGGGCTTTCGGGCGGGGCAACCGGGCTTTCGTGGCTGTTCTATTTCCGGGCGTTGCAGCTGGGGCCGGTATCGAAGGTAGCGCCGGTAGATAAGCTGAGCGTGGCCCTGGCCATTTTGCTGTCGGTGCTGTTTCTGGGCGAAAAGCTGACCTGGCAGACTGGTTTGGGCGCGGGTCTAATTCTGGCTGGCACCCTAGTGCTCATTCGGTAGAAACAGCCACTCAGTGCCCCCGGGCCAGCAGGGCAATGCCCACCACAATGCTCAGCAGCCCCAACCCCTGCGACCAGCTCAGCGACTCGCGTAACACTACCAGCCCCAGTACCGCCGTGAGCAGCACCGAGCCGCCCACAATAACTGGCGTGCCCACGGAGGAGGAAACGCCCCGGCTGAATACCACAAACGTCAAGATTTCGGCCAGCCCTACGCCCAGCCCGGCCAGTACCGCCAGCCCCACGCCTTTGCGGCTGATGTCCAGCGGCTGCCCGTTCAGATGCAGCCACAACAGCCACGCCGCCCCAAGGCCAGCGGCCACCAACTGCAGAATAACCGCCCCGGCCGCCGCCGAAATATACCCTGAGGCCAGCTTAATGAAGAAATTATAGGCCGCCAGGCACAGGGCCGTAAGCAGGGCCAGCAGCAGCCAGTGCATCGGTTAGGCGTGGGGTTCGAGGCGCTGCAGCAACGTGTGCTGCAATTCCTGCCAGTTGTTGTAGTCGTCGCTTTCGGCCCACAGCTCACGCAGCTCCGAGTTTTCCCGCAACACGGCCAATACGGCATGCCGGGCAGGCGTGCGCAGAGGCTCAATGTGGTCGATGGTAAGCCGGGGAATTACCAGCAGTAGGTCGGCCGGAAAGTCGGGGCCCGGCTTGCCCAGCACGGCGGCCACGATTTCAGCGGCGGCCAGTGCTTCACAGGCTTCGTCGGAGTCGAGGTAATCCTCCTCAGTTACGGCCGCCAGGGCTTCGCGCAACACTTCAGCTCCCGGCTCATCCTTGAAGTTACCGGCAAAATCAGCCGCTGTGTCATTATCAAAATTGTAATAGCCCCAGGCACCCATACGTTGGTTTGTTATTAGGATGAGTAGTTTGCAGGAGAAGATTTCTCTACCCTGAGCAACGCGGTAGCAAGCCCCACTCCTTCCCTTTACGGCTCTCCAGCGGCCGCGTTTGGTCGCCGTCGATAGAAAGTTGTTTTCAAGCTGTGCACTGTGTTGCCGGATGTACCCTATAATAACGTCTTACTTTCTATGGAAGAACATGCTTTATATGGCCAAGTATACACTGACAACGGCCTCGATTGGTTAAGCTCTCTACTGAAAAGCGAATCCGCCCAGGTACGGGAATCCGCTAACTACACCACTGGCCGCTACCTGTTAATCAGCACTGCTACTATCGACATGACGTTCGAACAGATAGCAAACACTGAGTTCCTTATTGCTGCCCAAGCTGTTAGTGCTTCACTATTGCTGCAGTTGGCTCATCGGGTATCAGCCATATTAGCAACCCACCAAGTACAGCATCGCATGGAGTTATATACGGTTGAGCAAGTGGAGTATGCCTACCTGCATTATCATTGGCCCCAACCGGCTACTTAAACTTCTCCTTCAGCAGCTCAATCTCCACGGCCGGCGAAATCTTCTCGTAGAGGATGTGGTAGGCCGCCGAGGTGATGGGCATGGACACCTGCAGCTTGCGGTTCACCTCATAGATGCTTTTAACGGCATAGTAGCCTTCCGCCACCATGTTCATTTCCATCTGGGCCGATTTCACGGAGTAGCCCCGGCCCACCATGTTGCCGAAGGTGCGGTTGCGCGAAAACTGTGAGTAGGCCGTCACCAGCAAGTCACCCAGGTAGGCGGAGGCCGACAGGTCGCGGGGCTGGGGGTTGAGGGCGTGCACGAAGCGGCGCATTTCCTGCACGGCATTGCTTACCAGCACCGCCTGAAAGTTATCGCCGTAGCCCAGACCGTGGGCAATACCGCCGGTCAGGGCAATGATGTTCTTCATCACGGCGCAGTACTCAATGCCATCCAAGTCTTCGGCGGGGTTGGCCTTCACGTAGCGGTTGCGCAGCAGGCGGCTGAAATCCTCCGCCAGCTCCGCGTCGGGTGAGCCGATGGTGAGGTAGCTCTGCTTTTCCAGGGCTACCTCCTCGGCGTGGCAGGGGCCAGCCACCACGCCCAGGCGGGTGCGGGGCAGGCGAAACCGCTCGGCCACGTAGTCCGTCACCAGCACGTTCTTGCCCGGAATCATGCCCTTAATGGCGGAAATCACACGCTTATTCTTGAGAGAATCCCGGTCCAGTTTGTCGAGGGTGCTTTGCACGAAGGCAGCAGGTACGGCTAGCACCAGCCAGTCGGCGTCCCGCACCGCCTCTTCCAGATCAGTGGTAGGGAGCACCCGGTCCAGATCGTGGACCACGGAGGAGAGGTAACGGGGGTTGTGGCGGGTGCGCAGCAGGTGCTGCACATCATCCTTGCTGCGCATCCACCAGTGGACGCGGCTGCCGTTTTCTGAGAGAATTTTGGTCAGCGCGGTGGCCCAGGAGCCGCCGCCAAGCATGGCTATTTTTTCCAAAGTCGGGAGGATGGGTGGGGAGGGTTCAGGCAGGTAATTTTAGCCAAAAAAAACGGAAGGCCGCCTCTGCATACGGCAAAGGCGGCCTTCCGGCAAAGGTTAGCGGCTCAGTGGTAGCGGCTAACTTTTATGGATTATTTCTCCTCTTCCTCGGACGCGTCTTCCTTCAGGGCAGCTTTGTTGAGGCTCTTGGCATCTTTTATCACCACCATGGCCCCATCTTTCAGGGTTTTGGATACGGCCCGGAATGGCCCGCTCACCACTTGGTCGCCGGACTGGATACCGCTCAGGATTTCCATGTTCTGAAAGTCGCTGATACCGGTTTTTACCGGTGTCATTATAGCTTTGCCGTTCCGGATTAGGAATACCACTTCCTGCGCGTCGCCTTTGGGAGCAGGCTGGTCAGTTTTATCGGCCTGGGCGTTGCTGCCCCGGCTTACGCGTACGGCGGGCGTCGCGCCTTTCTTATCGGCCGTCCGGGCACTGTCGGAGCGGGTGGTTACGGCGGCCAGGGGCACGCTCATCACGTTGGCTTTCCGGTTGGTGATGACGTCTACGGAGGCCGTCATGCCCGGGCGGAAGGGCACAATAGTACGGCCCTGCACCGTGCGCGTGAGTTTGCGGTACGACTCAGGCAGCAGCCGGATTTTTACCTCGAATTCCGTCACCGCTTCGGCCGTGAGAGCATCCTTGGCCGTGTTGGCAATGCTGGTGACGATACCCCGGAACTTCTGGTCCTGGCTGGCGTAGCTGTCCACTTCCACGTCGGCCGAGTCGCCCAGGTCCACGTTGATGATGTCATTTTCGTTCACGCTCACCCGCACCTCCATATTGTTGAGGTTGGCAATGCGCATGATTTCGGTACCAGCCATCTGGGAAGTACCCACTACCCGTTCGCCCTTCTTCACGTTGAGCTTGCTGATGGTACCGCTGACGGGCGCGTAAATGGTAGTTTTATCGAGGTTGCGGCGGGCCTCCTCCAGGCCGGCCCGGGCAGAGCGCACCGAGCTCTGGGCGGCCCGAATGCTCTGGCGGGCCGAGTTGATTTCCTCCTGCGAGGCATCGTAGGCGGCTTTGCTGGCCTCGTAATCCGACTGCGAAATCACCTTCTGCTTGTAGAGGGACGCATTGCGGCGGTACGTCAGCTCGGTTTGGCGGGCGCTGGCAATCAGCTGCTGCAGCCGCGCCTGGCTCTGGCCCACGTTGGCCTGCTGGGTACCCACCACCGCGCTCTGCTGGCTTACCACGGCCTGGTAGTTATCGGGGCGGATGCGCAGCAGCAGCTGGCCCTTCTTCACGGAGTCACCTTCCTCCACGTACAGCTCCGTAATTTCCCCGGATACGTCGGGTGAGATCTTCACTTCGGTTTCGGGCTGCACCTTGCCGGAGGCGCTTACTTTCTCCACGATGGTAGCCGGCGCGGCGCGGGCCGCCAGCACCTCAGTGCCGGCCGGCGCCCCTACCAGGCCTTGCTTTTTGGCCACCACGAAGCCCACAATCAGGACCAGCAGCACGGCCAGCAGGATGAACAGGGTACGGTTGTTTTTCATATGCGGAATCTTGGGAGCTTGAGGTCAGGGCTGTCAGGATGTGGCTTCGGAACGCCGGGCCACCACTACAAACTAATTGGCCGGCCCTGGTAGAAGTCGAGCACTTTGCGGCGGAAGATAAACTCGTACTTGGCCTGAATCATCGTCGATTCGGCGGCCGTGAGGTTGTTTTTGGCAATGTTGAACTCAGTGCCGTTGAGCAGGCCGTTGTTGAAGCGGATTTCGGCGTTGCGGTAGGCTGTAGTCAGGGCCTCTACCTGGCGGCGCGACGAGAGGTAGCGGCGCTGGGCGGCTATGGCGTCGGCGTAGCTCTGCTGGATGGTCTGGCGCAGCGTCAGGCGGGTTTGCTCGGCCCGTAGCTCCTGCTGCTGAATGTTGATCTGGGCCCGCTGCACTGAGGTGCGCGTCTGCAAACCGTTCAGAATCGGGATTTGCAACGAGAACTGCAGGTTTTTACCGATGTTGTCCTTGATCTGCGAAGAGAAGCTGGAGGGAAGCAGCTCGGGAATGGCCTGCTTGGGCTGCAGCAGAAAGAACGAGGATGGCACCGGCTGCCCCCCTACCGTCTGGAACACGGGCACCTGCACCGCGTCGGTGGAGTCGCCGTTGAACACCCGCGCCAACCGCGACGAGGAGAAACCCGTGAACACGCCCGCTCCGAAGGCCAGGCGTGGGTAGTAGCCGCCCCGGGCAATATCGAGGCTACGCTGGGCGGAGCGCACGCGCAGGTCGGCGGCCTTGATTTCGGGCAGCAGGCTCTGGGCCGTCTGGTAGGTACCGTCGGGGTCAGCGGCCAGCAAAGGCTGGTCGTCGGGGTCGGGCAGCGGGGGCACCTCAATCTCGAAGCCGGCGGGCGAGGGCAGGTTCAACAGCTGCACGAGCGAAAGGCGGGCCAAATCACGCTGGTTCTGGGCCGTCACCACGTTCACTTCGTCGGAGGCGAGCTGGGCCTGGCTGTCGAGCAGGTTGCTTTCGGCCACCGAGCCGGCCTTCAGCAGCTTCTGCGTACGCTCTACCTGGCTCTGGGAGCTAAGCACGCGCACCTCGTTGGCACGCACCAGCTCCTCAGACAGCACCAGCTGCAAAAACGCCGAGGCCACGTTCAGCGACAAATCGTTGCGGGCCTTCTCAATATCCAGTACGCTGGCTTCCGAGTCCAATGCGTTGCGTTTCACAGTATTACGCAGCTGAAAGCCGGAAAATAGCGTTACCTGCGAGTTGGCCGAGAAGTTGTTCGACCGGATGGTCTGGCTCACGAAGTCGTTGGTGAGCGGGTCGAGGCCGGTGCCGTAGTTCCAGGCCTGGGTGCCCGAGAGGTTGGCCGAGGGCAGCAAAGCGGCCCGGCTCTGGCGCAGCGTGGCGTTCTGCAGCTCGGCCGTGAGCTGCTGCTGGCGCACCGTCAGGTTGTTTTGCAGGGCGTAGTCCACGGCGCGCTGGAGCGTCCAGGGGCCGGTGGGCGCAGCGGCCGACAGGGAGCCGGCGGGGGGCTGCCCCGGCGTGGAGGAGGGCGTCTGGGCCTGGGCCGGCCGCACCGCCAGCAGCCCCGAACTTAGCAGCAGCCAGTAAAAACGCTTCATGGGAAAGGAATAGAGGGCGGATGAATGGAAAAAAGGCGGGCCGTCCGGCGGGTGGCTCAGGCCACCAAAGGTATCCGGCCGCGCCCACTCAGGTTTTCAAAAATCAACCAACCGCAGGAAAACCGCCGTTAACCGGCCGGCCGCCGCCGTTAGTTGCCGTTAGTTGCCGTTAACTGGCGCTAGTCGATGGTGGGAATATAGGTAACGCGGTGTACCCAGCGCAGCTGGCGCAGGTATTCCAGGGTGATGTCGCGCAGGCCCGAATCGACTTCGATAAACTGCCGGGCCGCGTCATTTTTGCCCTTGCGGCTCACGAACATGGTGGCAATGTTGCAGTCGTCGTGGGCAATGACGCTGGCAATGAAAGCAATGGAGCCGGGCACGTCGTCGGCATCGAGGATGAGCGTGTGCAAAGAGGCCGAGAAGTCGGACGGAAAGCCATCCACCTCCACAATCCGGATAACGCCCCCGCCCCGGCTCTGGCCGATGACCTCCACCGCGTGGCCTGTGCGCTCGTCGCGCAGCTGCAGCTTAATGGTGTTGGGATGCATGGTGGAGGCGTTGCCCACGCCCTGAAACGTGTACTGCAGCCCGGCTTCCTTCGCGTGGTCGAAGGCCTCACGGATGCGCACGTCATCAGTGGGCATGCCCAGCAGGCCGGCAACAATGGCACGGTCGGAGCCGTGGCCCTCGTAAGTGCGAGCGAAGGAGTTATAGAACGTGATGGTGGCGTGGGTTGGCTGGCTGCCCAGAATCCGGATGGCGGCCCGCGCAATGCGTACCACTCCGGCCGTGTGTGAGGAGCTGGGCCCGATCATCACCGGCCCGATCATATCGAAAATGCTGGATTTCTCTGCCATAAGCGGGGTAAAGGTAATTTTTAATGTGATTCGAATGCAGTTTGAATGTGGGGAATGAAGGTTGAATGTGATAAATGTGGTTTGGAATGCGGATGGAATGTGCGGAATGGGTCATTGCGAGCGGAGCGAAGCAATCCGTCCTTCTTCGAAGCCAGCAGCCTTGACCTATTCTGAAACCCTAACGCATGGGCCGTCCGCTGCACAGGGTTTGTGACTGCGTGGAGGATAGATTGCTTCGCTTCGCTCGCAATGACCCATTCCACACCATATTTCCCACATTCAAACTGCATTCCCTTCCCACATTAAACTCCCATCTTTGCAGCCGCCACCCTCCTTTCCACCTTGCCTATGACCGCCCCGCAACCCGAGCTGACGCCGGCCGTGCTGGAGCAGCTGCGCCGCCTGCAGCAACGCTACGCCGCCGACGACCAGGACCTGGCCGCCTACCTCGAAGGACTCTACCACACCCGCTACCTGGGCTATTGGGACTATATCCAGCTGGATACCCTGCTGAGCCTGCAACACCCGCTCACGAACATTCCCGACGAGCGGATTTTTATCATCTACCACCAGATTACGGAGCTGTACTTCAAGCTCTGCCTCTGCGAATACGAGCAGCTGGGCGACCTGACGGAGCCGACCCTTAAGGAAGTAGTACTGCGCGTGGGCCGCATTAACCGCTACTTTGAGAACCTGATCGACTCGTTCGACGTGATGGTGGACGGCATGGACAAGCAGCAGTTTCTGGAGTTCCGGATGGCCCTGATGCCGGCCTCGGGCTTCCAGAGCGTGCAGTACCGCATGATTGAGCTGGCCAGCACGGCCCTCACCAACCTCGTGCCCGAGGAGCAGCGCCGCCTGCTGGGCGAGGCCGCCGCCCACGACGAGCTGCTGGGCTGCATCTACTGGAAATCGGGGGCCACGGTGGTGGAAACCGGAGCCAAGGCCCTCACCCTGGTGGAGTTCGAGAAGAAGTATGCCGGCCGCCTGCTGGAGCACGCCCGCGCCTTTGAGCACCGCAACCTGTGGGCCGTAGTGCAGCGCCTGCCCGCCGGCCCCGAGGGCCGGGAGCATCCGCGCCTGCTGCACCAGCTCAAGCAGTTGGATGTAAATGTGAACGTAAACTGGCCCCTGATGCACTACAAATCGGCGGTGCGCTACCTGGAGCGCCACCCCGACGCCATTGCCGCTACCGGCGGCACCAACTGGAAGCAGTACCTGCCTCCCAAGTTCCAGCGCCGCATCTTCTACCCCACCCTCTGGAATGCTCAAGAGCTGGAAGACTGGGGCAAAGGCTGGGTAGAAAGCGTGCTGGGTGGCGAGTAAGCTGGGCGGCTATTTCATTCAACGTTTATCCTGATTTCCTGTGCGGCTATCCTCTCTGCTATTCCTCTCGGGCATAAGCACTACTGCTTTTGCCCAGCAAAAACCGGTGTTGATAACGGCCACTGATTACAAAGGCTCGGGGGTGATTCTGGAGGCCAAAAACATCAGCAGTATCCCTTACACGCTGGTGTTGACCTGCACTCTGCAAAACATGGAGCCCAGTACCGAGCTACCCCTGCGCAAAGTCATAGAACCGGCCAAAAAGAAGCTGACCCTGACCCGGCTTACTCCCGTAGGGCAGCCGTACCGGTATACCTACAACTACCGCTACTACCTGGGCAATACCCTTTCCGTCACGCCAACCGCAGATTACGTATATGACCTGCCCTTTGCAGCAGGTCAGGAGTATGCGGTGATGCAAGGCAATAATGGGGCCTTCTCTCATCTCAATAAACTGGCCGTCGATTTCAGCATGCCCGAAGGCAGCATAGTTTGCGCGGCCCGGGCGGGTATCGTTGCCGAAATCAAGCAGGATTCCAACACCGGCTGCCCTACTGCCAGTTGCAAGGATATGGGCAACTACATCATCCTCTTTCACGAAGATGGCACCTACGCCACCTACGTTCATTTCAAACAGAATGGCAGCCTGGTGCAGCCCGGGCAGCAGGTAGCGGCCGGGGCACCCATTGGCTACAGTGGCAACACCGGCTGGTCATCCGGCCCACATTTGCATTTTGAGGTGGATTTACCTTCCGAGCAGGAAAAAATCACCCTTCCGGTTAAGTTCCGGGTCGGCTCCCAGATTCTGGGAGAACTTCAGCAGGGCGCGCGTTACAAACGCTAAGCAGGCCTTCCATCAGTATGCCGCAGCGGCCGGTAATTCATCTTACTTCACCACAAACTGCACCCGGGTTTTCTCCCAGGCCAGCGTAACCTGACCAGTTGTATTGGTGGTGATGGTAAACCGCTCCAACGGCTGGGGGCTAACTCCGGGCTGGGCCTGCACGCGCAGTACGTCATCAGCCTCCTGATACTCGTAGGCACCCCACTGAGTGGCCGTTTTGTTGAAGATGATGGTCCATTCCTTTTCGGCGGGAATGGTAAACAGCGCGTATTTGCCTGCGGGCAGCGGCTGGCCCTGCACTGTCACATCCTGGTTGATGGTAAACGTAGTGGCTTCATTGGCTCCCGTGCGCCATACTTGTCCATAAGGTACCAGGCCGCCAAATACTTTGCGCTCCTTGGCTGAAGGACGACTGTAACTGATGGTAAGCATAGCCCCGCCGGGCACCCTGGTGGTAAGGGTAGCGGGCGGACTGGGGCGGCCGGGCTTATCTGCCGGTTTCTCCTGCTCGGAGCAGGCCGTCAGCGGCCCCAGGAAGAGCAGCAGCAACAGAAAAACCGGGAAACGCACCAGACGTGTACGGGTAGGGGGCATGGGAGGCAGAAACGAAATAAGGGGCCGGGCAGCAGCCCGGGCGCAGGACCAGAAAGTTAGCCTATCAATAATTATACCCCAAGTTAGAGGTTAGGTTACTTTTGTCGGGCAACCTTTTGCCTTCAACCGGCCTCCTCCCGGAGGCGGCCCTTGCTAGGTCTTAGTTTTTTCGCTCTTTCCAAACCTCTTATGAAAGCCATTTTCACTTCTTCCAGCCGCCTTTTCGCCGCCGTTTTCCTGGGGCTGAGCATCACCTCCTGTCTGTCTGATGCCGATGACAGTTCCTGCTCTCAGGAAGTAGTGGGTTCTGTGGCGGTGGTAGGTGGGGCCAAAACCGGCAAAGTCGGCACTCCCGTAGCCGTTACCTACACGGTGAGCATCATCAATGGATGCGGCCAGTTCAAGGAACTGCGTGAGCAGCGCGAAGCCAACAAAGTATACCTCGCACCCACCGTCCGCTACGAAGGCTGCACCTGCCCCCAGGTGGCAGCTGACTATCAGGGCACCTACCAGTTTGTTGCCACGCAGCCGGGCCAGTACATTCTTAATTTCCCCAACGTCACCAAAACCATCACCGATACCATCACCATTCAATAACTACCCAACGGCCTATTCCGGGCTCATGCGGGAAGTGGTGCGGGTGTCGGCCATGCGCCAGTACACCAGCAGCGACACGGCCGCGCAGGTCGTCACGTACCAGTAGAACCAGGTTTCCACGCCGTGGTCTTTGGCCAGCAGAGCCAGGTATTCGGCGGAGCCCCCAAAGACGGCCACCGTGAGGGCGTAGGGCAACCCGACTCCCAGGGCCCGGATTTCAGTCGGGAACAGCTCGGCTTTTACCACGGCATTGATGGAGGTATAGCCGCTTACCACTACCAGCGCCACCAGCAGCAGCCCAAAGGCCGCGCCGGGACTACCAGCCTGGCCCAGGGCTGTAAGCAGCGGTACGGTGAGCAGGGTGGCCCCCACGCCAAAAAACAGCAGCACCGGTCGCCGCCCAATCCGGTCCGACAGCGCGCCCATCAGTGGCTGAAACAGGATAGCCACGCCCAAAGCCCCAAATGACACCAGGGTGGCCTGGCCTTTGGTGAAGCCAGTAGTATTCACCAGGAACTTCTGCACGTAGGTAGTAAACGTATAGAACACCACCGTGCCGCCCAGGGTGAGGCCGATTACCGTAAGCACCTCGCGCGGATGCTGCAGCAGTATCCGCAGTTGGCCGGGCCGGCCGGCAGTCCGGGCCGGGGCAGCTTCCCGCTCGAAAG
The DNA here is from genome assembly GCF_000576555.1 of Hymenobacter swuensis DY53. NCBI lineage: Bacteria > Pseudomonadati > Bacteroidota > Cytophagia > Cytophagales > Hymenobacteraceae > Hymenobacter > Hymenobacter swuensis. The sequence goes on from NZ_CP007145.1 coordinate 2,575,958, forward strand.
CATCGGTTTCTTCCATCGTGCGGCGCAGATACAGGGCCACCAGCGCGGCGGCGGCCCCAATGGCAAACGGCACGCGCCAGCCCCAGGCGTACAGCTCGGCCGGCGTGAGAAACTGCTGCAAACCCAATTGCACCAACAATGCCAGCAACTGGCCGGCAATCAGCGTAACGTATTGAAAACTGGAGAAGAAACCCCGGTTTTTGGCGTCCGCCATTTCGCTGAGGTAGGTGGCCGAGGTACCGTACTCCCCTCCTACGCTCAGGCCCTGCAGCAGCCGGGCCAGCACCAGCAGGACCGGGGCGGCTACCCCAATCTGGCTGTACGAGGGCGTGAGGGCAATCAGCAACGACCCGCCGCACATCAGCAGCACCGAGGCCAGCAGGGCGGCCTTGCGCCCGGCCCGGTCGGCGTACACGCCCATGAGCCAGCCGCCCAGCGGCCGCATCAGAAAGCCCACCGCAAAAATGGCCGCCGAGTTGAGCAGCTGCGCCGTAAGGTTGCCTTTGGGAAAGAAAGCGGGAGCGAAATACAGGGCAAAGGCCGAGTACACATACCAGTCGTACCACTCTACCAGGTTGCCCACCGAGCCGCTGAAAATGGACCGGATGCGTGAGGCCATGGTGCGGGACGTGGTGACGTGCGGCATAAAGCAGGACAAATTGGGTAGCAGAATATTGGGCGGCGGCCACGCCGGGAAGGCGTCCTGCGCAAGAATAGCTTAATCCGGCAACTTCGGGGCCGCCCGCAGGCGGTTGGTTTCGGCGGCTACTACCAAAAAGCCGTAGCCAAACACGAACAGGTTCAGCCCGATCTGCAGGCTCAGCATATCCGCTACCATCATTACGGTGGCCTGGGTCAGGATAAATAAAACGATGTAGGGGTTGCGCCGGGCACTGCGGTGGCGCAGGGGCCAGAACAGGATACTCAGCCAGATGGCCAGTCCCACCAGCCCGCCCCCGACCAGCGCACTCAGGTACTGGTTATGCACGTTCACCCAGTTGGCCGGCCGCAGCCCGAAGTTTTTCCAGCGGTATTCGTCCAACATGGCCGCGTAAGCATCGGCCGGGCCTACGCCCACCAGCCAGTTGCGCCGGATGATGCTGGCGGCCGTTTCCACCGCCGCCAGCCGCCGGGCCAGGGAGTAGTCGTTGATATCGTTTCCCTGCACGTACTGCTTGATGTCCCAGGAGGTGGACTCTACCCGCCGCTGCACGGAATGGAGCGTTTGAAACGCCACCCACGGCCCCAGAGCCAGCAGCACCAGCAGCCCCACCCCGAACGCAACGTGCTTCCGCAGCAGCAGCCGGATGGCGTAGGCCAGCAGCCCGGCGTACAGCACCAGCAGCCCCGTGCGGTAGGCCAGCACATGCAGCGTCAGCACGATAACGGCCGCCGCCGCCAGCAATACCGCCCGCCCCAGAGGCCCCACCTGTTGCTCGCGCCGCAGCAGTAACCCCCAGAAAAATGCCTGCGCCAGCATGGTTCCGAAGGCAATGTGAAACACCCCGGTAATAGCCTGCACGTTGTGGCCCACGTTGATGGCGGCATCGGCACTGACGGGGTCCAGCAGATACTTCACCAGCGTAGCCAGGGCCACGGCGGCTGTACTCAGTACAAACAGTGCTCCTACTGCCCGCCGCTGCCGCCCGCTCAGCGGAACGGCCAGCGTGAAAGCCAGCGGCACGCCCAGCCACGTCAGGCTTCGGAACAGCTCATGCCGCCACACCGCCCACTCGCTGGTATAGAGCCCGCTTAGCAGCAGGAACGCCACCAGTGCCACCGCCCGCAGCAGGGCCCCGTTATGCCAGCAGCGGGCGGCCGTCTGGCGCAGCTGGGGGTTAGCCAGCACGGCCAGTACGCCTACCACCGGGCTCAAAGCAATCAGGGCGCGGGAGGCCAGCAGCCCGGCTACGCCCGCCCCGCAGGCCAGCCACAACAGGTGCTGAGATAATTTTCCCGAACGATAATACGCTCCTATGGCCAGGGTTTCTACCAACTTTGGCATGCCGTTACTATTCACTAAAACTTCCTGACACGGTAGCTGCTGTGGCACTCCTGCGGTTTTTATACGCCGCCGAGCCATGATTTCCCGGCAGCTGAACACCGCACGTCTGACAACCTGAGTAAAACGGCCTTGAAATCCGAATCATTACCACTTGTTACTGTAGAAAGGCATATCCCCAGAGCGCAAAGTACGCCTTCTGCCCAGTAGCATCACAGCGGCTCCGGCCCTGAACAGTTCTTTTTTCGCCCCGAAGCCGCTTCCGAATCTGTGCGTACTTTGCGGCCACGTTCTTTGTCTGTTTTTTCAGTCAGACGAGCGGCAGGTGGCCCGGCTGGTTGGCAGGGCCCGAAAAGGGAACCGGGTGCAACTCCCGGACAGACGCGCTACTGTAATGGCCCGCCACCCCGGTGGCAACGGCTTCCCCACGCAGCCCATTACCGCCCCCGGGCCGGTGAGAAGGGCGGGGAGTCGGGCCTGAGTCAGGAGACCTGCCTGCCGCTTTTGATGATGAGGCTTCTTCGCGACCTGAGAGCCTTGTTGGGTGCTGCCACGGCCGGCCGCTTTTCCGGCCCGCAACCCGGGAAACCTATGCCCGGGCGCAGCGCAGCCGGGGGCGTGGCAGTCAGCGAGGAGCTACTACGGGAAACGTACGAGGCCGCCAAAACGGGCCGGGAAAGTGCATTCATCCACCTTTTTCCAGTTTCCATGTCCACGCTTGCCGAAAAAATCACGCGCGCCGAAACGCGCATCTTCAAGGCTGTATTTCCCAACACCACCAACCACTACGACACCCTGTTCGGGGGCACCACCCTGCACATGATGGACGAGGTGGCCTTCATCACGGCCACCCGCTTCTCGCGCCTCAAAATGGTGACGGTATCCTCCGACAAGGTCGATTTCACCCACCCCATTCCCGGCGGTACGCTTGTTGAGCTGATCGGGCGGGTAGAACATGTAGGCAATACCAGCCTGAAAGTGCGGGTGGAGCTGTTCGTAGAGCAGATGTACTCCGAGGAGCGCCACCGAGCCGTTTCGGGCCTGTTCACCTTCGTGGCGGTGGATGAAAACAAGCGGCCCGTGCGCATTCTGCCCGCTACGACTGTCTGAGCCGGTTTCACAGCCAAAGTGGTACCCCATCTGTACCGTTAGTACTACCCCCGGCGGCAGTCTGGCGGGGCAACTGAGCCGTAAATAAGACGTAAACAAGATTTTTTCGGATTGAGCTGAACTATTCCGACCCCGCCCGTGGTTTTGCCTGCCATTCCCCCTTTGTCTCATCCTAGATATGGCTTCTGAAAAGGACTACACCCCGCAGATGAATGCCCGCCTGGAACAGTCGTTCCGGGAAGCAGACCAAGCCCGCGAAGATTTAACCGATTCTATGGCAAACTCAGTGGCCGCTAACTGCGACCTGCTTCACCACGGCCTCATCAGCGCCAAAGGGCTGGAAGTAACCACCGAAATGTACCGGCACCTGCTGGGCAACCTGCTGCGCCACCCTTCAGGCGAAGTGCGCACTCAGACACTGATGCTGTTTAACGAGGCCATGGAGGAATTCTGGCCCCGCCTCCAGGGCTCGGGCTCGGGCAAAAACCAGACTACCCCGAACAGCAACGGCCACACCAGCCACTAGCCCCGCCTGCTGCTCCTGTACCTGCCGCCCCGACTGCAGGCCGGCCCTGAACCACGTTGGTTTAGGACCGGCCTGCAGTCGGGGCGGCGGCGTGTGGCGGGGCCGCGTATCTTTGCGCTTCCTTGATTCCAGTACCGGTTCAGAGGCTAACTCCCTTTCACCCCCATTTACTCCATGTCCCTTCCCCAGGAACTTGAGCTACTGCTGCCCCCGGAGGTAGCCTACGATGAGCTGGCCCGCTACCGCGCCCTGCTCGATGCCGCCGGCCTCGTGCCCGGCCAGGCCGATTTTGTGCATCTGCGCAAACGCTCCATTGATGCCCGGGGCCGCCAGCCGCTGGTGCGTCTGCGCGCCGACATCTACCGCACGGTCCCGCCAGCCGACCTGTTCGGCCCCTGGTTCCAATACCCCAACGTCAGCCAGGCCACCCGCTCGGTACTGATTGTGGGCGCTGGCCCGGCCGGGCTGTTTGCCGCGCTGCGGGCCATTGAGCTGGGTATCAAACCCATTGTGCTGGAGCGCGGCAAAGACGTGCGCACCCGCCGCCGCGACCTGGCCGCCCTCAACAAAGACCACGTGGTGAATCCGGATTCTAACTATTGCTTCGGCGAAGGTGGGGCCGGTACCTACTCCGACGGCAAGCTCTACACCCGCTCCACCAAGCGCGGCGACATCCAGCGCATCCTGCGGATTCTGGTGCAGCACGGCGCCACCTCCGATATTCTGGTAGATGCCCACCCCCACATCGGCACCAACAAGTTGCCCTCCGTGGTAGCTGCCCTGCGCGATTCGGTACTGGCGGCCGGCGGCGAGGTGCGCTTCGATACCCGCGTAGATGACCTAGTTTTGACCGGCCAGCACCTGCGCGGCGTGGTCACGAGCACCGGCGAGGAGCTGACGGCCGATGCCGTAGTGCTGGCCACCGGCCACTCGGCCCGCGACATCTACGAACTGCTGCACCGGCGCGGCGTGCTCATCGAGGCCAAGCCGTTTGCTTTGGGCGTGCGCGTGGAGCACCCCCAGCAGCTCATCGACCAGGCCCAGTACCGCCGTCAGGACCGGGGTGAACTGCCGGCCGCCTCCTACTCCCTGGTGCACCAGACGCAGTGGCAGCAGCGGCAACGGGGCGTGTTCTCGTTCTGTATGTGCCCGGGCGGCTTTATCGTGCCCGCCGCCACGGCTCCCGGCGAGGTGGTGGTGAACGGCATGAGCCCCAGCCGCCGCGACTCGCGCTTCGCCAACTCGGGTATTGTGGCAGCCGTGGAACTAGAGGATATGGATGTACGCCAGCACGGGGCGCTGGCCGGCCTGCGCTTTCAGCAGGCAATTGAGCAGCGCGCCTGCCAGCTGGCCGGCAACACCCAACTGGCCCCCGCCCAGCTTTTGGGCGACTTCCTGAAAAAGAAAACCTCCGCCTCCCTGCTGGAAACCAGCTACCAGCCCGGCCTAGTATCGGTGCCGATGGATGAGGTGCTGGGCGCGGGCCTCGCGGACCGGCTGCGGCAGGGCTTCCAGAACTTCGGACGCAAAATTCCCGGTTACGCCACCAACCTAGCCCAGATTGTGGGCGTGGAAAGCCGCACCTCCTCCCCCGTGCGCATCCCCCGTGACCGGGACACGCTGCAGCACCCGGAGGTGCGCGGCCTGTTTCCCTGCGGCGAAGGAGCGGGCTACGCCGGCGGCATTGTATCGGCCGCCATGGATGGCGAACGGTGCGCGGAAGCCGCCTTTGCAGCCATTGGCACGAAATAGCCGTTTAAGCCCATATCATCAATTGTCCGGCCACCTGCTGGCAACGCTACCTTAAGCTACCTACTCATGAAAAAGACCCTTGTGCTGGGCGCTACCGATAACCCCGCCCGCTACGCTTACCGCGCCGTACATCAGCTCAAAAGCCACGGCCATGAGGTAGTGCCGGTGGGCATCCGCAAAGGCTCGGTAGCCGGCCTGGAAATCCGTAACGACCGGCCCGCCGCCGAGGGCGTGGACACCGTGACGCTCTACGTAGGCCCCCAGAACCAGCCCGACTGGTACGACTACATTCTGGACCTCAACCCTAAGCGCATCATCTTCAACCCCGGCACCGAAAACCCGGAGCTGGAAGAGCTGGCCCAGCAGCGCGGCATCCAAACCGAAGAAGCCTGCACGCTGGTGATGCTGAGCGTGGGGCAGTATTAGGCTGCCAGTGGGCTATACCATGAAATAAAAAAGCCGCCGTGCCTGAGGCACGGCGGCTTTTTGCGTCGGCGGTTTGCCTACGTCTTACTCGGCGTTGCCGTACATGTTGGATTCGCCGCCATCGATGGCAATGGTTTGGCCACTTACGTAAGAGGCGTCTTCGCTCAGCAGAAACGCCACCAGCTTGGCTACCTCTTCCGGCTGGCCCAGGCGGCGTGTGGGGTTGTTGCTGGCATACTGGGCTTCGGCCTGTTTGGGGTCAGTGGGGTTTATCTGCTTAAAGGCCTCGGCTACCATGGGCGTGAGGATGGCGCCGGGCGCAATGGCGTTGGTAGTAATGCCGTAGCGGCCGTATTCCAGTGCCGCGTTTTTGGTCATGCCTGATACCGCGTGCTTGCTGGCCACGTAAGGCATCTGATTCAGCACGCCCCGGATGCCGCCCACGGAGGCCACATTTACGATACGTCCCCCGCCCTGCCGCTGCATAACCGGCAGCACGTAGCGCAGGCCGTAGTACACGCCCAGCAGGTTGATATCAATGACTTTCTTGAACATGGCTACGTCGTACTCGGTAATGGAGGCCTGCTTGCCTTCAATGCCCGCGTTGTTATAGAACCCATCAATACGGCCAAACCGGGACACGGCCTCGTCCACGTAGTGCTGAACAGCAGCCTCATCGGATACGTCGGCCACTACCGTCAGCACCTCTACCTCCGGGAATTCCCGGACAATGGCCTGTCGGGCTTCCTGCAGGCTTTGCTGATTGTAGTCAATCAGCACTAAATGGGCACCCCGGCCAGCCAACTCTTTGGCCGCCGCCAGCCCTAGGCCCATAGCAGCACCCGTAATCACCATAACTTTTCCTTGCATCGTTTTCACAGCTCAAAGATGTATGTTGGTACATATTATAGACACCCAATTTTTATGATTGTTGCTGGAAGCCCGCATTTTACTCGGGAGCTTTTCATTTTATACAGTCGCCAGTTTTTTTTACGTCCTCAGGCAACCCCTGCGGCCCGGCCACCATCTAGCCCCCAAACGACCTGCTGCTGACCAAACTTTACGCCTTTTCCCGTGACCGATGTTGAGCTGATAGCCGCCTGCCGCCAGGGCAGCAGCCGCGCCCAGAAACTGCTGTATGAGCGGTTCGCGGGCCTGATGCTGTCTGTGTGCCTGCGCTACCTGCGCCGGCGCGAGGACGCGGAGGAAGCCCTGATTGTGGGCTTCACCAAAGTATTCCGGGCCCTCGACCAGTATCGGCACGAGGGCTCCTTCGAAGGCTGGATCCGGCGCATTGTGGTGAACGAGGCCTTGGGGATGCTGCGCCGCAAGGAGCCGCTGCACATGGCCATCGATGACCTGACCTACGACGTGCCGGCCACTGCCGCCGAAGCAGAAAGCCAACTCAACGCCGCCGATATGCTGGCGTTGCTGGCCGAGCTGCCCGCCGGCTACCGCACCGTATTCAACCTGTACGCCCTGGAGGGCTACACCCACCCCGAAATCGGCGAACTGCTCGGTATTTCGGAGGGCACCAGTAAGTCGCAGCTTAGCAAGGCCCGGGGCATGCTCCAGCGCCGCCTCGCGGTGGCCAGTGCCCAGGCCCGGCCCGCTTCCACCTCCTCACCCAAAGAACTGTATGCAACCGGAAGATATTGATCAGCTGTTTCGCGACCGGCTCGCGGATCATGCCCCAACCCCGCCCGCTTTCGTCTGGGACGCCATTGAGGCCGAAATTCAACCCCGCAAGCGGCGGCCGGCCATGTGGCTGGCTGCCGCTGCTGTGGCTTTGTTCACGCTGCTGGGCGGCGCCTGGTGGGTGCTGACGGGCGGCACCGGCAGCTCCGCCGGCCGGCCTGAAATGGCCGCCACCACGACCCGGCCGGCCTCGGCCACCCCGGCCCGCCCCACCCCGGCACCGGCCGAACTAAACTCCGAAAAAAACACGCTGGCCCAGGCAACCCCTTCCCCCGCCTCGCCATCTAGCCCCACAGAAGCCCCGGCCACTGCGCCGGCCGCCGTAGTGGCCACTACGACGCCCGCTTCGGAAGCCCGGTCCGCGGGTGTACAACCGGACCCCGCTCCCGCAAGCCGCCGGATCAGCCGGCCTCGTGCTTCTGAGCCGCAGCAACTGGCTGTAGCCGCTTCCCTGCCGGGGGCAGAACCCCGGATAACGGCCCAAAGCTTCGCCGAATCGGCCATCAGCCGCCCGGAACTACCCCTGGCCCAGCCCACCGAACCGCCCGCCCGCACTGTGGCCTTCACCGGCCCCATTGAGGTGGAAGTACGCAACGCCACCGAAGCTCCGGCCCCGGTCGTGCCTGCTCACCGGCCCCGGCTGGTATCGTTGCTGCGGCAGGCCCGCAACGTAGTGCAGGGCGAAAAGGTGAGCCTCACGGCCGCCGGCTTGCCCGAAACGGTGACGGTGCAGGCCCGCTTGGCGGGTCGCACGCTCACCAAAGTCATTCAACTCTAACTCTCCCGCTTCTAGCGCCTTCTGTTATGAAACGCCTCCCCGTTCTCCTCGCTGCTTTGCTTCTCGGTGCTGCTTCCGCCAGCCAGGCCAAAACGCTGCCCTGCCTCGCCCCCCCCGTTGCCAACGACGACACCATTGTGGTGAAACTGCCCAACCAGGCCACCATGACGCTTTTTGTGAAGAACAAAGCCCAGCTGCGCGAACTGCGCCAGTACAAGCTCGATTCGTTGTTAGTTCTGCTCGACGGCTACATCACCCAGGCCGAGGCCGCCGGCAAAAACTCCAAGTCGGAGCAGGTGACCATGGAATTCTACCCCGCCAAGGAACAGCCTGGCAAACAGGTACCCGAGCAGATCCGCATCACGGTGCGTAACCAGGGCACCGGCGCAAAAGCCACCAAATCGGCTGACCACGTGGACGTGACGTTGGGCCGCGTGTTTGGGGTGTCGGTGGATGAAAGCACCGACGGCGGCAACGACCGGGTATCGGTGCGGGTGGGTGCCACCGCCGCCTCCGACTCGGTGCGCAACGCCGAGCGGAAGGCCAAGCAGGAAGAGCGCGCCAACCGCGCCGTGCACAGCAACTTTGATATCGACCTGGGGCTGAACGCGCTGGTCAACAAAAGAGCTGATGTTAATGGTGTGACGCCTGAGCTGCGGCCCATAGCCTCCCGCTACATCAGCCTCAACTGGCACTACGATATCCGGCTGGGCCGCAAAGGTTCGGTGTTGTTCCTGCGCACCGGCCCCGAGTTGGGCTTCAACAACTACATGCTCGACAACAACTACCAGTTCCTCAATAATGATGGCGTGACCGTGCTGCGCAAAGCCGACACCGGCCGCAACCTGGAGAAGAGCAAGCTTTCCGTTACCAGCATCAACCTGCCCCTGATGCCCATGCTCAGCTTTCAGGACAAGAAGGGCAAGGATGCTTTCCGGATCGGGGCCGGCGGCTTCGTGGGGTATCGGCTGGGCTCGCACACCAAAATCAAGTACCAGGAAGACGGCGACACCAAGAAGGACAAGGACCGGGGCAACTACAACCTCGAAGACTTCCAGTACGGCGTGCAGGGCCTCATCGGCATCCGCGGCATCGACCTGTTCGTGAAATACAACCTCAACGACACGTTTAAAACCAACCGTGGCCCCCAGGCCCAGACCCTGAGCTTCGGCGTATCGTTGCTCAATTAAAAAATGAGAATTAAAGATTAAAAATGAGCCGTTGAACGAATCCAATCTAGGATCATTCAACGGCTCATTTTTAATCTTTAATTCTCATTTTTTAATTGATTTCATTCCGGTAGAAGTTATCCAGCAGAATGGCAGCCGATACGGCCACGTTGAGACTTTCAGCCTGGCCCCGGCCGGGGATGTGCAGGCGCTGGGTAAGGCAGGCTTCGACGGGCGGTGTGAGGCCGTGGCTTTCACTGCCCATTACCAGCACACCCGTGGGGCGCAGGGTAAGGCGGTGCACGTTTTCGCCGTGCAGGTCGGCGCCGTATACGGGCAGGTCCGGCGCAAGGCTGCCGAGCCACTCGGGCAGGTTGCGCTGCCACACCGGCACGCGGGTGAACGAGCCCATGGTGGCGGCCACGGTTTTGGGTGCCCAGGGGTCGGCGCAGGTATCGGAGCAGATGACGCCGGCCAGCCCGTACCAGTCGGCCAGCCGGATAAGGGTGCCCACGTTACCCGGGTCACGCACTTCATCCAGAGCCAGCAGCAGCTGGCCAGCGGCCGGCACAAGCGGTTTTTCTTCGGGCAGGCGTGCAATGGCCAAGGCCGTATTGTTGGTACTGAGCGTACCCAGGCGGGTCAGTTCTTCTTCCGACACCACGTCCACGGGCAGGCTGGCGGGCAGCTCCGCGTGGATTTTCTCATTGAATTCCGCCGTAATGAGGAGGCGTTCCGTTAGAATCCCGGAACTTAGCAGCTCCCGCACGCTTTTACCGCCTTCTACCAGGAAAGCCCCGTGCCGGAGTCGGTACTTCTTCAGGTGCAGCGCGTGCACGTATTTCGCTACTGCTTTTGAAACCATATTCGCAGATTAACGGCCAGCCCTCAACGGGACTTTTTAGAGGAAAATACCCTTCGCAACTGGCGCTGGGCAGCCTGCTGCTGGCGGGCGGGCTAAGTGCCTGCTCACCATTGCGGCTGTTGCAGCCGGGCCAGCGGCTGCTAAGCCAGGTGAAGGTGGAAGGCACGAAAGACGCCGATGCGTTGCGCCTGCAAACGCTGGTGCAGCAGAAGCCTAACAGTACCTTTCCGCTGCCAAAGGTAGCCATCTACCAGCTAGGCCGCTCATTTTATAACCAGGAGCGCATTCAGGGCAAGCTGGAGGCCGACCGCACCAAGTACGACCAGCTCATCCGGGCGGCCGGCACCGACTCTTCGGAAGTGGGCAAGCTCCTGACCAAGCGGGAGCGGCATGTCCGCCGTCATCAGCTGGCCCTGGATAAGGGCAACGCCATTATGCGGCTGGGCGAACCGCCGGTTATTTATGATTCCTCGCTCACGGCTACTTCGGCCGAGCAGTTGGGCACGTTTCTGAAGTCGAAGGGATTTTTCCGCAGCTCTGTTACCGTCACCGATACGGTGCCAACACGGCGGTTTGCGCCGTTGCGCGTCTTCGCCCTCCAGTCTCCCTTCCGCACCGATTCGCAGCGCGTGACCGTGACGTACCGGATTCACGAAGGGCCGGCGTTCAACTACTCCCAGCTCGATTACGACATTGCCGACACAGCCGTAGCCCGCCGGGTGCTGGCCAGTCAGGCGCAGAGCCTGCTGCGCGTGGGCAACCAGTATGATGAGGAAGTAATTGGCAATGAGCGCAGCCGTATCGAGAACCTGCTGAAAAATCAGGGTTATTTCGACTTCCGCCAGCAATATGTCACGCTGGAGGCCGATACCAGCTTTGCCCCGACGACGGTTCGCCTGCGCACGATTATCAGCAAGCCAACCCGGGGCGAGCAGCACCGACTTTATACCATCCGCAACGTCAGTTTCATCACAGATGCCGGCATTGTGCGGTTTGGCCAGCAGCGCGACACAATTATCCGCGACTCGGTGAAGTACCTGGCCTATCGGCACCGCTTCGGGACCAAGTCCCTGGACCGCAAGCTGGTGGTGCGCCCCGGCCAGCCGTACAGCCTGAGCAAAACTCAGCTCACCCAGCGGCAGTTGGCGGGCCTAGATATGTTCCGGTTCAGCACCGTGACGTACCGGCGCGTGCGAGGCCCGGAAGCGCCGGCCGACTCGGCTCGGGGCCTGCTGGATGCCACCGTGAATGCCTCACCCGCCAAGAAATTCCAGGAAACCACCGAATTCGGCGGCACGTACGTGGCTGGCCGGCCCGGCCCCTTTGGTAACGTCCGCCTTAAGGTGCGCAACGTGTTCGGGGGCTCCGAAGTGCTGGAGTTTGGCCTGCGGGCGGGCTTTGAAGGGCAGCTGAACCTGACTGGCACCAATACTGGTGAGGGTGATACGGACAGCAAAAGTGTACTTACTACCCAGCTGGGCGGCAATGTAAACTTGGTGCTGCCGCAGTTTCTGCTGCCGTGGCGGGGCAACCGCTACCTGAGCCAGTATAATCCGCGCACCCGCTTCAATGCCTCCTATACGTACGTCAACCGGCCCGACTATATCCGGACGAACGTGGAGGGCACCTTTGATTACCTCTGGCAACGCTCTGCCTATCTGCAGTACGTGCTGACCCCGATCGACGTGAGCATTATCCGGACGGCGAATATTGACCCGGACTTTGCGCAGTATCTGCGCAACCTGGAAATTCAGCAGGGCTCCCCGCTGCTGCGCAGCTTCGATAACCTGTTCATTCCCAGCTTCAACGCCACCGCCCTCTACAACTCCAACGACTTCAACGAAACCCGCGACGCGCGCTACCTGCGCCTGTTTGCTGAGTTGGGCGGCCTCACCCGCAGTCTGTACCAAGATCAGCCCCTCATCAACAACCAAGACAACCCGAAGAGCAACGCCCTCAAAATCTATGATTTCGGCAAGTTCACGGCCGACTACCGCCGCTACCACAAGTTGGGTCCCGATTCGTACTTGGTGTACCGGCTGGCGGGTGGGGCGGCCACGGCCCTGAGCGCCACCAGCGTCACGACCATTGTAGAAGGCATTCCGACTACCAGCCGCTCCTTTCTGGTGCCCTACGACAAGTATTTGTTTGCGGGGGGTAGCTCCAGTGTGCGGGCCTGGAAGCCACGCCGTTTGGGGGTTGGGTCCTATTCGCAGTACAAATACGACCCCAACAACCCCACCGAATTCCTGCTAGTTAATGGCCAGAAAGTGCGCGACTACGACCTGGAGCAGCCTGGGGAATTGCTCTTGGAAGGCAACGTGGAGTACCGCTTTCCGATTTACAGCTTCTTTAAAGGGGCTTTCTTCACGGATTTTGGCAACGTGTGGGTTATCCGCGCCGATCCGCGCCGTGAGGGGGCCCAATTCCAGCTTAACCGATTTTACCGGGAGCTGGCCGTGGGTTCGGGCTTCGGCCTGCGCTTTGATTTCGACTTCCTGATTCTGCGCCTCGATATTGCCACTAAAGTCTACGACCCCACCGCGCCGGGCAACAAGTGGGTTATCCGCAACTTCAGCCTTCGCGAAGACCAGTCGGCCTTTAACCTGGGCATCGGGTATCCATTTTAGGGGGTGTTGCTTGGCTAAAGCTTCAGGTCCGCCTTTATACTGCCAAAAGGGCGGCACTTCCGATTACTGGAAATGCCGCCCTTTGTCATTTTAAGCTAACCGCCAGCAGCCGATAGCCACAACGGAAAGCTAGTATGCCAACAACTCATTAAGCACCCCTGCTACCTTCTCGGAGTTGGGCAGCATTTGCTTTTCCAACTCCACGTTAAGGGCAATGGCGGGCAGGTTGGCCGCGCCCAAGGTGAAGACCGGCGCATCGAGCTGGCGGAAACAGTGGCGCTGAATACGGCCGGCCAGGCTTTCGGCAAACGAGTTAAGCAACGGTTCCTCCGTGAGCACCAGCGCCTTACCGTGGCGGCGCACGGCGGCCTGCACCGCCTCCCAATCCAACGGGTTGAGGGTACGCAGATCCAGGATTTCTACTTGACCAGGAAATTGGCGGCTGGCGGTTTTGGCCCAATGTACGCCCATGCCGTAGGTAATGACCACGCAGGTTTCGCCGTTGCGGAGCTTATCGGGGGCGGCTTCCTGGGCCACGGCGGCTTTGCCGAGCGGCAGCACGTAGCCGGCGGCGGGCTCCACGGTTTTAGCGTCTTCGGTACCGGCCACTTTGCTCCAGTACAGGCCCTTGTGCTCCAGCATAATCACCGGGTTGGGGTCGAGAAAGGCGGCACGCATGAGGCCTTTCATATCGGCCGCGTTGCTGGGGTACACCACCTTGATGCCCCGAATGGTGAGCAAGGTGCTTTCAATGGAGCCCGAGTGGTAAGGGCCGCCCCCGCCGTACGCCCCCACCGGTATCCGAATCAGGCTTTGCACCGGAAACTGGCCGTTGGAGAGGTAGCAGGACTTGCTGAGCTCTTCCACCAGCTGGTTGAGGCCGGGCCAGACGTAGTCGGCAAACTGAATTTCGACAATGGCTTTGGCCCCCACGGCGCTCATGCCGGCCGTGCTGCCCACAATGTAGGCCTCCTGAATGGGGGTGTTGAACACGCGGGCGTCGCCGTACTTTTTGGCCAGCAGGGCCGCCTCGCGGAACACGCCGCCCAGCTCGCCGCCCACGTCCTGGCCGTAGAACAGCGCCTCCGGAAAGTCGCGCAGAATATCATCCACGGCGTGCAAAGCGGCGTCCACCATCAGGGCCTTATCAGCCCCGGCGGGGCTTCGCTCGCCGGATTCCTCAGTTACGGCGGCGGGCGCAAACTCGTGGTCAGCAAAGGTGGCCGGGTCGGGGTTGGGGGCAGCCAGGGCCCGCTCGTAATCTGCCAGCACAGTGGCGCGGGCTTCGGCGGCCAGCTGCTGGAGCTCGTCCTCGGCAAAGCCCAGCGCCAGTAGCTGCTGATGGAAGCGCGGCAGCGGGTCCTGGAGGGTATGCTGGGCCAGGTTGTCGCCGCGGTACCACTCGCGGCGCACGCCGCTGGTGTGGTGGCCCAGCAGCGGGCACTTGGCATGCACCAGCACGGGGCCGCGGCGCTGGCGCACGTAATCGGCGGCCTGCTGCATCCCGGCGTAGCTGGCCAGGAAATCGGCCCCGTCGAACTGCAATCGGTGCAGCCCTTTAAAGCCGGCGGCAAACTCGTAGGCATCCATGGCGCGCATCTCGCGGCCGGTAGCCGAAATACCCCAGTCGTTGTCCTGCACTAGGTAAATAATGGGTAGCTGGTGCAGCGCGGCCATCTGCAGGGCCTCAGCCACTTCCCCTTCAGTCATGGCCCCGTCGCCGATGGAGCAGATTACGAGCGGCTTTGTGTTGGAATGAGGAATGGGATGGTCAGCAGTTGTCAACTGTTCATTACTCATTGCCGTCAGCCCTTGGCTTTCCAGGTACTTGAGGCCGTGAGCGGCACCGGTGGCCGGAATGGCCTGCATGCCGGTGGCGGAGCTTTGGTGCGGGATGGTGGGAAAACCGGCCCGGCGCAACGAGGGGTGGCTATAATACGTGCGGCCGCCCGAGAACGGGTCGTCGCGCTTAGCCATAAGCTGGAGCATCAGCTCGTAGGGTGTCAGGCCCATGCCCAGCAGCATAGCATCGTCGCGGTAGTAGGGCGCGGCGTAATCCTGGGGGCCGAGGTGAAAAGCGGCGGCCAGTTGAATGGCCTCGTGGCCCCGGGCGGTGGCGTGTACGTAGCGGGCCGTGACGGCCTTATTTTCTTCGTAGAGGCGGGCCAGCTCGTCGGCAGTACGCATCAGGCGGTAGGCCCGGCGCAGGGTTTCCGTATTGGGGCGGGGGGCAGTAAACTCAGTTTCCGGCAAAACAGCGGTTTCAGTAGTCATGTGCGGGTGGTGGGTGCTGGGGCGAAGGTACGCAATGCCGGTGATGAGGAAAGAAGGCGCAGCCCTGTGCCAAGCAAGCCTCCGTCCTCCGCAAAAAAACCCGGCAGAGTGCTACTGCCGGGTTGTCTTCTACCTACTTCTTTTCGCCTTAACCTACAGGCGGCGGCCCAGCGTGAGGCTATACGTCGAGCTACGCGTGTTGCCGCTGATGCCGTTTTGCAGGGTGGCTTTGCCTCCCACGCGCCACTGCTGCTTTTCACCCAACGCCACATCTACATTCAGCGACAACAGTCCCCCCCCGTGAAAGCCTTTCTGAGAGGCCAGCTCATACTCCGTTACCTGCCCGTTTACCCCCCGCAAGTAGGAGTTGCTGTTCCGGCGATAATACCCAAAAAAGCCGCCGGCCCCCAACCCCACATTCACCCGGTGGTCGTTGCCGAAAGGATAAAACACCACTTCCTGCTCCAAATATCCGGCCCGGTAGTTCTGGTTGGGCAGTTGCGTTTCGAGGCCAGAGGAAGGCTTGCCTACTATGCCTACTACCCGACTGGCTAACCCGATTTTCCGGCTCAGCATCGGCGCAAACTCCGCACTCAGACGAGTACAGGGGTAATAGCCGTAGATATCGTGCGCCGTACCTACCCCCAGGCGCACGTAAGCCGGACGACCGGCAGTGACGGGGGCCGTCTGTGCCCGGGCTATGCTCCCCAGGGCCAGCTGCCCCAGCAGTAACGCACTAACCGTTTGTTTTTTTGCCATGATATGGTTGCTATAAATGTACGTTCCCAGGAGCTACACCAGGGTACAGGCGTTGCATGGTAGTAGGCGCGGGTGGTATTTATTCAGATAATAAAAACGATGTTTCTGCCAAACTCCTTTGCCTGATTTAGTTAACAGCCTGCAGAAACGTCCTTTGCCAGAAACGAAGCGGTACATTTTCCGAGGAACAGCTCCTGTTTTGGCACAGCGTGCCCAGCCCCGTATTTTTGTCCCATGCCTGCTCCCCTGCATTTCTCGTCCGCCACCGAAGCCGATCTGCCTGCCCTCAACTACCTCGTCAACCGCGCCTACCGGGGCGAGGCCTCCGAGCAGGGCTGGACCACTGAAGCCCACCTGCTGGCCGGCCAGCGCACCGACGAAGCCGACCTGCGCACCCAGCTCCAGACGCCCGGCGTCACGTTCCTCTTGGCTCGCACCGAGGCCGGTGAGTTGATCGGCAGCGTGTTCCTGCAGCCCCAGGCGGACGATTTGTACCTGGGCATGCTGTCAGTGGAGCCCACGCGACAGGCGCAGGGAATTGGCCGGCAGTTGGTGGCGGCGGCCGAGGAGTTTGCCCGCCACCAGAGCTGCACCGGCATCCGCATCACCGTTATTTCGGTGCGACAGGAGCTGTTGGCCTGGTACGAGCGGCTGGGCTTCCGGCCCACCGGCGAAACCGTGGATTTCCCCACCGATACCCGGTTCGGCATTCCGCGCCAGACGGAGCCACTGGTACTGCTGGTGCTGCGGAAGGTGCTGTAAGCCTTTGGCTTTTTCATTCCGAATGCAGTAAGGATTCTGAACTGCCCCGATAGGTACCTGACCCAGATTCCCCACTGCGTTCGGAATGCCAGTAAAGTATTAGACTGGGTCTGAAAACGCCAAAACGGTCATGCTGAGCTTGTCGAAGTATCTCTACCGCGTTGTTAAATAACTCTGACAACGCGGTAGAGATACTTCGACAAGCTCAGCATGATGTTCAACGAGCTTCGACCGACTTTTCAGACAGAGCTTAATCAAACGCCCACCACGCCTCCCGTTTTGGCGGCGTGCCCAGCGTGTAGGGCTCCCCGATGCGCGGCACCGTTACGGGCAACCCTGCGGCGTCGGCGGCTTGTAAAACCAGCTGAATCGGCTCGTTCCAGGGGTGGTAGGCCAGCGTGAACTTGGCCCAGTGGACCGGCAGCAGCAGCTTGGCGCCCAGATCTTGGGCTGCCCGAGCGGTTTCTTCGGGCAGGCAGTGGATGGCGTGCCAGCTCAGGTTGTACTGGCCGTTTTCGAGCAGGGCCACGTCGAACGGGCCGTACTGCTCCCCAATGGCCCGAAAGTGCGGCCCGTAGCCACTATCCCCGCCCAGAAACAGCCGCGCCCCGGGCAACTCCAGCACGTAGGAGGCCCAGAGGGTCTGGCGGGCGGCTAGGCTGCGGCCCGACATATGCTGGGCCGGCGTGGCGGTGAGGTGTACGCCCGGCAGCGGCTCGGCGGTATCGTGCCAGTTCAGCTCCGTAAGCTGCTCCGGCGCGTAGCCCCAGGCCCGCAGGTGCCCGCTCACGCCCAGCGGCGTAATAACGTGCTGTACTTTCTCGCGCAGCGCCCGCACGGTGGCGTAGTCGAGGTGGTCATAATGGTCGTGGGTAAGCACCAGCACGTCGATGGGCGGCAGATCAGCTACCTGGTAGGCATCGGAGCCGGGGTAGGCCTTCACAGCGAAGGAAACCGGCGAAGCGGCCCCACTGAATACCGGATCTACCAGGATGTTGCGCCCATCGGCCTGAATCAGATAGGAAGAGTGACCAAACCAGATGATGGTGGGCAGTTCCGAAGCCGGGTGATGCAAATCGGTTTGCAGGGTGGGCAGCGGCCGGGACGGCGTGACGGTGCGGGGCTTGCGCAGAAAGTCGCGCAGCATTTTGCCCATGGGCGCATCAGTGGGCCGGAAGCTGACGCCGCCCAGGTTCTCGAACCGGCCGTTCTGGTAGTTGGTAAGGCCGAGAAACCGGCGCTGAATGTTGCGGGTGGGATTTTTCCCGAATACGTGGAGCATAAGTCTGGCAGCCCGAAGGAGGCTGGTAGCCAACAGGACGAATTCGGCGCAGATTTACCTTACGCTCCTGACTGCACAACGACGCCACAACAGCAGCCGGCGGCCACCGGCCCGCCGGCTAGCCGCCGCCAGCCCGGCGGCGCAGCTACGGGAAATCTTTACCTTTACCGAATCAAAAACAGCAGCGGCGCTGACTTTCGCCAGTTTTTAGCTTCTTCTGCCGGCCGAAGTTTGTCCCGAACTTACCCCTGCTGTTATGCTTTCTATGCTCACCTCCGCCCCTACCACGTTCCCCGCGCCCACCGCGCAGCCCCGATTCCGCGACACCGTGGAGGCCTGGATGCGCCAGTTTCAGGACTGGCTCTGCCAGCAACTGGAAGCCACCGACGGGCCGGGCCGCTTCCGTGAGGACGCCTGGCAGCACCACAGCGGCGGCGGGGGTCGCAGCCGCATCCTCACCGAAGGCGCCATCATTGAGAAAGGTGGGGTGAATTTCTCGGCCGTGGAGGGCCAGATGAGCGAGCAGGCCGCCCGCGTGCTGCTCATGCCCGACCCGAATTACTTTGCCACCGGCGTATCGGTGGTGCAGCACCCGCGCAGTCCCCGGGTGCCCATCTCGCACATGAACGTGCGCTACTTCGAGGCCGGCAACGGCGAAGCTTGGTTTGGCGGCGGACTTGATCTGACGCCGATTTACGTGGATCTGGAGCAGGCCCGCTGGTTTCACACCCAGATTGCCGAGGTGTGCCAGCGCCACAGCCCGGCCTACTACGAGCGGTTCAAGCAGTGGGCCGATGAATACTTTTACATTCCGCACCGCCAGGAAACGCGCGGCATCGGCGGCATCTTCTTCGATAGGCTGCTAGTGGGCAAAGAGGCCGACGCCGACAGCCTGTTCGCCTTTGTGCGCGACGTGGCCGAGGTGTACGGCCGCTCCTACACGGAGCTGCTGCGCCGCAACGCCGACCTGCCTTACACTGAGCAGCAGAAACAATGGCAGCTGGTGCGCCGGGGCCGCTACGCCGAGTTTAACCTGGCCATCGACCGGGGCACGCGCTTCGGGCTGGAAACCGGGGGCCGCACCGAGAGCATCCTGATGAGCCTGCCGCCCCAGTGCGAGTGGCACTACAACCTCCAACCCGAGCCCGGCTCGCCCGAAGCGCACACCCAGCAGTGGCTGCGCAAAGGCGTGAACTGGCTCACCGAACCGCCCACCGCCGCTTGCTGAAGCAACTCGATGCCCTGGACCGTTGGCTGCTGGTAGCCGCCAACTCCCACCGCACGCCCAAGCTGGACGCGTGGATGGTGTTTTTCACGGAACGCTTCGTGTGGTTTCCGGCCTACCTGGTGCTGCTGGTGGTGCTGGCGTACCTGTACGGCCGCCGCGCCCGGCTGCTGGTGCCGCTGCTGGGCCTGAGCGTAGCCCTGGCCGACGGCATCTCCAGCCGCTTCTTCAAGCCCTACTTCGCCCGCCTGCGCCCCTGCCACGACCCCGACCTCTCGGCCACCCTGAACTTGGTGAACGGCTGCGGCGGACAGTTCGGCTTTATTTCCTCGCACGCGGCCAATTCCTTTGCCCTGGCCGTGTTTGTAGCCCTGGTATTGCCCCGCCGCTACCGCGTGGCCAAGTGGATGCTGTTCATCTGGGCCAGCCTGGTGAGCTACAGCCGCATCTACCTGGCCGCCCACTTCCCCTCCGATGTGCTGGCCGGCGCTTTGCTCGGCTCCGGCCTGGCCTGGCTCTGCGCCTGGGCCTATGAGCGGCTGGCGGTGCGTTGGTTCGGCTCGGCAGAACCGTCAGCAGTGTAGGTCAGGTGCCGAATCATCCGGACGCAGCCGATAAGCCAGTACAGGTATACGGTGGACAGGAAAGATACAGCAACTGGGTTATTACCAAAGAAAATACCAGCCAATCCATACAAGTGAAAGTGGGTGAAGACATTCATCAATTCGGAGTTATAAAAAACAGAATGTATGTGCCAATCCTCAGAGAAATAGAAGTGTAAGAGTGCTCCTAATTTGCTGGCAATAACCCCAATTGCTATCCACCAAAACACCCGTTTTTCGGTATAGCTAATAGTAAATAACAGTAGGTACACAAGTGCGTGAAGCCGGGCCGCACGTACGTAATGGCCGAATATCCTAGAAAAATCCGAATACGAATCATAATGTGGGTAATACCGTAGCAGCATGTCCACCCATCCCAACAATACAATAACACCCAGCACCATCCACCAGCGGCGGAGATACGTGAGTTGCTGGGACAGCGGGGCTATTTCTAGATATCGACGTAACGGCATTCCGCACACGCGTTATAGTTGATTTCATATTGAAAGCTCCCTGCGCCGGCTAACCACACTTGTTAGTAGCCGGCGCAGGGCGCTTAAGCTAATTACTCAAATAGGCCACTGAATGGTTCTGTGTCGTGCCTAAGCGGCCATCTTCTACTTCCCCAGCAGCTTGGCCACGTACTTGCCCACGATATCGAACTCCAGGTTTACCTGGTGGCCGGGGCGCAGGTCCTGGAAGGTGGTGTGCTCGTAGGTGTAGGGAATGATGGCTACGGAGAAGCCGTCGTCGGTGCTGTTGAAGCAGGTGAGGCTGGTGCCGTTGATGCAGATGGAGCCTTTTTCCACCGTCACGCGGCCGGGGCCGGGCGCGTGGCGGAACCGGTACAGCCAGCTGCCGTTCTGGTCCTCCACCGACTCGCACTCGGCCGTGAGGTCCACGTGGCCCTGCACGATGTGACCGTCGAAGCGGCCGTTGGCCGCGAGGCACCGCTCCAGGTTCACGCGGCGGCCGGGCGCCCAGGCGTTCAGGTTGGTTTTCTGCAGCGTCTCGTCGATGGCCGTGACGACGTGGGTGCCGGCCATGCCGTCCACGGCCACCACCGTCAGGCACACGCCGTCGTGGGCCACGCTCTGGTCGATTTTCAGCTCCTGGGCAAAGCCCGACTGCACGGTGAAGTGAATATTGGAGTTTTCGCGGCGTACATCCGTAATGGTGCCGAGGGTTTCAATGATGCCGGTAAACACGGGTTACAATGTGTTGAATGTGGTAGATGTGGGGAATGTGCTGGCATGTGTAACCTGAAACGGGCGGTTAAGATTGGGCGAGGGAGCAATACAGCGGCACATTCTCCGCATTCCGCACATTAACTCCTACTTACCTCGCCCCTCCACAATGATTTTGAGCGTGTAGAGCAGCACCCGGAAGTCCATGGCCAAGCTCATATTTTCGATGTATAGGATGTCGAATTTGAGGCGCTCGACCATCTGGGCCACGGTTTCGGCGTAGCCGTACTTCACTTGGCCGAGGCTGGTGAGGCCGGGGCGCACACGGTGCAGGTGGCGGTAGTGGGGCGCAATCTGCACAATCTGGTCGATGAAGAAGCGGCGCTCCGGGCGCGGCCCCACGATGCTCATGTCGCCCTTGATGACGTTCCAGAACTGGGGCAACTCATCGAGGCGCACCTTACGCATGAAGCGGCCCCAGGGCGTGATGCGCGGGTCGTGGTCGGAGCTGAGGGCGGGGCCCTGCTTTTCGGCATCCACGTACATGGAGCGAAACTTATAGATGCGGAACGGCTGCGCGTACCGCCCAATGCGTTCCTGCGAGTAAAATACCGGCCCCGGCGACGACAACCTCACCATGATAGCCGTGAAGGCGTACACCGGCCAGGCCAGCAGCAGAAACAGGCAGGAAGCAACCACGTCAATCAGGCGCTTGAGCACCTTCTGCCAGAGCGGCAGCAGATCCTGCTTGATTTCGATGAGCGGAGTGCCGAATACATGGCTCACTTTCACCGAGCCCAACAGCATCTGATACAGATCGGGCAGGATGCTGATGCGCACGGGCGAGCCTTCCAGCAGCGTCAGAATTTCCTCGATAACGCGGTGTTCCGAGGGCTCAATTGCAATGACAATCTGCTCTACGTGCAGGGCCCGGATGAGGGCCGGCAGGCGGCGGTACGAGCCCCGGGCCGGCAGCTCGGCAGCCAGCATTTCATCCACCGTATCGCCTAGGGGCGTGAAGCCTACCAGCTGCAGGCCCAGGTGGCGGCCGGTACGCTGCAACTCGTGAAACGTGTCGCGGGCTAGGGCCCCGGAACCCACCAGCAAGGTATTAAAGGAAATAACGCCCCCACGTACCAGCCGCTGCACGCTGCTCACGGCCCAGAGGCGCAGCACAGCTGTGATGGTAAAATGCAGCAGGAAGTAGGCCGAAATGGTTTTGTAGTAGCTCCGGTAGTTCTGCACGCCCTGGTCATCGAGCAGTAGCACAAAGAAAATCAGGACGGCCCCCAGCAGTGAAACGCGGCCCAGCCGGATAACTTCCGCCAGCCGCGACTTACGGAAAATGTCGTTGTACTCGCCCAGCAGCGCGTAGAGGCCGGTCCAGAAAGCGGCAATCATCAGGGCCGAGCCGGAGAGGAAAGCCGCGTCGGCGGCAAAGTGGTACTCGGCACTGATTTCGCGCAGCAGGTACTTGCGGAGCAGAAAAAAACATACCCACGCCAACAGGGCCGCGCCGAAGTCGGCGGCTATCAGCTTCAGTTTTTGGAGAGTACGAATCAAGAGCAGAAGAACTAACCGGCCGGGCCGGTACCAGGGGTGATTTTGTGCGGCCTAAGCTGTAGTTTTACGCTTTGGCCGGGCCTTGAAAAGCCCGTGCGGGCCATTTTTCGGAGTTGCGCAAAGGTAGGAAAACCCTGCTATCCGAACGGCCGCTTGCTTTTGCCGGGGCCGTTCGGTTGCCGGTTTCGCCTTTTCCTGCCGCTTATGCACACCGATACGTACCGTCATCGAGGAATGCGCCGCACCCTGGTGGAGGAGCTGCGCCGCAAAGGCATCCGTGATGAGCGGGTGCTGACAGCCATCGGCGTGGTGCCGCGCCACCTGTTCTTCGACGCGGCCTTTCAGCCCCACGCTTACCAGGACAAAGCCTTCCCCATCGGCGAGGGTCAGACGATTTCGCAGCCCTACACCGTGGCCTACCAGACGGAGCTGCTGCAGGTGCGGCCTACCGACCGGGTGCTGGAAATCGGGACGGGTTCGGGCTACCAGTGCAGCGTGCTGCTGGAGCTTACGCCCCACGTATTCAGCATCGAGTACAACCAGGTGCTGTTTGAGCGCACGGCCCGCCGCCTCATGGCCATGCAGCGCCCCCCCCACCTGTTTTGTGGCGATGGTTCCCTAGGCCTGCCCCAGCACGCACCCTTCGACAAGATTCTGGTGACGGCCGGCTCCCCGACGCTGCCCCGCCCGCTACTGCGGCAGCTGCGCGTGGGCGGGGCGCTGGTCATTCCGGTAGGCGATGAAACCACGCAGCGCATGATGCGGGTAGTACGGGAAAGCGAGGAGGAATTCTCCCGCCAGGAGCTAGAAGAATTCCGCTTCGTGCCGTTGTTGGGCCAGGCTGGCTGGGGCAAACAGTGAGATGGTGGAAATGGTGAGTTGAGCAGATAAATGCCAACAAAAAGCACGTCATTCCTCGACTCCGCTCGGAATGACGTGCTTTAATTTATTTCACCTGTTACTCAGCTCGTACCTTTGCGGCCGTACTACCTGACCTTTTTTCCTGATGCTGCGCAAACAGAAGCCGGTGCAAGACTCGTTCGTCCGAATGACCGAACTGGTGCTCCCCAACGATACCAATACACTTAATAACCTCATGGGCGGCCGCATGATGCACCTGATGGACGTATGCGCGGCCATTTCGGCCCAGCGCCACTCCAACCGCATTGTGGTAACCGCCTCCGTGGATAACGTCTCGTTCCGGGAAGGTATTAAGCTGGGCAGCGTGGTTACGCTCGAGTCTCAGGTGACGCGCTCCTTCAGCTCCAGCATGGAAGTGCACATCAACGTGTGGGCCGAGGATATTCCGAGCGGCACCAAAATTAAGAGCAACGAGGCCTTTCTCACCTTCGTGGCCGTCGACCAATCGGGCCGCCCCATTGACGTGCCCGACGCCGTGCCGTCAACAGAGGAGGAAATTGCGCTGTACGAAGGTGCCCTGCGCCGTCGTCAGTTGCGCCTGGTGTTGGGTGGCCGCATGAACCCGCACGAAGCCACCGAGCTGAAAGCGTTGTTCGAGCTGGAATAACACCCCGGCCGCGCCGGCTTCTGCGTCGGCCTGCTTTTCTTCTGTTGCTTTCCTGCTTTTGCCGATGGATACCGCCGCCACGCTCGCCTTTTTTCAGAACTTCTATACCGGCACCGCACTCTACGTAGTGCCCGAGCCCGATGCGGCAGCTCCGGAGGCCGGCCATGTGGCGGCGGCCACCCTCCCTGCCGAACCCGTACCGCCAGTCGTAGCCGCGCCGGCTAGCGCTCAGCTGCCGCCCGCACCGCTTCCGGTGGCACCTCGGCCGCCCGCGGCTCCGGCCCCGGCGGCTCCTCCCCGGCCCGCCGTGCCCGCGCCGGCACCGATGGCTCCGCCCGTTGCCGCGCCCGTTGCTACACCGCCCCTGCCCGCTCCGAAACCGATAACGGCAGAACCTGCTGCGCCGGCACCGGTCGCGCAGCCGCTCGGGACGCTGCCGCTGGCCCAGCTGCCGGCGGCGGCTCCCGCTCCGGCGGGCCGGGTGCAGCCGACACCCACTCAGTCGCCGGTGGCGCATATTCCGTTTGCCACGCTGGGCAGCAACGCCCAGGGGCTGGTGATTCTGGTGCGCGTGTCGCCTGAGCAGTTCCTCAAGCTACCGCGCAACGTGTTCCTCAATAACCTGCTCAAGGCCCTGCGCCTGGTGATGGAAGACGTGGTACTGGTGAACGTGGAGCACGAGAAGTTTCCGGTGGCCCTATGCAGCCTGCGCCAGCACCTGGCCGCCCGACAGTTCCTGGCCTTTGGCAAAAATCTGCTCGACGTGGCCGTGTACACCACCCAACCCTACGAGCCGGTGCTCCTCTACGGCGACACCGCCTTCCTCGGCGCCAGCGAAATTGAGATGCTGGAGTACGACGCCGGCCGCAAAAAACAGCTCTGGCAAGCCGTGCAGCGGATGTTTCTGGGGTGATGGTTGAATGGCTTAACGAGAAACGGCCCGCGTCTGAAGTGACGCGGGCCGTTTCTCGTTAAGCCATTCAACCATCCAGCCATTGCTTACTTCAGCACCGAAGCCAGTTTAGCTTCCAATGCCTCACCACGCAGGTTTTTACCGATGATGCGGCCCTGGGGGTCGAGCAGAATGGAGGCGGGAATGGACTTGATGCCGTAGGTCTGGCCGGCGGCCGACTCCCAGCCCTTCAGGTCCGAAACGTGCTTCCAGACGAGGCCGTCGGCTTCAATAGCCTTGAGCCACTTGGCGCGGTCCTGATCAAACGACACGCCGTAGATTTCGAAGCCTTTGCCTTTGAACTTGTTGTAGGCCTTCACCACATTGGGGTTTTCGCGGCGGCAGGGGCCGCACCAGCTGGCCCAGAAGTCGATGAGTACATACTTACCGCGCAGGCTGGTCAGCGGCAGGGCTTTCCCATCGGGGGCGGCCAGGCTGATTTCGGGGGCCGTGGTACCAACAGCGGTAGCCCGCAGCGGCTCCAGGCGGGCCACCAGGGCCTTGGTGTAGCGCGAGTTAGGCTGGCTGGTTTTTAGTTGGGTAGCCACCGAATCGGCCAGCGTGAAGTTCTCATCGGGGTTCAGCACGCTGCTCACCACAAAGCCCGACACGATGGAGCCCGGATTCTGGCGCACCAGTCGAACCACTTCGCGCTGGCCCATGCTTTGCACCAGCTCAGCCTGCCGCTGAATGGCCTGCATCGAGTCCTGGCGGCCGGCCTGGGCGGCCTGGGTGTACCGCTGCTCCAGGCGGGGCATCAGTTGCTGCATCTGCTGCTGGCTGGTTTGCAGGGCTTGGTTTACCTGGCGCAGCAGCTCCGAATCGGGGGAGCCTTTCACGGCGTAGGTGGCGGCCAGCTTCTGCGCGTCGCCGGTCAGCTCCAGACGACTGCCGTTGCCGAGCACTACCAGGGCTTGGTTCTGGTCGGAGGTTTTCACCTGATAAAGGCCGGTTTCGGGCAGGGTGCCGGCAAATTTAAACTGGCCCTTCTCGTCCACCGTGGCCGTATCACGCGACACAAACTGGGTTTCACCCAGTTCGGCCAGGTACACCTTAGTGCCAGCCGGAGCATTCTGGAGTTGACCATTGAGCTGGTACCCCGTGGCATCGGTGCCGCCGGTAGTGGGCGTAGTGTTCTTATTGCAGGCATTGGCCATGCCCAGCAGGGCACCCAGGTAGAGCAGGCTCTTCATTTTGTGCATCATTCAGAAAGCAGACCGCCGGAATAATGGGCGGGGGTTTGGCAAAAGACGAGGAAACGGGCCGCAAGTTGCCGATTTTGGCCGGAATTGCCCCGCCTCCTCCCTAACCACTTCCCACACGCCTCAGTTCACCTGCCGCCCCGCGCTACGGCAGCAGTTTGCTCAACCGTTTCTCCAGCGCCTCCCCCCGCAGGTTGCGCGACAGGATAAGGCCATCGGGAGCAATGAGCACAGTGGTGGGCACGGCCAGCACCCCGTAGAGCTGCGCTGCCGGCGAGTCCCAACCTTTCAGATCCGGCACCTGCGTCCAGGGCAGCTGGTCCTGCCCCACAGCTTTGCGCCATTTGCCGCCGTCCGCATCCACCGATACGCTCACGATTTCCAGCCCCTTAGCCTGGTACTGCTGATACAGGGTACGCAGACGCGGGTTTTCGGCGCGGCAGGGGCCGCACCAGCTGGCCCAGAAATCAACCAGCACATACTTGCCGCGCAGGCTGCTGAGCGTGAACGAGGGGCCGGTGGCCGTGGGCAGGGTGAAATCTGGAGCCGGTTCGCCGCCCTTTTCGGTGAGGGCCGCCGTGTGGGTGCGGGTGGCCAGCGCCTGGGCTTCGGCCAGGGCCGGTTGCCGCTGGGCCAGCACCGTGGTCATAGAATCGACAAATGCCTGCTGGCTGGCCTGGCGGCTGAGGTAATTTTTGGTGAGGTAGGCTGCCAGAAAGGTATCCGGCGTGCGGCGCACCAAGGCGCGCAACTCCCGCAGGCCCCGGTTTTTAGCCGGCAGCTGGGCCACCCCGAACATCTGCGGATAGATATCCTGCTGAAACTGCTGCCATTGTTCCACGCCTACCGAGCCCCGGGCTTTAAACCGCAGAAACTGTTTTTGGGGCTCCTGCTCCAACGTGAAGCTGAGCTGGTCGCCGGGGTGCAGGGGCAGCTGGTATATTACCTTCTGCCCGCTTACCTTCAAAGAGGCCAGAATGGGGTCCGCCAGCTGCCCGCGCAGCTCACAATGGCCCGCCGCGTCCACCGTGGCCGAGTCCAGCGTCTGCCAGCCGCTCTGGTAATGGGTGAGGTAGATAGTCGTACCGGCCGGTACGCCGGTCAGCTGGCCCTGCAGTACATAGGCAGGCGGCGCAACGGCCGCCGTCAGCAGCCAGGGAAATAACGCAGTAAGCATGAGATAGGGTTAAAGAAGAAATACGGCTGCGAAGCTGTGCATTTCCCCCTATATATTCCATAAAACCGATATACAAACTCCCCTTTCCGCCGCGCTTTAATCTAGCGGGATGTACCCGGAAATCTTCTGGCCCATGACCCGGCCGTACAGATCGGTAGCCAGCACCTGTCCCTCTGGACTCAGCAGTACCGAGAACGGCAGCGTCCGGACCCGGTAGGCCCGGGCCGCCGCGCCGCGTAGGCCCCGCCCGTCCGAGACGTGGAGCCACCCCAGTGTATCGGCGGCCACGGCCTCGTGCCAGCGGGCCGGGTCCTCGTCCAGCGACACGCGCACGATTTCCAGCCCCCGCGAGTGAAACTGCCCGTAGAGTTTGCGCAGATTAGGGGTTTCGGCCGCGCAGGGTACGCACCCGATGGCCCAGAAATCAAGCAGCACGTACCAGCCGCGCAGGCTGCTGAGCATGAACGGCTGACCAGCGGCCGTGGACAAGGTAAAGTCGGGGCCACGCCAGACCAGGGCGGCGGGTAGTGCACCCGTTGCCGCAGTAGTTGGTGCGGCCGGTGCCAAAGGCCGCTGGCAGCCCATGAGCACGGCTAAAAACCCAAAAGCAGCATAACGCATAGCAACCCGGTGGTGAGGTGAGCGGGAAGATAGATGCTGCAGATAAAAAACCGCGACACATCATTGCCGGAGCAGCCGCGCCAGCAGCAACAGCAACAGCAACAAAGTACCAATAACGGTCATGCGGAGCATGACGTTTCTACTGACTGCGGTAACATTCTAAACAGCTCCTATACCAAAAAAAGCCACCAGCCGAACGGCTGGTGGCTTTTTTTGGTCGTTTCAGAACGGTTTAGGCATCCAGCTTCTGACGCAGGAGTTGGTTGGCCATTTTAGGGTCGGCTTTGCCGCCGGTGAGCTTCATCAGCTCGCCCATAAACATGCCCGTGAGGCTTTTTTTGCCGGCGCGGTACTCGGCCACTTTGGCGGGGTTGGCGTCGAGCACTTGCTGAATCATGGCTTCCAGCGCCCCGGCGTCGGACTGCTGGAGCAGGCCCTGGGCCTCGGCGGCAGCGGCGGCGGTGTGCGTGGGGTTTTCCAGCAGGAACGGAAACAGCTGCTTGCTGGCTACCGAGTGGCCCACCTTGTTGTCGTCAATGAGCCCAATGATATCGGCCAGGTGCTGGGTGGTGAGCGGGAACTGGTCGAGGGTGAGAGCCCGCTCATTGAGGTAGGCTTTTACCGGTCCGGTTACCCAGTTGGCGGCGGCTTTGGCGTTGGGCGTGAGGCGGGTCAGCTCATCGAAGTAGAGCGCCACTTCCTTTTCGGCCGTGAGCACCGTGGCATCGTAGTCCGAAAGGCCCAACTCGCCGGTGAAGCGGGCGTAGAGCTGCTGTGGCAGCGCCGGCAGCTCGGCCTGTACGCGGTGCAGCCACTCGTCGGAAATTATTACGGGCGGCAGGTCCGGCTCCGGGAAGTACCGGTAGTCGTTCATGGTTTCCTTGCTGCGCTGGCCGTTGGTGGTACCGGTAGCCGCGTCGAAGCCACGGGTTTCGGAGTCGATGATTTCGCCGGCTTCTACCAGCGCAATCTGCCGCTCAATCTCGTACTCAATGGCCCGCTGCACGTTGCGGAAGGAGTTCATATTCTTCACCTCCACCTTCACGCCGAACTCGGTGGCGTCCTTGCGCATCACCGAAATGTTGGCGTCGCAGCGTAAAGAGCCTTCCTCCATGTTACCGTCGCAGATGCCCAGGTACTCCACCAGCTTCTTGATTTCGGCCAGGTAGGCGTAGGCTTCCTCCGCGTTGCGGATGTCGGGCTCACTCACGATTTCGATGAGCGGCACGCCGGCCCGGTTCAGGTCCACGAGGGTTTCCACCTCGCCAGCCAGGTGCATGCTCTTGCCCGCGTCCTCCTCCATGTGGATGCGCGTCACCCCGATTTTCTTCACCGAGCCGTCGCCCAGGCGGATATCCACGTGGCCGTCGTGGCAGATGGGGGTTTTGTCCTGGGTGATTTGGTAGCCCTTTGGCAGGTCGGGGTAGAAGTAGTTTTTGCGCGCAAACAGGTTGTCGCGGCGGATGTGGCAGTTGGTGGCCAGGCCCATTTTCATGGCAAACTCCACGGCCGAGTAGTTTACGCGCGGCAGCGTGCCGGGGTGGCCCAGCGTAATGACGCTCAGGTTGTTATTAGGCAAAGCGCCGTACTCGTTTTCGTCGGAAGAGTACATTTTGCTGCGCGTGAGCAGCTGGGCGTGTACTTCGAGGCCGATGACGGGCTGGTATTTGGATTTGATGCTGTCGTCCATAGAGAAATCAGGCAGGGTTGGCCGCCGGGGCCGCAAGATAAAACTATCTGTCCGAGAAAAAGCAGTTGCCCATCGTGCAACCAACTGGCCTTTCTGCCCGGACTGAGTGCCTTCGGGTATCAGTTGCTACCGCAGCGCCGGCTTAGAGCGTCTGGGGTGGCCGCCGCCGGAACAGGGGGGTGTTGTTGATGGCAAAGGTGATTGGCACCGTGAAATACACCCGTACCGGCCGGCCGTCTTGGCGGCCTGGTATGAATTTCGGAATGCCTTGTACCACCCGCAACGCCTCCGCATCCAATAACGCGTCAACCCCTTTCGACACCATCACCTGCTGCACCTGGCCGGTGGTATCCACTATAAACTTAACGAATACCTTACCCTGCACATTCCGGCGCAGGGCCTTGCCGGGATAGTGCGTGTTCTGACCAATGTAGCGCAGTAATGCTTCCTGTCCGCCCGGAAAAACGGGCATCACCTCGTACTCAGAAAAGGCAATTTCCTGCCCCTGGTTGTTATAACAGACGCCGGTGGTACGCTCATTATCCACGTACATTTCCTGACGCTTGAGCGTACCATCGGGGTAGTACAGCACCAGCTCTCCTTCCCGCTTGCCGGCCACATACAACTGACGATACTGTACCTGCCCGGTCTGGTAGAAACTTTCGTGCCGGTCTACTGCCTTACCGTGCTCATAGGGGTAGCGCCAGCTGAGCTGACCGCTCTCGTACCACCCTTCACTCGTCCCATGGACAATGTGCCGGTCAAGGTCTTCGTACACGGCAAGGGAACGGGGCTTACCACTCACAAAGAACGTGCGTACCGTACCCCCACCCGAAGCATCTGGCTCCGTCACTTTACGGTAGTCTGCGCCCTCTGCTGAAGGCAAAACAGCATCCGTTTTATCGAAATATTCAGTTTTTGTGGCGGTTTCGGTGGCTGCCTGCTGGGCCAGCGCGCCAAGGCTGCTGAGCGTGAGCCCCAGTGCCATTACATAATTTTTCACGGAATTTTCGGTAGAAAGATAGAACGAAGCGTCAAAGATACTCGCTCTTGCTGCAGCCAGGCAACAGCCGGTCCGCAGTACGTTGAAAGCGCATAAACACTCAAGAATGGAGCCAACAAGCCTTACTCCAGGCTAAAAGTAACCGGAGCCGAGTAGACGGTTTCAACCAGCTCACCATCCAGACGGCCGGGGACAAACGGCTTCAGCTTGCGCACTGCCTGCACGGCTTCTTCCTGCAGAAAGCCATACACACGCTTCAGATCAGCGTCGGCGTTGGCGGGTGGCGGTTCCGGCCGGATGTCTTTTACCCGGCCCTCAGTAGTCACCAAAAACTTCACTACAACCACACCTTGCACGTGCGCTATCAACGCCTCATGCGGATACTTTATATTCTGTTGCAATTCCCGTAGCAGGACTGCGGTATCCCCAGGATATACGGGCATTTGCTGGTAGGGAAAATAACGCACCACCTGTCCGTCGGGCCCGAAACACTCGCCCGTCGTGGGCTGACCGGGGGCTACCTGTTCGCGGCGGCGCAGAACGCCCGTGGGGTAGTACGTGAGGCGCGGCCCCTGCCCCTGCCCCAGCACGTAGCTTTCCTGCAGGCGCATTTTCCCGGATGTATGGTATTCCATGTACGCCCCGTGGCGCACGCGGGGGCGGCGGTTCAGGAAGCCCTCAAACGACAGCAGCTTACCGCTGGGCAGATAGTACGTTTTCTCCATGCCCCGGAGGCTATCAACCAGAATGGTTTCTACCCGATAAGCCGCTCGGGCGGCCCCTGCCAGCCGGTGGCCATCTTTGTCCTGATATTCGATTTGACGCGTAATCTTTGTGCTGTCGGGCAGTGTGTCCGCTGCTGACGCAGTACCGGAAATAGCTAATCCAACTACGAGTAAGAAATATTTCATCCGCCTTCTTAATACTGGGGCTTATATATGAATAGCGCCCGGGTGTAACAGGCAGCTCAAGGCTACTACTTATTACAACCGGGCGCTACACCTCGGAATCAGAATTTACTGCCCGCGTCTACCCGGCCAGCAGCCCGTCAATCAGGCCTTCGGCTTTGGCAATGGCGGCGCCCAAACCGGCCGCGTTCTTGCCACCGGCCGTGGCGAAGAACGGCTGCCCGCCGCCACCGCCCTGGATTTCCTTGGCCAGCTCACGCACCAGGGTGCTGGCGTTGAGCTTGCCGCCTTTGGCCAGCTCGTCGTCGAGCATCACGGCCAGCTGGGGCTTACCGTCGATTTCGGCGCCGAGCACGGCTACGAGGTTGGGCACGGCCTGGCGGAGGTTAAAGGCCAGGGTTTTGAGGCCGTCGGCCGAGGTGGCCTGCACCTGGGCGGCGAGGAAGTTTACGCCGTGCAGGGCCTTCACCTGGCCCACCAGCTGGTCTTTCTGCTGGTTGATGCTCTGCTGAGCGAAGTTTTCGATCTGCTTGCGCAGGGTGGCAATTTCCTCGGTCTGCTTCTCGATGCCGGGAATCAGGTGCTGGGGGTTGCCGAGGGCCTCGCGCACCTGGGCCAGCAAGTCCAGCTGCTGGTTCACGAAGGCTTCGGCGGCCTCGGCCGTCACGGCCTCAATGCGGCGCACGCCCGCGCCCACGGCGCTTTCACTCGTGATTTTGAAGAAGCCGATGTCGCCGGTGGTGCGCACGTGGGTGCCGCCGCACAGCTCCACCGAAAACTCCCGGTCGAAGGTGATGACGCGCACGAACTCGCCATACTTCTCCCCAAACAAGGCCGTGGCCCCAAGGGCTTTGGCGTCGTTGATGGGCACGTTGCGGCGCTCATCCAGCGGAATCTGCTGCCGGATGCGGGCGTTGACCAGCGTTTCCACCTGACGCAGCTGGTCGTCGGTTACTTTGGTGAAGTGCGAGAAGTCGAAGCGCAGCAGCTTCTCGTTCACGAGTGAGCCTTTCTGGGCCACGTGACTGCCCACCACCTCGCGCAAGGCAGCCTGCAGCAGGTGGGTGGCGGTGTGGTTGCGCTGAATCTGGGCGCGGCGGGCGTGGTCGTAGCGGGCTGTGAACTCGGCGTCGAGGTCTTCGGGCAGCTCCAGCACGGTGTGCACGATGAGGTCGTTTTCCTTTTTCGTGTCGAGCACGCGCACCTTGCTCAGCGGCGACTCCAGGTAGCCGGTGTCGCCAATCTGCCCGCCCGACTCGGCGTAGAACGGCGTCTGGTCGAGCACCACCTGGTACTCGGTTTTGCCTTTGCGGTCGGTGCGGCGGTAGCGCAGGATGCGGGCCAGGGCCTGCTCCTGGTCGTAGCCTACGAAGGCGGGCTGCTCTTCGAATTCGCGCACCACGGTCCAGTCGCTCTGCTCGGTTTCCTGGGCGTTACGGCTGCGGCTTTTCTGCTGCTCCAGCTCCTTCTTGAAGCCTTCCTCGTCCACGCTCAAACCCTTTTCGCGGGCAATGAGGGCGGTGAGGTCGAGCGGGAAGCCGAAGGTATCGGACAGCTCGAAGGCGGTTTTGCCGTCGATACGGCTGCCGTTCTGGCGGAAGCCTTCTTCCAAGGTTTCCAGGCGGCGCAGACCGTTTTCGAGGGTTTTGAGGAAGGCAATTTCTTCTTCCTCCACCACGCGCTGCACAAACTGCTGCTGCTGCTTGAGCTCGGGGAAGATGCCGGCCATCTGGTCGGCCAGCACGGGCACAATCTTGTAGAGGAAGGGCTGCTTCTGGCCCAGCGACGAAAACGCGTAGCGCACGGCCCGACGCAGAATCCGCCGAATCACGTAGCCGGCCTTCACGTTGCTCGGCAGCTGCCCATCGGAAATGGCGAAGCTGATGGTGCGGATGTGGTCGGCAATAACGCGGATGGCAATGTCCGTTTTCTCGTTTTCGGTGGCCGGCTGGTCATTCACGGTGGCCGGGGCCGTGCCGTGGTATTCCAGGCCTACCTCATTGGCAATGAACTTGATCAGCGGCTGAAATACGTCGGTGTCGTAATTGGACTTCACGCCCGACACGGCCATCATCAGGCGCTCGAAGCCCATGCCGGTGTCCACGCTCTGCTCGGGCAGCTTGATCAGGCTCTTATCGGCCAGGCGCTGGAACTCCATGAACACGTTATTCCAGATTTCCACCACCTGCGGGTGGTCAGCGTTTACCAGCTCACGGCCGGGCTTCTGGGCCCGCTCCTCCTCGGAGCGCAGGTCGATGTGGATTTCGGTGCAGGGGCCGCACGGACCCGTGTCGCCCATCTCCCAGAAGTTGTCCTTCTTGTTGCCAGGCAGAATCCGGTCGTCGGTGGTGTATTGGCGCCAGAGGTCCTGGGTTTCGGTGTCGGCAGAGGTGCCGTCGGCCTTGTCACCCTCAAAATAGGTCACGTAGAGGCGGTCCTTTTCCAGCTTGTACACGTCGGTGAGCAGCTCCCAGGCCCAGGCAATGGCGTCCTTCTTGAAGTAATCCCCAAACGACCAGTTGCCGAGCATCTCGAACATGGTGTGGTGGTAGGTATCGTAACCCACCTCTTCCAGGTCGTTGTGCTTGCCGCTCACGCGCAGGCACTTCTGGGTGTCGGCAATGCGCTTGAAGGGCGCGGGCTTGTTGCCCAGGAAATAGTCCTTGAACGGGGCCATGCCCGAGTTGATGAACAGCAGCGTGGGGTCGTCCTTCACCACAATGGGGGCCGAGGGCACGATGTGGTGGCCTTTAGAGGCAAAGAAGTCCAGGAACTGCTGGCGGACGTGGGAGGCGGTAGGGAGTGACATAAGAGTAGCGCGGAAGCAGGCTCCGCGACGCGTAGGGTTCGTAAAATTGGCCGCAGCCGGTATTTTGGCTACTTTTCGCAATCAACAGGAATTGCGCCGCCGGCAAAGGTAAAAGGTATTGAGTATTGCGTACCGGGTAATGAGACATTGTTTCAGCGGCCGGTATTCCGGCACCGACTCAGTACTTTGTACTCAGTCCTCACTACTACATCATGCCCTACAAAGACCGCGAAATCGAGAAGCAGTACTTCACCATCGGCGAGGTGGCGGCCCAGTTCAACGTGGCCCCGTCGCTGATCCGGTTCTGGGAGACGGAGTTTGAGGAGTTGCGGCCGCGCAAAAGCAAGAAGGGCAACCGCCTCTACACGCCCCAGGACGTGGATATTTTCCGCACAATTTACCACCTGGTGAAGGAGCGCGGCTATACCATCCCCGGCGCCCGCGATATGCTCAAGCAGAAAGGCCCCCAGCTCAAGGAAAAAATCGACGTCATCCAGAGCCTGGAGAAAATCCGCAAGTTCATGGTGACGATGAAGAAGGAGCTGGATGCTATTGGGAAGGCGCAGCAGTAGGATCAATTAACATAATGAATGTCAATTATTTATGCTACTTAATAAATTGATTTACAGCGAAAAACACGTCAATCAATTCATTACAACAATTTGGTTAGTCAGCTTAGTACTTGTACTGCTAACCACATTCACTCCGCTAGAATTTAACCCGATTCAGCTAACCTATCTACCCAGATGGGGCCTTTGGTTCTTGGTCATCCCAGCTACACAGTGGCTCAGGACATCTACCAGGATTTTGCCGTGGCTCTGGAAATCTATACCCTGGCTGCTTTGGGTGCCGCTTTTAGCCCTCCAATTGGCATATTCTATCAAGTCATACATTCGTTATCCTACCTATAATGTCTTCAGGAATATTCGCTATATGCTTCTCATCTTCGAGGATGTGTTTGCCGCCCAGTTACGCACTCCGTATTACTTCTACACTTGGCATACAAATACTATCCATTACCGTTGGGGGAGTCGGATTGTAGCTCAGCAGCTACTTGATACCCCATGGGGCGGCGAGCCACGACGGGTTATTATCACCCCGCTTTTGCCAGGCCTTCAGTGGAGTCAACCTATAGCTGATGATCTGCTGTTGCATGCTCCATGGCAGCCTGTAGATACTGCTTCTGTGAAATAGCATAGAAACTTAATTGACTGCTACATCAGACTTATGCCTCAGATTAACAGTGCCAACGATACTCTGCTCCACGAAGTCGCCCTGACGCTGTTCCCCAACATCGGGCCGCAGCTGACGCGGCAGCTGATGAGCTACGGGGGCTCGGCGAGGAACGTGCTGCACCTGCCGCCGGGTAAGCTGCTCAAGATTCCGGGCGTGGGGCCGGCTACAGCGGCCATTCTCACCGGTGCAGGACGCGGCAACGCGTTGCGGCAGGCCGAGGCCAGTCTGCGCCGGGCGGAGAAGGACGGCGTGCAACTGCTGTTTTACACCAGCAAGCAGTTTCCGGCCCGCCTCAGACAGATTCCCGACGCTCCTGCCCTGCTCTACTACCAAGGTACCGCCGACCTCAACCAACCTAAAACCCTGGCCATCGTAGGCACCCGCCAGGCCACCGACTACGGCCGCGAGCAAACCGAGCGGATCATCAAGGGCATCATACCACACAAGCCACTCATCGTCAGCGGACTGGCCTACGGCATCGATATTGCCGCTCACCGTGCCGCGTTGCAGGAAGGACTGGAAACCGTGGGCATCATGGCTACCGGCTTGGATGTGCTCTACCCGGCCGTGCACCGTAAAACCGCCGAAAAGATGCTCGCCCAGGGCGGCCTGCTCACCGAATTTTCCTTCGGCACCCAGCCCGACAAGTACAACTTCCCGTCGAGGAATAGAATTATTGCGGGCCTCTCAGACGGCACCGTGGTGGTGGAAGCCGCTAAAAAAGGCGGCGCGCTTATCACTGCCGACCTGGCCCTGGACTACGACCGGGACGTGCTGGCTGTGCCCGGCCCACTGGGTTCGGCGGCTTCCGAAGGCTGCCACGACCTCATCAAGGCCAACCGCGCCGCCCTGTACTCCGAGCCTGCCGACATCGAGCAGCTTCTCAACTGGGACTTGGTCCTGCACCTAACCGGCAAGCCCAAAAGCCCTACTATCTACGACCCGCTGGACTTTACGCCAGAAGAGTTGCAACTGCTACTGGTGCTACAGGCTGCCCCCAACCGCGAGGAACACCTCGATACGCTGGCCTGGAAAGCGCAGCAGCCAGTGCATCAGGTGGCTTCTCTCCTGCTGGGGCTGGAGTTCCGCAGCATCCTGAAGGCCCTGCCGGGCAAACGGTTTGGGCTGTTGTAGGGTATAAAATAGTAGCGTAAAATCGTGGAACGCAAAAATGTTCCACGGGGAACCTTGTGTCTTCATCCTTACCTTTCAGGCCAGAAACGCAAGGTATCAGCGTCTTATCGGTGCAGAAAAAATCTGCTCTTTTCTGGCTGGTCAGCTATTCCGACAGCCCAGCACTCAATCGTTTCGGTCCTTGGTTACGGATACCTCTGCTTTCTTTGCAGCTATGCTAGTGCTCTACAATGGCGAATTGCTGCCGGCCGATACGGTGCGCCTGCCGCTGCCCAACCGGGGCCTGTACTTCAACGACGGCTTTTTCGAGACGCTTGTGTGGGAGCCGGCCGGCCTGCGCTACCTCCCCTATCACGTAGCGCGCATGCAGCGGGCCGCCACCGCCCTGAGCCTGGAATTACCGGCCACCCTGGCTTCAGCCGCGGCCCTTACGGCCACCGTGCAGCAGTTAATCGGCACTGCCCCGGAGCCGGTACAGCGGCTCCGGCTGCAGCTGTGGCGTAGCGGCGGCGGCCTTTACGCTCCTGCCACCACGCAACCCGACTGGCTGTTGACCACGCAGCCTTTCGCCGCGGTGGAAACGCCCGTTCTGCAGTGCGACTTCGCAACGACGGTACGCACGCACTCCTCATCGGTGTCGTTCTGCAAAGGGCCCAATGCCCTCCTCTACGTACTGGCGGCGCAGGAGCGGCAGCGGCGCAGGCTGGACGAGGTGATACTGCTCTCGCATGAGGGCTACGTGGCCGAAACGGTAGCCGCCGCTCTGGGTTGGATTCGGCAAAAGACCATCTACGCGCCGACTGAGGCCGCGGGTGGCGTGGCCGGGACGCGCCTGGCGCATCTGCGAACTACGGCCGCTGCGTTGGGGCTGCTCTGGCGCGAAGGCCTATATGAGCCGGACGAGCTTCTGCGGGCAGAAGCCGTATTCACCGCCAACGTGGCCGGAGTTCGGGCGGTTCAGCAAATAGGCACCGTGGAGTTTCACTCCGCTACCCACCCCCTGCTGCGGCGGTTATGCCTGGCGGAGGCAACCACCCCCGGGGGCTAACGGCCGCTCCTGGTGCGGCGTTCGGGTTTCTTGCCGGATCAGCCCACCAGGGCTACCACCGCGGGACGGTTGCGCAACTGAAACCAGCTCTCAAAAAACTCAGTTAAATCCTCCTCCGTTACCCCATTTTCCCGCAACACCGCTTCCCGGTCGCAATGCATGGCGTCGAGCGTGTACAGCGCAATCCAGGTACGGTGCTGCCGGCTCAACCCGGAGGGCGCTGAAGAAAACGAGGTGGACATAACGAAATAGCGTATGCGAAAGGTTCAAGGCATGCCTTTAGCTACGCAACCGCTTCAACGTCCGGATTTTATCATTATTTCGTTAGCCCCCAATTTCCCAAAAAGGTTTTTTCTACCCGTGGTGAAGAGGGCTACTAAGCCGCATTTGTTGCCAGCTTTCCCAATAGTCAAGCAAGTCTTTTTCGGTTACGTTGTTCTGCATTAGTACCTGATTGCGGTCAACGTCCGCATTTTGCAGGGAGTACAGCGCAATCCAGGCGCGGTGCTGACGGGAAAGGCTGGTACGGGACCGGCTAAGCCCGGAATGCGTTGAGAAGTGAACCATGACCTACCTACGGACTTATTCCTATTCCTAGATTTTTATTCTCATTATGAATTGAAAAAATCCTGTATTCTTGGTATCAACCACTTGCTGTAAAGCACGCACTCCATCATGATTATCCCCTTAAGCCTCCTTATCCGCCAAACTATTTCTTCAAATAATTATAAATTCATCTACATTCATTTGACTAGCATGCTCATATCTTTCTCCGATACCTTCGGCTGTTTTGCCCGCACGAAGCCCCTGGCTGGCTGGGGCATCCGCGCGGGAGTCTGGGTGTGCCTGCTGGCAGGGCTGCCGGCCACTGCCCAGACACGGCTGCTCCAGGGCCGCACCGTGGATACCCGCCAGCAGCCCGTGCCCTTTGCCACCGTAGCCGTGCCTGGCACCACTCTGGGCACCGCGGCCGACGCGGAAGGCCATTTCCGGCTGGTGGTGCCCGATGCCCTGCGCCCCACGGCCCGGGTAGTGGCCTCGGCAGTAGGCTACCAGCCGGCCGAGGCCCCGGCCGGCAGCTTCGGCACGGCGGAGCGGCCGCTGCTGCTTCCTGACCGACCGGTCAGTCTCCAGGAGGTGGTTATCCGGCCGGGGCGGGAGTTGGTGACGGTGGGCCCGTTGCGCGAGGGCCAGCGGCTCACCTCCGAGCTCTACAACGCCGGCAACCTCATCAGCCCGACGGGCCGCCGGGAAGCGGGCAGTTTGGTGTCGGTGCCGGCCTCTTGTCAACTGCGGGACTTCAACTTTCAGGTGGCGTTTAATACGTTCCGGGAGGTGCGCGTGCGGCTGCGGCTGTACCGGGTGGCGCAGGGCCGCCCCACCACCGAGCTGGTACCGGACGGCATTCCG
Source organism: Hymenobacter swuensis DY53 (assembly GCF_000576555.1). Lineage (NCBI taxonomy): Bacteria > Pseudomonadati > Bacteroidota > Cytophagia > Cytophagales > Hymenobacteraceae > Hymenobacter > Hymenobacter swuensis. The sequence goes on from NZ_CP007145.1 coordinate 2,615,286, forward strand.
GTGGTGGTAAGCCAGAAGCGCGGTTGGGTAAGCGTGGACCTGCGGGACTACCAGCTGCAGTGCGCGGCGGAAGAGTCAGTAGCAGCCACCCTGCACTGGGAGCGGGATACCACCACGGCCTTGCACCGGCACGGCTTCGTGCTGGCCGCCCGCACCGGCCGCCGGCTGCAGTACCTGAGCCGCGCCGCGCCGGATGCGCCCTGGGAGCTAACCAAAGGCAGTGCCCCGGTCTGCTACTTTACGGCTTCGGCGGCAGCCACGGGCCAGCCGCCGGCCGCCCCTGCCCCGCCGCGCCCGGCCACCGACGGGGCCGCAGACGAGCCCAGCCCGTTGTTTCGGATGATGCGGGCCGCCCGGTTTCCGCACCGCTCCTCCCGACACTACGGCGACAGTACCGCCCGGGGCAGCACCGTGCCGGTGGCCGGGGCCCGCCTCTACTACGAAACCTACGGTCAGGGCGAACCGCTGCTGCTGCTGCACGGCTACGGCCAGTCCATAGGGGCCTAGCATTTGCAAATTACGGAGCTGGCGAAGCACTTCCGGGTACTGGCCGTGGATACGCGCGGCCACGGCCGCAGCCTCGACGAAACCAACCCGGAGCTGACCTACGACCTGCTGGCCGAGGACGTGCGCCAGCTGCTGGACCATTTGCAGGTGCGCCGGGTGCGCGTGCTGGGCTGGAGCGACGGGGAGACGCAAAATGTTGCGTCTCTACACGGCCACGGGGGCTTTGATGGCGGGCCAGGGGTCGTAATTTTCCAGGGTAAAGTCCTCGTACTGGAAGGCGAAGATGTCCTGCACGGCCGGGTTCAGGCGCATGGTGGGCAGCGGGCGGGGCTCCCGGGTGAGCTGCAGGCGGGCCTGTTCCAGGTGGTTGCTGTAGAGGTGGGTGTCGCCGCCGGTCCAGATGAACTCGCCGGGCTCCAGGCCGGTTACCTGCGCTATCATCAGCGTGAGCAGGGCGTAGCTGGCAATGTTGAAGGGCACGCCCAGAAACACATCGGCGGAGCGCTGGTAGAGCTGGCAGCTGAGGCGGCCGTCGGCGACGTAGAACTGAAACAAAGCGTGGCAGGGCGTCAGACGCATCAGCGGCAACTCGGCCACGTTCCAGGCCGACACCACCATGCGGCGCGAATCGGGCTGGGTGCGCAGCAGGTGTACCATCTGCGCAATCTGGTCGATACTCTGGCCGTCGGGCGTAGTCCAGCTGCGCCACTGCTTGCCGTAGATGGGGCCCAATTGGCCGTTTTCGTCGGCCCACTCGCGCCAGATGCTCACGCCCACGTCTTCCAACGACTGGTTGCTGGTGTCGCCGCGCAGAAACCACAGCAGCTCGTGGATGATGCTCTTCAGGTGGACTTTCTTGGTGGTCACCAGCGGGAAACCCTGCTGCAAATCAAACCGCATCTGGTAGCCGAACACCGACAGCGTGCCGGTGCCAGTGCGGTCGGTTTTGCGGGTGCCGTGGTCGAGGATGTGCTGGAGCAGGGTGTGGTACTGGTGCATAAGAGCGAATTGTAGCGGAAGCTTAGCTTGCGCCGAAGCGAACAAGCCGCCAAAAATAGAAAAAGCCGCCCGGTTCAGGCGGCTTTCCTCGTGAAATACTGGCCGGTTGGCCGGCGCGGCGCGCCTACCGCTTGCTGATTTTGTTGTGAGTGATACTACGCTGCTGGTTGCTTTTGAAGCCATCCACATCGTCGGAGCGAAGGGCGCGGTGCTTGGTGGCGCGCCCGCTCATGCGCGCCCGCCACATCCGAAACGAGGACGCCTTCATTTCGCGGCGCATCAGGGTAATGACGTCCTTTTCGGCTAAGCCAAACTGGGTTTCAATGGCCTCGAACGGCGTGCGGTCCTCCCAGCCCATTTCAATGATACGGTCAATGTCTTGAGGGGATAAAACGGCGGCTTGGGCAGGATTCTCGGACATGGGACGGCGGATTACGCCGGATGAATGCGCCCGGCACTTCTGCAACCGCTGGGCTTCGGGGGATGTTTCGGGGCACAACCGCCGCCGGCTGCTACTGCGGCGGCAGCACTTCGCGCCACTGGCCGCTTTCGGCGTAGTGCCTGACCACGCGCGCCCGCTCCGTCAGGAACTTCCGGAGGTAGCGTTTCAGCACCAGTGCATCCACCAATTGGCCCAGCCAGCCCAGCGGGGAGGCAAATTCGAATACGTCCCGCATCAGAGTACCAGCATCCTGTACCTGAAAATGGTGCTCATGGCGCATGCGTTTAAAAGCGCCCCGCTGCATTTCGTCGCAGAAATAGACCGGGGCCTCAAATGCTGTGACCTTGCTCGTCAGCGTCTTCCACACACCAAAATGCCGCGCCCGAAACGTGACGGAGTCGCCGAGCTGCAGCACGCCGCGGCGGACACCACCAATGATTTCCTCTTGGGTTTGGCTGGCCGAAATAGTGTGCAAATCCATGCTTAGCGCCAGCTGAAAACAGCGGGCCGCCGGGGCGTTGATGAACGTCAGAACTTCGATAGTGGGCACGTGCCGGAGTTTACAGGAATTGATATGTAATGGTCAGTTCCTCCGAGGCAGTTGTTCCAGGTTCAAAGCGTAGTTGGCGCAGCACTACGGCAACTTGCTGCACCATCTCATCCCGTCCTGTTGCTCCCACAGGTATGGTGTTTTTTGTCTCCTCTACATCACTTACCAGACCAGCCGCATTAATGGTCAATCGCATTGTAATTTTCCCTGCTACTTGGGCCCGCAACGCTTGTGCGGGGTAGCGGATGGTCTTTCTCAAATAGTCGTAATAGCTGTTGTCTTCGGGCAGTATCCTGTTTTCCTTAATGCGTTGCCCGATACCACGTTGCAAAAGGGGCATTCCACTAGCAGAAGCAACAATGCGTACCGAATCCCGGCGCAATGCCTGTAGCCGATTTATAGAATCTTGTCGGATTTTCGCTCGCATAGTCTGCGCCCCGCGTTGGGCAACAGTGGCTAGAGGCTTCGAGGGAGTCACCGGGCGCGCCTCCCATCGGTTGTACGTAGCCTGCGCCCGAGCTGAGCTTAAGCCAGCACCGAGTAGCAATGCCAAGCCACCCACAACCATCTTTTCGTAGCCCATATCGGATAGTTATTAACACAGAACACCCCACGCAAACAAGCAAGCGTGAGGTGTTCTGTTGAATGTTACCAACTGGCTTTATTTACAACGACTTCACGGCCGGGGCAGCGGCTGGGGCGGGCGTTACGGCGGCGGTTTTGGTGCCTTTCTTCATGCAACAGGAGCTGCCCATGGCCGATTTCTGGGCCTCGGAGCACTCCATTTTGGCAGCTGATTTCTTGCCTTTCTTGTCGGCTTTGTCGCCTTCGTGGGCAACGGAGGAACCGGCGAAGGCAAACAGGCAGAGGGCGAGCAGGGCGTTTTTCATGGCAGCGAAGAAGTAGGAACAAGAAACAAATGCCGGAAATCCGGGGTTGGCTTTCGGTTGTTCTAAAGTAGCTGAGTTTCGGCAGAAAACCGAACCCCACCCGCCGTAGCTTTGCGGTGGCCGGTTTCCAGCTGCCGCACTCGTTTCCTGATGCCCGAAGCCCCAGCTTCGTGGCCTTGCTTATGCCCCTTCGCAAACTCGCGCACCTTACCCTGCTGGCCCTCGGGCTGCTCACGGCCCTGGCTGTTTTTTCCGTGGCCCAGCTGCGGTTCAACTACAATTTCAACGACTTCTACCCCGCCGGCGACCCGGACCTGGACTACTACGAGCAGTACGCGGCCCGCTTCGGCAACGACAACGACTATGTGCTGCTAGGCCTGGAAGCGCCGGCCGGCCAGACCGTGTTCGAGCCCCGGTTCCTGACCAAAGTCGATTCACTCACGCGCTTTATCCGGGCGCGGCGGCACGTCACGCAGGTATCGTCGCCGACGACGGCCAGCAACCCGGTGGTGGAGGGCCTGGGCGTGTTCAACGTGCCTTATCTGCACCCGCAGGAGCCCGCCCGCCGCGCCACCGATTCGGCGCTGGTGTACCGCACGCCGGGCCTCGTAGGCAACCTGATTTCCCGGGATGCACGGGCCGTCACGGTGCTGTTCCAGACCTCGCCCAACCTGAGCAAGCCGCCCGGCGACTCGCTGCTGGCGGCTGTGCGCGCGGAGCTGGCCCGCCAGGGCATCCCCGAAAACGAGTACCACATGGCCGGCAAGATGGTGGCCCAGTCGGTGTTCGTGGATCGGCTGCAGATGGAGCTGCTGGTGTTTATGAGCCTCTCGGTGGTGCTCGTGACGGGGCTGCTGTGGCTCACGTTCCGGACGTGGTGGGGCGTGGTGCTGCCGCTGGTGGTGGTGCTGGGCTCCATTCTGTGGGGGCTGGGCGTGATGTCGGCTTTCGGGGTGAGTATTGACCTGATGACGGCGCTGCTGCCGGTGATGCTGTTCGTGGTGGGCATGTCGGATACCATCCACATCATCACGCGCTACGTCACGGAGCTGGGCTACGGGGCCAGCAAAAAGGATTCGCTGCTGATTGCGCTCAAGGAATCGGGCTTCGGCTCGGGGCTTTCAGCCCTCACCACCAGCATCGGCTTCTTCACCCTGATGACCAGCACCATCCGGCCGATTTACAACTTCGGGCTGTTTACGGGTATTGCCGTGCTGCTCACGTTCGTGCTCAGCTTCACGCTGCTGCCGGCCATGCTGCTGCTGCTGCGCAAGCCCCAGCTGCGCATCCCGCGCGAAACCGGCCACAGCTGGGACGGCGTGCTGGGCCGCCTGTTCCGCACGGTGCTGGCGCGGCGACACTGGGTGGTAGCCATCAGCGGGCTGGTGCTGGTGTTATCAGTAGCGTCGGCCTCGCGCATCCGCATCAACTCGGCGCTGCTGGATGATTTGTCGAAAAACGACCCGGTGAAGCTGGATTTCCGGTTTTTCGAGCGGCAGTTTGCCGGCGTGCGGCCCTTCGAGCTGGATTTGAAGCCGGCCCCGGGCCGCTCGATTTACGACCTGGACGTGCTGCGTCAGACCGAGCAGATTGAGAACTACCTGCAAAAAGACTACGGCCTGAACTTCGTGGCCTCACCCGTCACGCTCATCAAATCGGTGCGCAAAGCCCTGAACGGCGGCCTGCTGGCCGAGTACCGCCTGCCCGACTCCGAGGCTGAGCTGGCGCGCCTGCTGCGCAAGGTGAAGCTGTTTCGGAAAAAGCCCGAGTTCCGGGCCCTGGCCCTGCCCGATGGCTCCGAGGGCCGACTCACCGGCCGCATGCCCGACGTAGGCAGCATCCGGGCCGACCAGTTGAACGCCGGCCTGCGCCGCTTCCTGCGCACCTCCGTGGACAGCACGGTGGTGCAAACCCGCCTCACCGGCTCGGCCAACCTCATCGACAAAAACAACGAAAACCTCACGCTCAACATGATTACGGGCATGAGCATCGACATTGTGATGGTGACGCTGATTGTGCTGCTGCTGTTCCGCTCGGTGCGCATGACGGTGGTGGTGCTCATCCCCAACCTGGTGCCCATTCTGATTGTAGCCGGCGTGATGGGCGCGGCCGGCGTGAGCATGAAGGTGAGCACCAGCATCATCTTCACCATTGCCTTCGGTATTGCCGTCGACGACACCATCCACTTCATCTCGAAGCTGAAACTGGTGCTGCTCAAGGAGCCCAGTTTGTTCAAGGCCGTGCGCAAAACCTACCTGATGGCCGGCAAAGCCGTCATCGTCACCTCCCTGATTCTGGTGGGCGGGTTCTCGACGTTGATTTTCTCGTCGTTCGATGGCACGTTCTACGTGGGGCTGCTGATTGGGCTGACCTTGCTGTTCGGGGTAGTGGCCGAGCTGACTTTGCTGCCGATTCTGATTCTGTGGTTTTACCGGCACAAGCCGAAGGAAATACGTCAGCCGGTGCCGGCGTTGGGGGGATGATTTTTAGCCCGCAGAGGACGCAGCGGTTTACGCAGAGGACGCAGAAGAACGACCTTCGCGCCCTCTGCGTAAACCGCTGCGTCCTCTGCGGGCTAAATCAGTATGCCCCATCTTTGCCGCCTCTATGACGAAACGCCTCCTGCCCTTCCTGCTCGCTCTTTCCTGCGGAACCGCCCTCGCCCAAACGCCTACTCCGCCCGACGACCCACTGCCCCGCCTGATTCAGGAGCGCCAGCAGATGGTGCAGCAGTACGAGGCCGCCAACGCCCAGCGCAACGCCTTTTTAGCCAACAAGCCCAGCAAAAAAGATCTCCAGGAAGTGGTGGACGCCCTGAAAGGCATCATTCGCAAAGACACCGAAATCGTGCGCGAAGTACAGGCCGCCACCCTGCGCCGCACCGCCGCCGTGGTGGCCGAAAACCAGCAGGCCAAGCAGCAAATCACGGTAGCCCAAACCGACCAGAGCAGCACTCAGGAACGGTTCCACGACCTGGAAAGCCAGATTGCCAACCTCCAGGAGCGCGACCGGCAGCGCGAAAAGAAGCTCCAGACCCTGCAATCCACCGACGACGAAGCCACTGCCGCCCGCACCAGCCGCGAGCTGCTGGCCGCCGCCCTGGCCGTGCTATCGGCCGGCCTGCTGTTCTACGTGCTCAAACTGCGCGGCCAGCGTGGCGCGGCACCAGTGAAGCGGCGGAAGTAGAACAAGGCTAGAACGTCATTCTGAGCAGCGCGAGGAGTCTCGCGTGCTGACGTTGCTAGGCCAGGCGCCCCAAAAGAACGTCATGCTGAGCGCAGCCGAAGCATCTCTACTTCTGGCTAATCAACTGGCATTGCCCAACGAAGCGGTAAAGATGCTTCGACTATGCCTCCGGCTTCGCTCAGCATGACGTTCTTTTATTTCACACACCGCTTCTCCCACATGCTCACTCCCGCCGCCCAGTTCCTGACCTACGCCGAGGCGGTGGCGCTGTACCAGCAACTCAAGGAAGCCGAGGTGGATGCACTGGTGAAAACCTGCGGCCCGCCCTCCTTCCCTTTCGGTGACGGCCTGTTTTACCAGTTGCTGATTGAGGAAGCCGACGTGCCGCTGGCCCGGGAAACCGTGGAAGCGTTTGAGTTGCAGCGCGCCGCCCCGAAAGCCGTGCGCTGCTCACGCTGCCGGGCCGAGGGAGCCGCGCCGCTGCTGCGGCCGGCATGGTGGCAGCGGCTGTACTACGCGGGCACGGTACTGCACAAATGCACGCAGTGCGGCACGGAATTTCCGGTGTAAAGCCACGGTTTTAGCTACCATGAACCTGTCTGAACACTATGCGGCCATGCGGGAGGCCACCGTGCACCGGCTGCTGCACGAAGGCGCCGACCCGGACCTGCTGCTCCACTCGCCACAGGACGACCGGCGGGGCCTCACGCTGCTGGCCCGGCCCCCGGCACCTATCACGACGGCTATTGAAACCACATACTGGCCGATTTTAGGGCCCTGAAACCCGCGCAGTACTACTACCCTGCCGCCGATATCCACCTCACCATTCTCTCCCTCATTTCCTGCTACCCGGGCTTCACGCTGGCGCAGATTGCCCCGGCCGCGTACCAGCGCGCCCTGCGGGGTATTACCCGGCTGGCGCGGCCCTTCCGGATTCGCTACGAGGGCCTGACAGCTTCGCCCGGCGGGATTATGGTGCAGGGCTTTCCGGAAGATGAGGGTCTGGAGGAGCTGCGCGAGGCCACCCGGGCTTTTTTCCGCGCCTCCGGGCTACAACAGTCCATTGATACGCGCTATAGTATTCACACAGCCCATTCCACCGTCATCCGCTTCACGCGCCCGCTCTCCGATGCGCCGATGCTGGTGGCCCGGCTGGCGCAGTATCAGGAGCAGTTCATCGGGACATTTGTGGTGGATGTGGTAGAGCTGGTGTTTAACGACTGGTACCAGCGCGCCCGTACTACCGTGTTACTGGGAACGTACCCGTTGGGCAAGCCCTGACTACCTTGCCACCACCTTTCCCTTTCCTGCCCATGTCTACTACCTATCCGTTCCTGGTTGCTGACCTCGAAGACCAGGCCACGCCCGGCCGCCAGCAGCGTCTGCTGGTGAACCTCTCCAACATGGACGACTATTACAACGTGTTCGAGAAATACGGTTTCAGCGGCAGCGGGGCCAGCTGGGCCGAGCACATCGAAACCATTCTGGAAGAGCATGCCCCCGCCCTACTCGACCACGTGGAGCTACTGGGCCAGGGCGAAATCTTCGGGGTGTACACCGACGGCCCCGGGGCCACCGAGCAATTTCTGGCGCTCATCCAGCCCATCTTTGGCGACCTGGGCAGCCTCAGCAAGTATCTCAGCCAAGCCGACCCGGGCGACTTTTTTGAGTAAGATTATACCCAATGAAATTCACTCCTGACATCACCATTGCCTGGAAGCTCGGGTTCAGTTCAGTACTCTTTGCCGCTTGCACCACGCAGCCAGACAGCACGCCGGCCACTGCCGTTCCGGCTGCGTCACTAGCCGGTATCCATCCTGTCAGCAGCGCTACCCGTGACACGTTTTCTGTTCTGACTCCGCACACGGTGAAGGTGTATCTGAATAGTCCGGCCTTGTACCAGCAGGCTATACAAAACGGCGTAGAAAATTATCTGAAGTTTATCTGCAAGCCGCGTACTGAAGGGCTGCAGATATTATTCTCCCGAGTGCAGGACGATACTGCCTATGTCACCTTTGAGGTAACTGACCCTACCGCTTTTACAAAACCAGTGGACACCGCCGGTTTGCAGTATGCTTTTAGTCTGGATATCGATCCGGAACGCGCAGGCATTGATTCAACCTTTACCCTAGCAGACCTTCTATACATCAGTAGCAGGTAGCAAAGAGAGGATTGTACCCATCCTTGACCTAGGCCGACTGGCATTGCGTATAGTGGCCCGGTGTTACTTGCCCCTTACATGAAAATACTCTTGGTGGAAGACGAGCCCAAGCTGGCGTCTTTCGTAAAAAAAGGCTTTGGCAACGAAGGATACGAAATTGAAGTGGCCTACGACGGCCGTATGGGCCAGTCCCTGATTCAGCAGAACCGCTATGATCTAGTGATTTTAGACGTGAACCTGCCCTACGTAAACGGCTTCGAGCTGTGCCGGCTGGTGCGCCGCCAGGATGCCCGCGTGCCCGTGCTGCTGCTCACCGCCCTCGACAGCCTCGACGACAAAGTAACCGGTTTCGAGGCCGGCACCGACGATTACCTGGTGAAGCCCTTCGAGTTCAAGGAACTGCTGCTGCGGGCCCGGGTGCTCATGCGCCGCCACACCGAGGCTGCCACCGTGCAGCCCGCTCTGCGTATTGCCGATCTGGAGCTGAACCTCGACGCCAAAACCGTGACCCGCGCCGGCCAGCGCATCGACCTGACCACCAAGGAATACTCGCTGCTGGAGTACCTGCTGCTGAACCGGGGCAGAATCATTTCCCGCGTGGATATTGCCGAGAAGGTCTGGGAGCTGAATTTCGACACCAACACCAACGTCATCGACGTGTACGTGAGCTACCTGCGCAAAAAGCTCGACAAAGGCTACCCCGTCAAGCTCATCCACACCGTGGTGGGCATGGGCTACGTGCTGCGGGAAGGGTAGGCAAAGGTGAAGTTGTGGAATGGTGAAGTTGTGCCCGGTAGCGTAGACAACCGTCATGCTGAGCGCAGCCGAAGCATGACGTTCATTTTCTTTTCTGTCCACACAGCCTAACGGGATAAGGTCCTGCTCGCTGCTCAGGATGACGGCCACTCACCCCACCTTACAACTTTACCATTTCATAACTTCACCATCTGCCACCATGCTCATCCGCAACAAGCTGATTCTGCGCTTTACGCTGCTGGTGGTGGGGATTCAACTGTGCTTTTCGGCGTTTCTGTACTATTTCCAGGCTACCACCCGTGAGCAGCGCTTCGTGACGCGACTCACCACCAAGGCCACCATGACCACCCGCCTGCTGGTGCGGCGCGGGGGCCGGGTAGATGAAAGCCTGCTGCGCCAATTGCACCGCCGCGACCTGTTTACCATCCCGCAGGAACAGATCAGCATTTACGGCCCCGGCCAGCACCTGCTCTACACCAGCGCCGACAACCTCAGCCAGCGCCTGAACTCCCGGCAGCTGCGGCGGGTGCGGCCCGGCCGGCCGGTGCGCTTCGCCGATGGCGAGCTGGAAGCCGTGGGCCTGCTCTATCAGTACCGGGGCCAGCCCTACTGGCTGTTTGCGGCCGGCCACGACGATTTTGGGCTGAGCCAGCTACACAAGCTGCGCCTAATTCTGCTGGCGGCCAACCTGGGGGCGCTGGTGCTCATCATTCTGGCCGGCTGGTATTTTGCCGATGAGTCGCTGAAACCGATTTCGCGGGTGGTGCGGCAGGTGGAGCGCATCACGGCCTCCCGGCTCAGCGTGCGGGTAGATGAAGGCAACGGCACCGATGAAATTGCCCAGCTGGCCCGCACCTTCAACCACATGCTGGGCGGCGTGGAGCAGGCCTTTGAGTCGCAGAAGAGCTTCCTGAGCAACGCTAGCCACGAGCTGCGCACGCCCCTGGCCTCGGTGCTGGGCACCCTGGAAACCGCCTACGCCTACGACACTACCCTGCCAGAAGCCCGCCAGAGCATTGGCTCGGCGGTGGAGGATATCAAGCAGCTCATTGAGCTGACCAACGGCCTGCTGAGTCTGGCCCAGGTCACCGACCCGGCCTTCCGGCAGCAGCCCGTGCGCCTGGATGAGTGCCTGACCCAGGCCCTGGCCACCTGTCAGCGCCGCCACCCCGGCCGCGAGCTGCGCCTGGAATTCGGGAACCTGCCCGCCGAGGTGGACGACGTGTTTATGGTGCGCGGCAACGAGCAGCTGCTCACCACGGCCCTGCTCAACCTGCTCGATAACGCCTGCAAGTACTCCACCGGTCCGGTCCGGGCTGTACTGGGCTACCCCACGCCCGCCGTGCTGCGGGTGCAGGTGCTAGACGAAGGTATCGGCCTGGAGCCCCACGAGCTGGCCCGCATCTACGAGCCGCTGTACCGGGCCGGCTCGGCCACCACTACCCCCGGCTACGGCCTGGGCCTGCCCATGACGCGCAAAATCGTGCAAGTCCACGGCGGTGAAATCCGCCTCACCTCCCAGCCCCGCCACGGCACCACCGCCACCGTAGAGCTGCCGGCAGCGGCGGTGTAAGGGTGGAGGGTGTGAGGGTAAAATAGAACGTCATTCCGAGCATATGGCGCATCAAACCAGAGACCGGAGAATATTGCGTGCTGACGTTGCCACAGTATGCCTGCCGTTTGGCCGGGCGGGATGCAGTTGAACGCGCCGGTAGCTGACACGAGGCCGAATAGACTACGAAGCGGTAACTGCCCGACGGCACTGAACCAAGGGACCCGGCCGGGCCTTCTAACTTCTTCTAATTTCCTTCTCATACCGTTTTAATCCCGCCACGCGTGCTTTGGGGGATGATGGGGAAACGGACCATGCTGCGCGGCTCCCGCGCCCTGTTGCTGGGGTTACTGCTGGGCACGCTGTTGCTGTCCACGGGACTCAACCTGTACCTGCTGTGCCAGGAGCCCGCCTACCCGCTGGCCTACGACCCGGACGGCCCATTGCTGGAATCGGCGGCCGAGCTGGAGCTGGTGCAGACGCGCCGGGCCCTGGCCGAGTGCCAGGCGCGGCGGCCGCTGGCCGTCGTCGCCCCCGATTCGCTGGCCGTTCCTCTGCTTTCTGCTACTCCCTGAGCCACCAGCGTTTTGCCGCTGGCTTTTTGTGTTTTCCCGCTTCCCCTTTTTCATGCTTCCCCGCCAACAACACGTACTCAACGCCCTGGCCTCCTGCGCCACTGCCTGCGACCAATGCACCACCCTCGGCCTGGCCAGCCTGCCGCTGCAGGCCCACCTGCGCAGCTTCCGCCTCAGCCGCGACTGTGCCGATTTGTGCCGGCTGGCGGCGGCTTTCCTGGCCCGCGAGGCCGAGCATACGCCCCATCTGCTGCGCGAGTGCGCCGAGCTGTGCCGGGCCTGCGCCGATGCGTGCACCCAGTTCGATACGCTCCAGCACCGCGCCTGTACTGAGGCCTGCCGCCGGGGCGAAGATGCCTGCCGCACGGCCTTTGTGTAGGCTCGGTCTTAACCTTTTCTAATGTGAGCCTCACGCGGCTCTAATGCCAGCGCGGCAGCTTTGTAAAAAACGCTTGCCTACTCCCGGTCCCTATCCTTCTCCTATGCCTGCTCCCCTGCTCAAATCCTTCCGCTGGCTGCTGCTGCCGCTGACCGCCGCCACCTTGGCCGGCTGCGGCGCCGACAGCGCGGCTGAAACGGCCGCCACCACCGAAGCCCCTATCTCGCTGCCCGTGGTGCAGCTCGCGGCCCGCGACACGGTGCTTAGCCGCGAGTACGTGGCCGACGTGCAGGCTACCCGCAACGTGGAGCTGCGGGCCCGGGTGCGGGGCTTTCTAGAGAAGATTTACGTGGATGAGGGTCAGAAAGTCCGCCAAGGCCAAGCCCTGTTCCACATCAACGACGCGGAGTATAAAACCCGGCTGACGCGCACCCGGGCCACGCTCAACAACGCCACGGCTCAGGCCCGCGTGGCCAGCCTGGAGCTGGACCGCGTACGGATGCTGACCCAGAAAAACATCATCTCCAAAACCGAGCTGGACGTGGCCCAGGCCAAGCTCACGGCCGCCCGCTCCACGGTGGAGGAAGCGCGCTCGGCGGCCTCCAATGCGGCCCTCATGCTCAGCTACACCACCATCCGCGCCCCGTTTGATGGCGTGGTAAACCGGGAGCTGCTGAAGGTGGGCAGCCTCATCGACGACGGCACACTGCTGACCAGCGTGTCGGATACCCGGGCCGTGTATGCCTACTTCAACGTGTCGGAGGCGGAGTATCTGGAGTACATGAAAACGCGCCGGCAGGACTCGGCCCGCCGCACCAACCAGGTGCGGCTGGTGCTGGCCGATGGCACGCTCTACGCGCCCACCGGCCAGATTGAAACCGTGGAAAGCCAGTTTCAGGCCGGCACCGGGGCCATTGCGTTCCGGGCCCGCTTCGCCAACCCCGAGCGGCTGCTCAAGCACGGGGCCACCGGCAAGGTGCGCCTGGCCAACACCGTGACCGACGCGCTGCTCGTGCCCCAGAAGGCCGTGTTCGAGCAGCAGGACAAGAACTACGTGTACGTGGTGGATGCCCAAGGCCAGGTGCGCCAGCGCAACTTCGTTCCCCAGAGCCGCCTCGACGCCTTTTACGTGGTGGATAGTGGCCTGAAAGCCGGGGAGCGGATTGTGTGCGAAGGCGTGCAGGACCTGCGCGACGGCTCCCGCATCACGCCCCGCCCGGTCACCCTCGCCAGCCTGACCACCGCCCTCTAGTCGCGCCCCCGCGCCCCACTTTCAGCCTCGGATTCTATGTTTTCTATTTTCATCAGACGGCCGGTTTTGTCGCTGGTTATTTCGCTGTTTATCACCCTGCTGGGCGTGGGGGCGCTGTTTACGCTGCCCGTCACGCAGTTCCCCGACATCGTGCCGCCCTCCGTGACGGTGCGGGCCAAGTACAACGGGGCCAACGCCGAGGTATCGGCCAAGGCAGTGGCCACGCCGCTGGAACGAGCCATCAACGGGGTGCCGGGCATGACCTACATGAACACCGTAACCACCAACAATGGCACCACCCTGGTGGAGGTGTTTTTCGAGGTGGGCACCGACCCCGACCTGGCCGCCGTAGCCGTGCAGAACCGCGTGACGACGGTGCTGGATGAGTTGCCCCAGGAGGTTATCAAGGCCGGCGTGGTGACGGAAAAGGAAGTGAACAGCATGCTGCTGTACCTGAACATCGTCAGCGACGACCCCACGGCCGACGAGCAGTTCATCTACAACTTCGCCGACATCAACATTCTGCAGGAGCTCAAGCGCATTAAGGGCGTGGGCCTGGCCGAAATCCAGGGCAACCGCGAGTACGCCATGCGCGTGTGGCTCAAGCCCGACCGGATGCTGGCTTACCGCGTGGGCGCCGACGAGATTGTGGAGGCCATCCAGACCCAGAGCGTGGAGGCAGCCCCCGGCCGTACCGGCGAAAGCTCGGGCCGCTCGGCCCAGGTGCTGCAATACGTGCTCCGTTATACCGGCAAGCTCTTCGAGCCCGAGCAGTACCGCAACATCGTGATTCGGGCCGAGGCCGACGGTTCGGTGCTGCGCCTCAAGGACGTGGCCGACGTGGAATTTGGGGTGCAGACCTACCGGATGCTGTCCAAGAGCAACGGCCAGCCCTCGGCCGCCATCCTGCTTAAGCAGCTGCCCGGCTCCAACGCCTCCGACGTTATTGCGCAGGTGAAGGCGCGCATGGCCGAGCTGAAAGCCACCAACTTCCCGCCCGGCATGACCTACAACATCAGCTACGACGTGTCGCGCTTCCTCGACGCGAGTATTCACGAGGTGGTGCGCACCTTGTTTGAGGCGTTTTTGCTGGTCTTCGTGATTGTGTACCTGTTTTTGCAGGACTGGCGCTCCACCCTGATTCCGGCGCTGGCCGTGCCGGTGGCCCTCATCGGCACCTTGTTTTTCATGCAGCTGCTGGGCTTCAGCATCAATTTGCTCACGCTGTTTGCGTTAGTGCTGGCCATCGGCATTGTGGTCGATAACGCCATTGTGGTGGTGGAAGCCGTGCACGCCAAGATGCACGAGAAGCACCTTTCCGCTATGGACGCCACGCTGGAAGCCATGGGCGAAATCAGCGGGGCCATTGTGGCCATCACGCTGGTGATGTCGGCGGTGTTTATTCCGGTGTCGTTTATGAGCGGGCCGGTGGGCGTGTTCTACCGCCAGTTTTCGCTCACGCTGGCCATTTCCATCGTCATTTCGGGCTTGAACGCCCTCACGCTGACGCCGGCGTTGTGCGCCCTGCTGCTCAAGGAGCCCACGCCCGACGCCGAGCGCACCGGCCTGCTGGGCCGCTTCTTCGCCGGCTTCAACAGCCGCTACGAGCGGTTTGCCGACGGCTACCAGCGCCTGGTGCGCGTGGTGGCCAGCCGCCGGCTGGTGACGGTGGCGCTGCTGCTGTTCTTCTTCGCGGCCACCTGGGGCGTTAATTCGGTGCTGCCCACTGGCTTCATTCCGAGCGAAGACCAGGGCATGGTATACATCAACGTGACCTCGCCGCCCGGCGCCACCATGGAGCGCACCCAGCAGGTATTGCAGGAAGTGCAGCGCGTGGCCCAGACCCTGAAGCCGGTGGAATCGGTATCGACGCTGGCCGGCTACTCGCTCATGAACGACGTGTCGGGGGCCAGCTACGGCATGGGCATGATCAACCTGAAAAGCTGGGACGAGCGCAAAGAATCCGTAACCGAACTGATGGCCCAGCTGCGCGCCAAAACCCGGCACATCACCGGGGCGCAGGTGCAGTTTTTTACCCCGCCCACCGTGCCCGGCTTCGGTAACGCCGGCGGCTTCGATTTGCGGGTGCTGGACCGCACCGGCCGCGGCGACCTGCGCCGCACCGACGAGGTGACGGACCGCTTCATCAAGGCCCTCAACAACACGCCGGCCATCGAAAACACCTTTTCCGGCTTCGACCCCACCTTTCCGCAGTACCTCATCCACCTGGATGCCGACCTGGCCGCCAAGAAGGGCGTGACCGTGGCTAGCGCCATGGGCACCCTGCAAACCCTGATGGGCGCCAACTACGCCGCCAGCTTCATCCGCTTCGGGCAGATGTATAAGGTGATGGTGCAGGCCCTGCCCGGCTACCGCACCAAGCCCGAGGATCTGTTGAAGCTCTACGTGAAAAACAACCGGGGCGAGATGGTGCCCTACTCCACGTTCGTGCGGCTGGAGCGGGTGTACGGCCCCGAGCAGTTCACGCGCTACAACATGTACACCTCGGCCACCCTCAACGGCGACACCGCCCCCGGCTACTCGTCGGGCGACGCCATCAAGACCATTGAGGCCGTGGCGGCCAAGGAGCTGCCGCGCGGCTACACCTTCGAGTGGAGCGGCATGACCCGGGAGCAGATTATCTCGGGCAACCAGGCGCTCTACGTGTTCGGTATCGTGCTGGTGTTCGTGTATCTGCTGCTGGCGGCCCAGTACGAGAGTTTTCTGCTACCCCTGCCGGTGCTGCTGAGTTTGCCCACCGGTATCTTCGGCGCGTTTCTGGCCCTCAAGCTGCTGGGGCTGGAAAATAACATCTACGCCCAGGTTTCCCTGGTGATGCTCATCGGCTTGCTGGGCAAAAACGCCATTCTTATCATCGAATTCGCGGTGCAGCGGCAGCAGGAAGGCCTGTCGGTGCTGGACGCGGCTGTGGAGGGCGCCCGCTCGCGCCTGCGCCCTATCCTGATGACCTCCTTCGCCTTCGTGGCCGGGTTGATTCCGCTGTGCATTGCCACCGGCGCGGGCGCCATGGGCAACCGCAGCATTGGTACAGCGGCGGCGGGCGGCATGCTCATCGGCACCTTGTTCGGGGTGGTGCTGATTCCGGGCCTCTACGTGCTGTTTGCGCGCGACAAAAAGCCGGCTCAGCCGGTCGCCGAGCCCGCCGTGCACCCCGTTCCCGCCGCCCACGCTGAGCCCGCCCACGCGGCCGCCTAATCCTGCTCTATGACTCTGTTTCGCCCCTCACTTGCCGGCCTGTTTTCCAAAAGAGACAAGAAATCAGCACTAGGCAACCGGCCTTTCAAGCGCCTGTTCGGACTGCTCACCTTAGCGGCCCTGGGCAGCTGTCAGACCATGCAGCCGGTGCTCACGCCCCGCGCCACGGCCGTGCCGGCTACCTTCGGCACGGCAGGCGCTGCGGGAGCAACCGACTCCGCGTCCATTGCCGCCCAGCCCTGGCAGCAGTTCTTTGCGGATCCTAACCTGATCGGGCTGCTTGATACGGCCCTGCGCGCCAACCCCGACTTACTGATTGCCGTGCAGCGGGTGGAAGTGGCCCGCGCCAGCGTGCAGGCGGCCCGGGGGGCACTGCTGCCCGCCGTCAACGGCGTGGCCGCCGCCAGCGCCGACCGGTTTGCCACCCTCAGCGGCACCGGCTACAACGCCACCAACGACGGCCGCCAGCTGCCCACGGTGGCTCCCGACTACTTCCTGGGGCTGCGCAGCGCCTGGGAAATCGACCTATGGGGCAAGCTGCGCAGCCGTCGCCGGGCGGCCGTCGCCCAAATGCTGGCCACCGAGCAGGGCCGCCGGCTGGTGCAAACCGCGCTGGTAGCCCAGGTGGCCCGCCTGTATTACGAGCTGCTGACGCTGGACAGCCAGCTGGACGTGCTGGGCAAAAACGAGCGGCTGCAAAACCGCGCCTTGGAAATCGTGAAGCTCCAGAAGCTGGGCGGCCGGGCCACCGAGCTGGCCGTGCAGCAGTTCACGGCCCAGTTGCTGCGCACCCGCAGCGGCGAGGTAGAGGTGCAGCAGCGCATTCTGGCCACCGAAAACCAGATGAACCGCCTGCTGGGTCGCTACCCGCAGCCCATTGCGCGGGGCCTGCCCATTCAGCAGCAGCCCCTGCCCGCCGTGCTCACCACCGGGCTGCCGGCCGAGCTGCTGCTGCGCCGCCCCGACGTGCAGCAGGCCGAGCTGGCGCTGCTGGCCACCAAGGCCGACGTAGCCGCCGCCCGGGCCGCCTTCCTGCCCTCGTTCACCCTGTCGCCGTACGTGGGGCTGAACGCCTACAAGGCCTCGTTGCTGCTGAGCACGCCCGGTTCGCTGGCCTACGGGCTGCTGGCCGGCGTGTCGGCCCCGCTCTTCAACCGCAACGTGCTACGGGCCGAGTACACCCAGTCGGCGGCCCGGCAGCGCATTGCCTACTTCGAGTACCAGCGCAGCATCCAGACCGGGTTTGAGGAGGTGACCACCAGCCTGCGCGGGGCCCAGAACTACCAGCGCGTGTACGCTTTGCAGCAGCAGGAAGTAGCGGCCCTGACCAAGGCCGTGGACATTTCCAACGACCTCTACACGGCCAGCTACGCCACCTACCTGGAAGTAATTACGGCCCAGCGCAGCGCCCTGGAAGCCGAGCTGAACCTGACTACCACCCGTCGCGAGCAGTTCCTGCAGCTCATCGACCTGTACCGCGCCCTGGGCGGCGGGGCCCCGGTAACGGCAGCAGACCCGGCGGCTGTGCGCTGATGCTCTGCACTGGATCAATACTGAAAGAGCCCCGCCAACTGGCGGGGCTCTTTTGCCTTATACCGAAAAATACTACGCCTCAGCGGCTGGCGCGGCAGCCCCGCGCGCAACCAACGCGCCAACGGTAACGAGGCAGCCACCCTTCATTACAATTCCCCGCAGTCGTCCGAGCCGATGGGGGCGCCGTCGGGCATGGGGAGGGCGGGCGCGGGCTGGAACTTCTCGGGGGCTTCCTCGAACTGCCGGATGGTGCGCAACCCCAGCAAAGCGGTGGCACGGCGGTTTTCGTCGCGGGCTTTCTGGTCTTTTTCCAGCTGCTGCTTCAGCTCCTCCACTTTCAGCGCGGTTACGGCCTGCACGCCCGCCGGGGCCTGCGGGGCGGCGGCCAACGCCAGCAGCTGGTGCAGCGTGCGCATCTGCACGAGCCGCTGCAGCTCGCCGGTATAGCCGGTTTCGGGCTTGCTGCCCCAGGTCTGGGCCAGCAGCTTATCGAGCACGGCGCGCAGGCCGGGCTGCTCGGAGTGGCGGGCGTGGTATTCCTCCAGGCGGGCCGCCCGCTGCGGGCTCAGCAGAAATTCCAGCGTGGTAGCCGCCGCCGATTCGGCCGCGCCGAGGGCGTCGAAGGTGAGGCCGGTGCGGGCGGGGAAGGTTTCGCGGGAGCGGCCGTAGTTCACGGGGCGGGGCGGAATCTTGGCCAGCAGCTCCTCCGGCAGCGCCAGCTCCCGGGGCGAAATCGTGCGCAGCAGCGCGTCGAAGGCCTTCCATTGCTCCGCGGGCGTCACGAATTGCGTAACGGTCTGGCCGTCGCCCTTCAGGGCGTAGGTGTAGTAGAGGCCGCCGAGCTGCTTGGCCGCCGCCTCCACCTGGTAGCGCTGCAGCAGGTACATGGGCACCAGCACTTCCTCCAGCAGGGCCATGGGCTGGCCGGGAGCCAGGGCTTTTTCGCTGAAGCGGCTGAGCAGCTGCCGGCGCACGTCCATGAGGCGGTTGAGCTCGTCGGCGGCGTTGGGGCCGTCGTCCCAGAGGTGGGCCGTGGGGTGCGCGCCCCCGGCCGCGCGGGCGTCGGCGTCGGAAATGAACACGTAGCCCTCGGCCAGCGTCTGCTGCATAATAGCTTGCAGGGCCGCCTTTTCATCGGCTTGGGGGCCGAAATCCTGGTAGCCGTAGAGGATGGCGCGCTTGTCCCAGCTGCCAATGCCGGCGGCGTAGGCCTCGCTCAAATCGATGCTGCCATCGGCCCGCATCTTGATGCGCGGCATGGGGTAGTCCATCACCGACGACCGTTCGCGGGTGCTGGCCGAGTAGTTGTGGTAGAGGCCCAGGGTGTGGCCCACCTCGTGGGCGGCCAGCTGGCGCAGGCGCGCCACGGCCATCTGCAGCATCTCGGGGCGCGGGGGCTGGCCGTCCTCGTAGGGTTGGAGCAGGCCCTCGGCAATCAGGAAATCCTGGCGCACCCGCAATGAGCCCAGCGACACTTGTCCCTTGATGATTTCGCCGGTGCGCGGGTCCGTGATGCTGGCCCCGTACGACCAGCCCCGGGTGGAACGGTGCACCCACTGGATGAGGTTGTAGCGGATGTCCATCGGGTCGGCGTCCTCGGGCAGCAGCTTCACCTGAAACGCGTTGCGGTAGCCGGCGGCTTCAAACGCCTGGTTCCACCACGCAGCACCTTCCATAAGAGCCGAGCGCACGGGCTCGGGCGCGCCCCGGTCCAGGTAGTACACCAGCGGCTCCACGGCCTCGCTCTGGGCCGCCGTAGGGTCTTTTTTGAAGAGCCGATGGCGCACCAGCTGCCGCTGCATGATGGGCTGGTCGATGGGCGTGGCGTAATCCATGAACTCGTTGGCGTAGTAACCGGCGCGCGGATCGAACGCGCGGGGCCGGTACTGGTCGTCGGGGAGTTGAATGAAGGAGTGGTGCATATGCACCGTCACGGCGTTGGGGTCAGGCGTCACGGACCGGATTTCGCGGCCCTTGGCCTTGCCGATGAGCGTGATGACGGCCTCAAACTCCGAGTTCTGCGGGAAGGCTTTGGTGTTGGGCAGAAACACCGCCGAGCGGCTTTCCTCGGCCTTGTAGCTTCCCTGTTTGAGGTCTTCGAGCCGGTCGCCGATCTGGTGCGAATCGCGCAGTAGGAAGGGCGTGAGGTCTACCAGCACCCGGTTGCCTTCCTCAGCTTCGGCCTTGAACCCCCAGATAACCGACTGCGCAAACGCCTGCTCCACCGATTTGCGCTCGTCGGGGTTCTGGCTCACGGCGCGGTAGTCGTAGTTGGGCTGGAGCAGCAGAATCTTGGGGCCGCTTCGCACGAACTTCACGATGCGCTGCTGCCCGATCTGGCCCCGGTCGAGGCCCAAATCGTTGGAGCCCACGCCGTGGGGCAGGCTGCTCACGTAGAGGATTTCCTGGTCGAGCTTATCGATTTCCAGTAGAATCCGGCCGCCCTTCTCATCCCAGTAGAAGGGAAAGAATCCGGCGAATTTGCGGAACCCCCGGGTTTTCTCAGCCAGCGTCTGGGCCGAGGCGAACGAGGCGCTGAGCAACAGGGCACCCAGCAGCAGGCAGTAGAGTTTCTTCACGCAGAAATATAGGCTATGTAGTGCGCCGTAAGGTAAAAACGGAAGTTGGTTATCAAACACTGGTGCAACCAGCATCTACCCGACGGCACTTGCCGTTACCTGACTTTCCCTACTTCATCTGCCTCACCATGCCGCAAAAACTCGACCTCCAACGCTTCCTCGACGCCCAGCAGCGCGACTATGCCACGGCCCTAGACGAAATCAGGGCCGGCCGCAAGCGCACTCACTGGATGTGGTATGTATTCCCCCAGATGCAGGGCCTGGGCTACAGCGAAACGGCCCGGTTCTATGCCATTCAGAACCGGCAGGAGGCCGAGGCGTATTTGAAACACCCGGTGCTGGGCCCGCACCTGCGGGAAATCAGTGCGGCCCTGCTGACGCTGGAAAGTACCGACGCTACCCGCATCATGGGTAGCCCCGATGACCTGAAGCTCCGCTCCAGCATGACGCTGTTTGCCGCCCTGGAAGGTGCCGACCCGGTTTTTCAGCGGGTGCTGGATAAATTTTTCGGCGGCGAGCCGGACGAGAAAACGCGGCAGATTCTGCGGCAGAATCCGTAGCGGCCAGCACCGCAATAGTACCTGTCATTCTGAGCGCAGCAAGGAATCTGAGTTACTCATTTGAGGCTGATCCAGATTCCTCGCTGTGCTCGGAATGACAGGTTTAGGACTTCAGCACGTTTTCAATCTGCCCCAGCTCCTCGGGGCTGAACTGCAGGTTATCCAGGCAGCGGAGCGAATCGGTGAGCTGCTCGGGCTTGCTGGCTCCGATGAGCACGGACGTTACCCGCTCGTCACGCAGAATCCAGCTCAGGGCCATTTGGGCCAAGCTTTGGTTGCGCTGCTGTGCCAAGTCGTTGAGCTGGCGGATTTGGCTGAGACGCTCGTCGGTGAGCTGGTTTTCGGTGAGAAAACCCACGCCTTTGGCCACCCGCGAATCGTCGGGGATGCCGTGCAGGTATTTGTTGGTGAGCAGGCCCTGGGCCAGCGGCGAAAACGGAATACAGCCCACGCCTTCCTGGCCCAGCAGGTCCAGCAAACCATTTTCCGGGCCGCGCTCAAACATCGAGTATTTGGGCTGGTGAATCAGGCAGGGCGTGCCCAGCGCCCGTAGGATGCGGATGGCCTCGGCGGCCTCTCGGGGCGCGTAGTTGCTGATGCCAACGTACAGGGCCTTGCCCTGGCGCACCACGTGGTCGAGGGCGCTCATGGTTTCTTCCAGGGGCGTGTCGGGGTCGGGGCGGTGCGAGTAGAAGATGTCCACGTAGTCCAGCTTCATCCGGCGCAGGCTCTGGTTCAGACTCGAAATCAGGTATTTGCGTGAGCCCCACTCGCCGTAGGGTCCCTCCCACATGTGGTAGCCGGCCTTGGTGGAAATGACTAGCTCGTCGCGGTAGCCGCGGAAATCCTCTTTCAGGATGCGGCCGAAGTTGGTTTCGGCCGAGCCGGGGGGTGGGCCGTAGTTGTTGGCCAGATCGAAGTGCGTAACGCCCGAGTCGAAGGCGCGGTGCAGGATAGCGCGGAAGTTCTGGAGCACGTCCACGTCACCGAAGTTGTGCCAGAGGCCGAGCGAGACGGCCGGCAGTTTCAGGCCGCTGCGGCCGCAGCGGCGGTAAGGCATGTCGGCGTAGCGGCCGGGGCTGGGTTGGTAGGGCATTGCGTGAGCGGAGTTGGTTGGATTGGGGGAGCAAGTACGCAGAAACCCGGAAAGTGTACGCGCCACTACCGCCGTTTTCGCGAAGGAACCAGTAGTATTACACCTAAGCATCCGCTTGTCATTCCGAGCTTGCCGAGGAATCTCGCGTGCTGACGTCAGTATTGCTACCACAACATCAGCACGCGAGATTCCTCGGCAAGCTCAGAATGACGTTCTAGTTCAACAGCCCGCCTCCATGTCCAACCTGATTCCGACCTACCGGCTGCAGAGCTTTTCCCGCCCCGATGAGGAGCTGGCGGACGCGTTTTTTCTGGATGAGCATACCCACACGGCCGGCCCGCCCCTGGGTGTGCCGTATCGGGGCAACTACTACAAAATCGGGATTTGCCTGCGCGGCACGGCGACGCTGAAGGCCAATCTGGAAACGTACTGCATCGAGCCGGGCAGCCTGATGCTCATCACGCCCCACATTATCAAAGAGTGGACGGACTTCTCGCCCGACCACGACAGCCTGTCGGTGTTCTTCACGCCCGAGTTCATCACCACCCGCAACCACATTCCGGTCGACAATTTTCAGTTTCTGGAAAGCGCCACCCGGCACGTGCTGCCCCTCGCGGCGGCGGAAGCGGCCAGCATTACGGCCTCCATGCGCCTGCTGCAGCAGAAGTTTCAGGCTCCGCACCCCTACCGCAATCAGGTCATCAAAAGTCTGATCAACAGCCTGCTCTACGAGGTGGTGGGCCTCTACGATCAGCAGCACGCGACGCTGCAGGCCACCCAAACCCGCAGCCAGCTGCTCACCGCCGAGTTCAAGCTCCTGGTAAACGCGCACAGCACCACCGCGCGCAGCGTGAAGTTCTACGCCGACCACCTCTGCATCACGCCCAAACACCTCACCGACACCCTGAAGCAGACCACTGGCAAAACCGCCGGCGAGTGGATTGAGGAAGCCGTGATGCTGGAAGCCAAGGCCCTGCTGCAGCACGGGCAGCTTTCCGTGGCCCAGGTAGCCGACCTGCTGCACTTCCCCGATCAATCGGCGTTCAGCCGCTTCTTCCGCAACAGCCTCGGCCTCTCGCCCACGGCGTATAAGCAGGCGGGATAGGCTTCTAAGATGAGGTAGAACCTAATGGAACGTCATACTCCATATGGCGTCCACTTATCGAAGCATATCTACCTGCCCATATTTTCACTAAACCAGCAGCTGTGTCGACTTACCTCTCTACCCCGGAATTGATAGCCCGCGTTCATCTTGGTAAAGAGGTTGAACAATGGCTTTCATATGAGAAGAATAAGGAATATGCTTTCATAAGGTGGTTGGTCATTGGTAGAGAAAAAGACCAATTTACCGTTACCTATTATGAGTCATTCGATGAAGGCGACGAAGACTTCTATGACGTATCCGAATTTTCAGTGCTGGACCCGGAGGACACTCCTTATGGCATCACACACGAGTTTGACTCGGTAGAAAAAGTGCTTGTTTTTGCTGTTACAACTTATGGGGCATCAGCTGATAAGTTCGTGGCGGGCGGCATGATTCAGGAAGAATACATCAAGCATCTATGCTAAGGGCTTCTGTCTTTGACACCTCAACGAAGCGGTAGAGATGCTTCGACTACGCCCCGCATGAAGTTCTGAATAGTGGCAGAGGTTGCTGCTGACTCTTGCCAGCTGCCTCTTCCCGCCTTTTTGCCCAACCTTCCCGCCCTTTCGCTCTGGTAGCGGGCGTGTGGGTGGGCCACCTTTGCATCACCCGCTTCCGGCCGGAACTTGAATAGCTGAATCAGGCAATTGCCGGCCGGCGCGGGCAATGTTTCTCTTCCTTATTTTTCCCTTTTTGTATGATTCTGATAACGGGTGCAGCCGGCCACATTGGGTTGGCGGTGATAGAGCGGCTGCTGCAGCTGATTGACCCTGACCAGGTTGCTGGCCTGGTGCGCGACGAAGCCAAAGCCGCCGGCTTGAAGGCGCGGGGCGTGCACATCCGCGTGGGCGACTACCGCGACCCGGCCTCCCTGGACCGGGCCATGCAGGGCGTCAGCAAGGTGCTGCTGGTTTCCGGCGGTGGCGAAGACGACGGCCTGCAGCAGCACTGCAACGTGGTAGATGCCGCCAAAAAAGCTGGCGTAGCGTGCCTGGCCTATACCAGTCGCGCCCTGCAAAACCCCGCCACGCTGGTCAACCAGCTTATGGAGCGCCACTTCCAGACGGAGGACTACATCCGGGCCAGCGGGGTGCCGTACGTGCTGTTTCGCAACATTCTGTACCTGGACACGATGCCGCAGTTTGTGGGTCCGCAGGTGTTTGAGCGGGGCATTCAGCTGCCCGCCGGTCAGGGCCGGGTGGCCTTCGCGCTCCGCCAGGATATGGGCGAGGCCATTGCCAACGTGCTGGCCGACAGCCGCTGCGACAGCCGTATCTTCACCTTCACCGGCAGCGCCACCTACTCCTTCGCCGACGTGGCCGCGGCCCTGAGCGAGCTATCCGGGAAGCCCGTGGCCTACACGCCCATCGAGCAACCCGCCTTTGAGGCCCGGCTGCAGGCGCAGGGCCTGCCCGAGGTAGCCATCCGGCGCATCACTGGCTTCCTCACCGACATCAAAAACGGCCAGGAATCCACCATTAGCACTGATTTAGCCGACGTGTTGGGTCGCCCGCCCACGCCGCTGAAGGAAGGATTGAAGGCTATTTTCAAGCTGTAAACAGATGCCTCTCATCAGTAACGCCCGGCCGAAACGTCGGGCGTTGGTATTTGCGGTGGGAACCAGATTCGCGGAGTGACGTGCCCAGGTTGGGTGGCTAACCTACTTGCACTGCGGCGCTTATGTTCTACATTAGGCAGACAGCCCTAACGCCCTGCCGCTTATGCCTACCGCTACAACTGCCGCCGCGCCGACCCTGAAGAAAGTACTCCGGCCGTTGCACCTGTGGGCACTGGCCGTGGGGCTGGTCATTTCGGGCGAGTATTTCGGCTGGAACTACGGATGGGCAGTAGCCGGGCCGGTGGGGTTTCTGGTGGCTACGCTGCTGGTGACGGTGCTCTACGTGACGTTCATTTTCAGCTTCACGGAGCTGACGACGGCCATTCCGCACGCGGGCGGGCCGTTTGCCTACTCCTACCGCGCCTTCGGGCCGCTGGGCGGGTTGGTGGCGGGCTATGCCACGCTGGTGGAGTTTCTGATGGCCCCGCCGGCCATTGCGCTGGCGCTGGGCAGCTACGGACACTTTTTGCATCCGCAGGTGCCGGTGCTGGGCACGGCGCTGGCCTGCTACGCGGTGTTTATCGGCCTGAACCTGCTGGGCATGAAGGAGTCGGCGCGGTTTTCACTGCTGGTGACGCTGCTGGCGGTGGGCGAGTTGGTGGTGTATATGGGGCTGGTGGCGCCGAGCTTCCGGGTCAGCAACTTTCTGGCCCACCCGGTGCCGCTGGGCGCGGCGGGCGTGTTTGCGGCCCTGCCGTTTGCCATCTGGTTTTACTTGGCCATCGAGGGCGTGGCCATGGTGGCGGAGGAAGTCGAAAACCCCAAAAAAACCATTCCCAAGGGCTACCTCTACGGGCTGGGCACGCTGGTGGTGCTGGCCCTGGGCGTGATGGTGCTTACCGGCGGCGTTACGGACTGGCGCACCCTCAGCCGCATCGATTATCCCCTGCCAGAGGCCCTGGCCGTGGTGCTGGGCCGCCACAGCCGCCTGACGCAGCTGTTTGCCAGCATCGGGCTGTTTGGGCTAGTGGCTTCGTTCCACGGCACCATCATCGGCTACTCGCGGCAGGTGTTTGCCCTGGCCCGCAGCGGCTACCTGCCCGGGTTTCTGGCCCGCGTGAACCCGCGCTTCCAGACGCCGCACTGGGCGTTGGTAGCCGGCGGCGTGGTGGGCGCGGTGGCTCTGCTCACCGGCACCACGGCCCAGGTCATTGTGCTGTCGGTGCTGGGCGCGGTGGTGATGTACACCATCAGTCTGCTGAGCCTGTTTGCGCTGCGCCGCCGCGAGCCGCAGCTGGAGCGGCCCTTCGTGGCCCCGTTCTACCCGTGGTTTCCGCTGCTGGCCCTGGCCCTCACGCTGCTGAGTCTGGGGGCCATTGTGTATTATAATGTATGGCTGAGCGTGGTGTTTTTCGCCGGTCTGGGGTTGGCACTGGCCATTTTCGTGCTGCTGGGCCGCCACCGCCGGCCGGTGCCAGCAGACGCTTTGCTCAATGCCGAACGACTGTAGAGACGCGACACTTCGCGTCTCGGCGTTGCTGACACTACGTGGGTTTGGAATGACAGCGCAATTACGTTAGAACATCATGTTGAACCCCGCGAAGCATATTTTAGGACGTCGTACTGAGCTTGTCGAAGCATCTCTACCGCTTCGCCTGCACGATTGAGTTAGCCAGAGGTAGAGATGCTTCGACAAGCTCAGCATGACGGTCACTGAAAGCAACATCACCAACGACGAGACGCGAAGTGTCGCGTCTCTACAGCCGCCAGAACGAGTCTCACTACTCAATACCAAGTACTCACTACTTAACACCATGTACCGCCATACCATCCGCCAGCGCACCTACACTTTCCCGGACCTGCGGACGCTGCTGGCGCGGGCCTCGCCCCTGCGCTCCGGCGACCAGCTGGCCGGCGTGGCGGCCGAAACCTACGAGGAGCGAGTGGCCGCCCAGTACGCCCTGGCCGACGTGCCGCTGCGCCAGTTTCTCACCGAAGCCCTGGTGCCCTACGAGCAGGACGACGTCACCCGCCTCATTATCGATACCCACGATGCGGCGGCCTTCGCGCCCGTCGGCCACTTCACCGTGGGGCAGCTGCGCGACTGGCTGCTGTCGGCGGCGGCGGATGCGGCTACGCTGCAACGCCTCGCCCCCGGCCTCACGCCCGAAATGGTGGCGGCCGTGAGCAAGCTGCTGCGCAACCAGGAGTTGATTGGCGTGGCCCGGCGCGTGGAGGTAATCACGCGGTTTCGCAACACGCTGGGGCTGCGCGGGCGCCTGGCCACCCGCCTGCAGCCCAACCACCCCACCGACGACGCGCGGGGCATTGCCGCCAGCCTCGTCGACGGCCTGCTCTACGGCAGCGGCGACGCGGTGCTGGGCATCAACCCCGCCACCGACAGTCCCCGCGCCATCCGCCAGCTGCTGGAACTGCTCGACGGCGTGCGGGAGCAGTTCCAGATTCCGACCCAGACCTGCGTGCTCGGCCACGTCACCACCACCCTGGAGCTGATCCGGCAGGGCGCGCCCGTGGACCTCACGTTCCAGTCCATCGGCGGCACGGAGGCCACCAACGCCAGCTTCGGGGTGAGTCTGAGCTTGCTGCGGGAAGCCCACGAGGCCACCTTGAGTTTGAACCGGGGCACGCTCGGCGACAACGTCATGTACTTTGAAACCGGCCAGGGCAGCGCCCTGAGCGCCAACGCCCACCATGGCCTCGACCAGCAGACCTGCGAGGCCCGCGCCTACGCCGTGGCCCGGCGGTTTCGGCCGCTGCTGGTGAATTCGGTGGTCGGCTTCATCGGCCCCGAGTACCTCTACGATGGCAAGCAGATCATCCGGGCGGCCCTGGAAGACCATTTCTGCGGTAAGCTGCTGGGCCTGCCCATGGGCGTGGACGTATGCTACACCAACCACGCCGAAGCCGACCAAGACGACATGGACACGCTCCTGACGCTGCTAGGCGTGGCCGGCTGCACCTTCATCATGGGCATTCCCGGTGCCGACGACATCATGCTCGGCTACCAGTCTACCTCCTTCCACGACGCCCTCTACCTGCGTCAGGTTCTCGGCCTGCGCCCCGCCCCCGAGTTCGAGGCCTGGCTCCAGCAACAGGGCATTTTTGGGGAGCAAGGCCAGCTACTCCCGGCATCAACGGGGCACCGGCTGCTGGGCGCGGGCGGACTGGGCCACTGATGAATGGCGGTATTATTCCGCACAGTTGTAGAGACGCAATATCTTGCGTCTCGTCGTTGAACGGCCCGAAACCACGCCGGCGTAACAACATCAGCAACGACGAGACGCAAGATATTGCGTCTCTACAGCCTTGGCCGCTTAAAACCCTTTCCCTCGCCCCTATGACGCAAAAAATCCGCTCCCTCCGCCCCTTCATCGGGGCCAAAGACTACGCCGTTTCGCGCAGCTTCTACCGCGCCTTTGGCTTCACCGAAATCGTCCTGTCGTCGGCCATGTCCCTGTTCACGTTGGGAGGCGTGAGCTTTTACCTGCAGGATGCCTACGTGGCAGACTGGGTGGACAATACCATGCTGTTTCTGGAGGTCGAAGACGTGGAGCAGTACTGGCAGGAGCTGACGGCGCTGGATTTACCCGGCCGGTTTTCCGGCGTAAAGCTGGTGCCCATCCGGGAGGAAGTCTGGGGCCGGGAAGGCTTCGTCCACGACCCCGCCGGCGTCCTCTGGCACATCGGCGAGTTTAATCAAGGGTAAAATTCCAGAACGTCATGCTGAGCTTGCCGAAGCATCTCTACCGCTTCGTTGCAATGGCAATTCAATGTCAGCACGCAAGATGCTTCGGCAAGCTCAGCATGACGTTCAAGAAGTTTCAATTGACTTTCCGGATACCGCCCTTCTACCCAACCCTATGACTGCCCAGGAAATCATCCAGCATCTGCAGCTGCTGCCCCACCCCGAGGGCGGCTACTACCGCGAAACCTACCGCGCCACCGACACCCTGACCACCGCCGAGGGCAATACCCGCAGCGTGAGCACAGCCATTTACTACTTGCTTGAAAACGAGGACAAGTCGCACTTCCACCGCATCAAGTCCGATGAGTTGTGGTTTTTCCACCAGGGGCAGGCACTGGAAATCATCCTGCTGACACCCGGTCAGCCCACCCGCCTCGTCCTCGGCAGCAACTTCAGCAGCGGCGAGCTGCCGCAGGCCGTTGTACCGGCCAATACGTGGTTTGCGGCCCACCTGCCGCACCGCGCCGGCTTCGCGCTGGTCAGCTGCACAGTGGCCCCCGGCTTCGATTTCGCGGATTTTGAGCTGGCCGAGCGGGCGGCGCTACTTGCGGAGTTTCCGCAGGAGGCGGAGTTGGTGGAGCAGTTTACGTAAGAACAAAAGTCATTATGCACCTATCTACAAATCGAAATAGAATGCCTGTTCATCACCGAGATGAAAAATATTTAGATGAAGTCATCAGGCAAAGATTCTCATCTGCTTTTATGAGCAATAGCAAATGGGTGAAACTACTTTCCACTCTGATTGCTAATTCCTTGCATATTAAACAGTGTAGAATAAGACTCATATGGGATGATACAAAGCCGTATCGGCGGCTTGTGTTTGATGAAAATACACAGTTTGGGCTCGACTATTATGAAACCTCCATGGAAGCTATGGTTTCTGGCAAACCAAGAGGATGGTATGATTATAAGGAAATAGAGTGGCTAGATTTTCCAAGCCTAGAAATTAGTGAGGGTAGCGCCCCCGCCATTCAACAGGATATAGAGACTATACAATCACTAATTGACGGTACCGGGCAATACAGAACAGAAATCACAGCAGACAATTTAAGGCTGTACGCTTACCTCTGACAGTGAATAAAATGCCCGACGAACTATCCCACCACACCCCTCCCCCCGACGACCCCTGGGCCGGCTTGCGGGCCTACACCGCCGCCCGCATCGCCCTGGGCCGCACCGGCAGCAGCGTGCCGCTACGGGAGGCGCTGGCATTCCGGCTGGCCCACGCCCACGCCCGCGACGCCGTGTACTCCACCCTCGACCTGCCCCGCCTCACCGCCGGCCTCACCGCCGGCCTGACGGCCCTCGCGCTGTCGGTGCAGCCCGTGCGTAGCCGCGCCGAAACCCGCGAGCAGTACCTCCAGCGCCCCGACTACGGCCGCCAGCTGGCCCAGGAGTCGCGGCAGCTGCTGCAGGACACGCCGGCTCCCGAAGCCACTGACGTAGCCCTGATTCTGGCCGACGGCCTCTCCGCCACCGCCGTGAATGAGCACGCCCTGCCCCTGCTGCATGAGTTACTGCCGAAGCTGCGGCAGGCCGGCTTCCGCCTCGCGCCCGTGGTGCTGGCCGAGCAGGCCCGCGTGGCCCTCAGCGACGAAATCGGGGAGCTGCTGGGGGCGCGGCTGGCGCTGATGCTCATTGGGGAGCGGCCGGGCCTGAGCGCCCCGCACAGCCTCGGAGTCTACCTTACCTACGCCCCCCGCCCCGGCCGCACCGACGAGGCCCGCAACTGCGTCTCCAACATCCGCCCCGAAGGCCTCCCCTACGCCGCCGCTGCCGATAAGCTGTTCTACCTGATGCAAGAGTCGTTGCGGCGGCAGCTTTCGGGGGTGGCCCTGAAAGATGAAATGGGGCTTCTGGGTGAGTTATAGCGTGAAGCTCCACGAGTGAGGCAGCCTGTCTGTTGGCACATGGTGCGCTGCCTCACTCGCGGAGCTTCGCTTTACAGGCTATTTACCGCGCTTCACCAGTACCCAGCCCCCCACGATGCCCAGCAACAACGCCGCAGCTATGGCGGCTTTCGGCACAGCCGGGCGCGGCTGCGGGGCGGGCTTGCGGGCAATGTCCTGGTCGCGGAAGGGCTGGCGGCACAGGGTGGCCAGAATCAGGCGGGCAGCTTCGGCGGGCTGGTCCCACTGGGGGAAGTGGCCGCAGTGGTCGAACCAGTAGAGACGAGCGTCGGGGAACTTGGCCAGGGCCCGGCGGGCCTGGGTGGGCAGGCACACCCGGTCGTGGCGACCCCAGCCGATGACCAGCGGGGCCGCAATGCTGCCGGCCGGAGCGGCCTGCTGCACCTCGCCATGGGCCAGCGTGTCGAGCAGCTCGCCGAACACGGGCGTGTGGGCAAAGCTGTACATCTCGTCCTGGGCCTGGTTGCCATCCAGGGCCCAGGGGCGGGCCGAAAACTGCGGCAGCAGCACCGTACGGCCCACCGCCGAGTGCATCAGCGCCGGCATTACGGGCTGCAAAGCGCCCACCAGCTTCTGCGATACGGCTACGGAGTGGTAGAAAAATGGCACTTCCCAGCCTTCCCAAAACCCACCGGGGTCAAGGGAAACCACGGCCCCGAGCACGCCGCCGCGCCGGGCCAGCTCCAGCACCAGCCGCGCCCCCATCGAACTGCCGACGGCATCAATACCCAGCAGGTCGTGCTCGGTGAGAAAGGCCGTGAGGGCATCGGCCAGGGTACCAATGGTATGCTCGCCGGGCAGCCGCGGCGATGCGCCGTGGCCGGGCAAATCAACGGCAATAACATCGTGCTCGGCAGCCAGCGTGTCGAAAATGGTATTCCAGGAGCGCCAGCTGCCGCCGATACCGTGAACCAGAAGCAGGGCCGGGCCAGTGCCGCGCCGGATGTAGTGCAGTGCCATAAAAAAGGGGAAAGGGAAAAGCGTGGTTAGTGCATACGGCCCACCCCACCCCGAGTTAGCGGCAGTACGATAAATATCCGCTATGCTACGTGTTGCGGGCGGCGGTGCCGCCCATACCGTTCAGCCTCACTTTGTGGCGCCGGTTTCACTAGCCGAAGCTTTGCAGGCCGCTGGCAGCGGCTTAAAGCCTGTAGTTGTCATGCTGAGCTTGCCGAAGCATCTCTACCGCTTCGTTGGGTTCCATTTACCTTTGACACACTACATCTTCTTCCACATGAGCGAAGTTTGGGTATTTCACGGAGCCGGCAGCCGTTTCACCGGCGGCGTATTCACTTCCCGGCAACAGGCTGAAGAGTTTATCCAGCAGTATCAGCTGAGCGGCATCCTCACCAAATATCCGCTGGGAATCAGCGCCTATGACTGGGCGCAACAGGAGGGCATTTTTCAGCCAACCAAACCGGAGCAGTACACTACGGGCTTTATCCAGCGCTTCACGTCGGCCAGCCAGGAACACTACCACTATGAGGACGGCAAGTGTGATGCATGAGCAACCCAAGCGGCGCTTTTATCTACTTATTTACGAAGCGGCTACCGGTATTGTGCTGATGCAGGACTGCATGACCCGCTTCCATAACCATACCGGCACAACTGCGGTGCCGTACATAGAGCTTGATGTAAGTGATGAGGGAGCAGCCCGGCGTCGGGCCACAGGCATCCTGATCATGTATCCGAAAGTAGAGGTAACCATCTACGATGAGCACATGCGCTACATAACAACGTTGCCAAACGCTAACTGACCAACGGCTCATTCCCAAAATCCTCCCGACCTTCGGCCACCTTTTCCCCGATTTCGTTGTTAGCAACGATTCGCACAAGAACCCCCAACGTTGGCTGAACAACCTACCTATACCGACCCTTACGCGCTGGAAAAAGAGCTGCGCAAGGTGCAGGCCCTCATGAAGCTCGAGCAGCAGGAGGACCTCGAACAGTTCAAAATCAAGAGCGCCCAGGCCACCATTGCCGAGCGCCAGAAACGGGGCCTCACCTGGTACCCGGTCAAAATCACGAAGGAAGACATCGGCTTCGGCGGCAAGCTCGTCATCGAGTTGGAACGCCAGGGCGGCGGCAGCGGGCTGCACTTGTTTCAGGTGGGCAAAAACGCGGCCCTGTTCGGCAATATCCCTGGCCGCGGTGGCTCCGACCGGCCCACGCTGTCGGGCGTAGTCACCAGCGTTAAGCGCAACAAAATCCTGCTGGCCACCACCAAGGAAGACCTGCCCGACTGGGTGGACGAGGGCAAGCTGGGCGTGGACCTGACCTTCGACGAGGTGAGCTACCGCGAGATGGAGTACGCTCTGGGCAAAGTAATGGGCGCCTACGACTCGCGCCTGGCCGAGCTGCGCGACGTGCTGCTGGGCGCCAAACCGGCCCGCTTCCGGCCCGAGGCCGAAGCCACGCTCTACTACCCTTCGCCCCTGAACGACAGCCAGCTATCCGCCGTGCGCCACGTGCTGGCGGCTCAGGATGTGGCCATCATCCACGGCCCGCCCGGCACCGGCAAAACCACCACCCTGGTGCAGGCCATCCTGGAAACCATCCGGCGCGAGCGGCGGGTGCTGGTGTGCGCCCCCAGCAACACGGCCGTGGATTTGCTCACCGAAAAGCTGGCCGAGCGCGGCGTGAACGTCATCCGGATGGGCAACCCTTCTCGGGTGTCCGACCTGCTGCTGCAGCACACGCTCGATGCCCAGATCATGGCCCACAAAAGCTACGCCGAGCTGCGCAGCCTGCGCCAGACCGCCGAGCAGTACCGCGAGCAGGCCGGCAAATTCAAGAAGCACTTCGGCTGGGAGGAGCGTGAGCAGCGCCGCCTACTCAAGCAGCAGGCCCACGAGCTGCTGCAGGAGTCGGACCAGCTGGAGCGCTATATCACGGAGGATCTGCTGGAGCAGGTGCAGGTGATTACCTGCACGCTGGTGGGGGCCGGCAACCGCGCCATCCGCCACCTCACCTACGAAACCGTGTTCATCGACGAGGCCGCCCAGGCCCTGGAGCCGGGCTGCTGGATTCCGATTACCAAAGCCAACCGCGTGGTGCTGGCCGGCGACCATCAGCAGCTGCCGCCCACCGTGAAAAGCGAGAAGGCAGCCCGCGACGGCCTGCGCGAAACGCTGTTCGAGAAGTGCATCCGGCGCCAGCCCGACACGGCCCGCATGCTGCAGGTACAGTACCGCATGCATGAGCAGATCATGGAGTTCAGCTCCCAGCAGTTCTACGATGGCAAGCTGGTGGCCGCCCCCACCGTGGCCCACGCCGATTTGCCCGACTACGACCTGCGCTTCGCCCCCGATATGGCGGTGGAGTTTCTGGATACGGCTGGCTTTGGCTTCCAGGAAATCACCATCGAGGAAAGCCGCTCCACAGCCAACCCCGAGGAAGCCGACCTGCTGCTGAAGCGCCTCGCGCAACTGCTGGAGCCCTATGACCAAGCCGACCACGAAACCGACCTGCTTACCATCGGCGTGATTGCGCCCTACCGCGCCCAGATCAACTACCTCAAGGACGCCATCGAGGAAAACGACGAGCTGGTGGGGCTCATGGAGCACCGCATGCTGAGCGTGGGCACCGTGGACTCATTCCAGGGCCAGGAGCGCGACATCATCGCCATCAGCCTCACCCGCAGCAACCCCCAGGGTGAAATCGGCTTCCTCTCCGACATCCGCCGCATGAACGTGGGCATGACCCGGGCCCGCCGCAAGCTGCTGCTCGTCGGCGACTCCAGCACGCTGGGCGCGCACCCCTTCTATAAGGCGTTTCTGGATTATGTCGAGAGCATCGGGGCCTACCGCACGGCCTGGGAAATGCAGTAGCGTGGTGGCTGCTAGTGACCGTCCTGCTGAGCTTGTCGAAGCAGGACGGTCTAACACAGAATTCCGGTTTCCGCAAACACTATCCCACTCCAAAGAGTATCCTACCCTGGAACCTCTCGAATTACGGGTCATTTCCGTAACTAGCCGTTCCAAACTTATTCCCAACCCATCTCCGGACGCACCCGTCCACCCCGAAGCATGGCTCAAATCAGCGAAAACAAAGTCGTTACCATCACTTACGACCTGAGCGTAACCGACGAAAACCAGGAGAAAGTATTAGTAGAATCGGCGGAGGAAGATGCCCCGATGGTGTTTCTGTTCGGCCAGAGCGGCCTGCCCGAGGAATTCGAGCGTCAGCTCAGCGGCAAGAAGTCCGGCGACTCCTTCGCTTTCTCGCTCACCCCCGAGCAGGCCTATGGAGAGTACGATGCCCAGGCCGTAGTGGAAATACCCAAAAACGTCTTTGAAATTGACGGTCAGATTGACGGCGAGATGCTGCAGGTGGGCAACTTCCTGCCCATGGCCGACAACCAGGGCCACCACATGCAGGGCAAAGTGGTGGAAATTGGCGACTCAGCCGTGAAAATGGACTTCAACCACCCGCTGGCCGGCATGGTCATGCACTTCGACGGCAAAGTTGCCGAGGTGCGCGACGCTACCCGCGAGGAACTCGACCACGGCCATGTGCACGGCGAAGGTGGCCACCACCACTAAGCTGTTCTTGCGAACTGAAGAATCGGGCCGGCTGCATCTGCAGCCGGCCCGATTCTTTTTTAGCCGTCTGCCTGTTGCTCTGGCTTGGATGCCTGCGTACAACCCGGTTTCTTTGATAAAATTCAACCGGCATTCTATGCGTCCCGCTACTTTGTGTTCCCGCCCGGCTGTCTGGGCCGTTCTGTTTTCCCTCACCACGCTCACGGCCTGCGGCTCTAAAGAAGAGGAAGACGAGCCGGCCCCGCTGCCCGGCCGCTGGACGCTGGTCACCCAGCACAGCGTCAATACCGATGCCAGCACGGGCCAGATCATCACCGAGCAGCACCAGCCCGGCACCGCCGGCGACTACCTGGAAGTTTCAACCAGCACCTTCGAGGAGTACCGGGGCAACCAGCTCCATTTCACGGCTCCTTACACGTACAGCCGCCCCACCATCAGCATGCAAGGCACCAACCCGCGCACCGACCTGTCGCGGGAAGTCCGGGAGCTGACCAGCCGCAAACTGGTGCTGTACTACCAGCTTCCGGCTATCGTCATGAACCAAAAGGTCACCATTGAGGCTACGTATTCACGCTAGTTGTTGCACAATTAGCCCTGTAATGTTCCGGTTGACCAGGTGGAAGCATCCTTCGATAAAAGGTTTTGTGAGTTTCTAGAATATCATCTGGGCAACACGTTCGGACATTCTCTTGACCCTCACATCAGAGGGCTTTGGTGTGATGGGGTTTTGCCGCCTGCCCTGGATATTCAGCTCACGAAAAAGCACATTAACGACACCCGGCGCATTATCACCACGGCTTTTATTGGTCACGGTGATACCGATCTATACGATTTGACTATCCTACTAGGCCGGCACTCACTACGCATGTACAGTAAAGGATACGCCTTGCTAGACTGCGTACCCAGCAAAGAATCTTCGGATTGGTAAACTCTTGATTTGGAAAACCGGCGGCTGGAAATACAACTGCTATAAATCCTCTACCACATTCCCTCCACCCCCGCCCGCAATTCCGGCCAGAACTCCGCAAAATCTGCCTCATAGGCCGGTAGCTCCGCCAGAAACGCGGCGGCTCCGGTAGCCAGCACGGCGGCGGCGGGCACGCGGCGGCTCAGCCCCAGTAGGGCGCGGTGCAGGCCCTCGGGGTGGGCATAGCCGGTTAGCCAATCGTGCTGGCGCATGTAGTGCAGCATGTGCTGCAAACGCTCGGGCAGCTCGTGGCGGCGCTGGTGCAGCAGCTGGTACTGGCGCTGCGCAAACTGCGGTAGTGGCTCCGATGGGTGATACTGCGCGAAGTCGCGGGCCAGCAGGTGGTCGAAACCGACGTCGGATACCACGCCGGCCCACTTGCCCAGGCCGGCCGTGCGCAGGCGGGCGGTGGTGCGGCGCACCACGGGGTGGGCATCGGTAAACGAGTCGATGAAACGGTGCAGGCGGATGCCGCGCTGTACGGTGGCGGGATAGGCTTCCAGGGCGGTGCGGCCCCGCACCGCCTCGGCGGCGAAATTGCCGACGACGAGGTCTTCGTAGTCGGGAGTGGCGGCGGGTGAGCCGGAGAGTAGCAGGTGGGCGAGGAAATTCATGCGGTTCGGAAGTACGGCAAAATCCGGGCGCGGGGCTGGCCAAGCTCAACCCGAAACCGCACCCGGCCGTACTAACAAACAGGCCCGACCAGTACTTGGCCGCCTTTTCTTCCGTTTTTATCCTGTTTCCCTACCCTCGTCTCCCATGTCCAACCAACCCAACGTAACCAACGACCTAAGCAAACTGCTCGACAAAATTAAGGATGTGCGTATTGCCATGCTCACCACCCAGGATGAGGACGGCAGCCTGCGCAGCCGCCCCATGTTCACCCAAAAGCCCGACGGCAGCAGTGCCCTGGTGTTCCTGACCGATAAGGATTCGGCCAAAGTGTACGAGGTGAAAAAAGATAGCCACGTCAACCTGAGCTATGGCAAGCCCGAAGACAACGTGTACGTCTCGGTATCGGGCCGCGCCAACGCCTACCGCGACCAGGCCGAAATCGACAAGCTCTGGAGTGAGCCGATGCGCGCCTGGTTCCCCAAAGGCAAGGATGATGAGAGCATCTATATCCTGAAAGTGGAAATCGAGAAAGGCGAGTACTGGGACACCCCCAGCAGCCTGCTCACCCAGGCCGTAGCCTACGTGAAAGCCCTGGCCACCGGTGAGCGGAGCACTTCCGACGACGTAAACGAGCACGCCAAAGTAGAAGTGAAGTAGGCCTCGCCTACCAAATATGCAAAAGGCCCGGAAGCAATTCCGGGCCTTTTTTGTTGTTTTGAGGTCATTGCCATCGTGCTACTGCTACTATTCAGAACGTCATGCTGAGCTTGCCGAAGCATCTCTACCGTTTCATCTGCATAGTATTGCAACGAAGCGGTAGAGATGCTTCGGCAAGCTCAGCATGACGGTTACTTGGGTAGGTTTCATCTTACCAACTTCTACTCTTTCTACCTTTAACCCCGTCACTTGCTCACCACCCTCTCCATCCTCACCCTCCTACCCAACCAGCGGCGCTGGGGCTTCGCGCAGATGGGCACGGCCCAGCGGCCCTTACAACGCGTGCCGGGCCTTCGGTTTCAGAAGCTGCTGGGCAGCGGCGCGGGCGGCTTCGGGGCGCTGCCCAACCTGCTACGTTACGGGTTTATGGCCGTGTGGGAAGATGAGCAGGCGGCTCGCGCGTTCTTCGAGGGGCATCCGCTGTGGCAGCAGTATCGGCAGCGCACCTCGGAAATCTGGACGACGTGGCTGGCCCCCATCAAGTCGCACGGCCTCTGGGATGGGGTGAACCCGTTTGACTACGAAACTGAAAACAGCGCGACGGATGGACCGGTAATGGTACTTACGCGGGCCTCTATCCGGTGGCAGAAAACACCGCGTTTCTGGCGCTATGTGGCTCCCGTGAGTGCCACTATTACCGACGCGCCGGGCGTGCGCGCCGCCATCGGGCTAGGCGAACTGCCGGTGGTGCGCCAAGCTACCGTGAGTGTCTGGGAATCCACCCAGGCCATGCAGGACTACGCCTACCGCAGCCCCAAACACAAGGAAGTTATCCGGCTCACCCGCCAGGAAGACTGGTACGGCGAGGAGATGTTCGCCCGCTTTCGGGTATTGCGCACCGAAGGCACCTGGGACGGCCGGGCACTGTAGCCCCCTAGTGCGCCAGGCAGCACGAAGGACCTTTTACCGTCAGAACAACTCTGCGCCCTCTGCGCCAAACCCTGCGTCTTCTGCGGGCTAAAACCAGTTGCCCGGTACCGCTACACCACGACGTGGCCCTTCAGTTGCTGCCTCAGGATGACGGGCGTTTTGTAGTCGGGCTGGAAAAACTACTGCCTCGCCCCTGTTTTTGCGTAATTTCGCCCGTTCCGATTCATCGAATTACCGACTGCCCATGCCCGGCTACCATCCCCAGGATATTGAGAAAAAGTGGCAAGCCCACTGGAAAGACCAGCAGACCTTCAAGGCCGATAACGCCTCCGACAAGCCCAAATACTACGTGCTCGACATGTTTCCGTACCCCAGCGGGGCGGGGCTGCACGTGGGCCATCCGCTGGGCTACATTGCCTCCGATATCGTGTCGCGCTACAGGCGCCTGCGCGGCTTCAACGTGCTGCATCCTATGGGTTTCGACTCGTTTGGCCTGCCCGCCGAGCAGTACGCCATCCAGACCGGCCAGCACCCTGCTATTACGACGGAGCAGAACATCGATACCTACATCCGGCAGCTCAACTCCCTGGGTTTCAGCTACGACTGGAGCCGCGAGGTACGCACCTCCGACCCGGCCTACTACAAGTGGACGCAGTGGATTTTCCTCAAGCTGTTCAATAGCTGGTACAACCTCGACACCAATAAGGCCGAGCCGCTGAAAACCCTGCTGGAGAAGTTCGAGCAGAACGGCAGCGAAGGTATCCGCGCGGCCGGCGACGACGAGGAGCGCCACAGCTTCACGGCGGGCCAGTGGAAGCTGTTCTCGGAAAAGCAGCGCCTGCAGGCCGTGCACCCCTACCGCCTGGCCTACCAGCAGGACACCTACGTGAACTGGTGCCCCGGCCTGGGCACGGTTTTGTCGAATGACGAGGTAAAAGACGGCCTCTCGGAGCGCGGCGGCTTCCCCGTGGAGCGCCGCCTGATGCCCCAGTGGAACCTGCGCATCACCGCCTACGCCGACCGCCTCCTCCAGGGCCTCGACACCCTCGACTGGCCCGACGCCGTGAAGGAAATGCAGCGCAACTGGATCGGCAAGAGCATCGGCGCCGAGGTCAGCTTTGCGGTGCAGGGCCACGAGCAGGCACAAATCAAGGTCTACACGACGCGGGTTGACACGATTTATGGCGCCACGTTCCTGGTGCTGGCGCCCGAGCATGAGCTGGTAAAGGAGCTGACCACGCCGGAGCAGCAGGCCGAAATCCAGGACTACATCGACGCCACCAAGCGCCGCTCGGAGCGCGACCGGATGGCCGATACCAAGACGGTTTCCGGCGCTTTCACCGGCTCCTACGCCCTCAACCCGTTCAGCAACGAGCCCATCCAGATCTGGATTGCCGATTACGTGCTGGCCGGCTACGGCACCGGCGCGGTAATGGCCGTGCCCTCCGGCGACCAGCGTGACTACGTATTCGCCAAGCACTTCAACTTGCCCATCGTGCAGGTGGTGGATGCCCAGCAGATTGAGGAGCAGGCTGACCCGACCAAGGACGGCCTCTACCTGCACGGCCTCATCAAGGGCCAGAACTACAAGCAGGCTACCCAAACCCTGATTGGGGAGTTGGAGCAGCGCGGCATCGGCAAGGGCAAAACCAACTTCCGCATCCGCGACGCCATCTTCGGCCGCCAGCGCTACTGGGGCGAGCCCATCCCGATTTACTACAAGGAAGGCACTGCCTACGGCGTGGCCGAAGCCGACCTGCCCCTGGTGCTCCCGGAAATCGACGAGTACAAGCCCACCGAAACCGGCGAGCCGCCCCTGGGCCGCGCCAAGGAATGGAAATACAAAGGCCTCTACGAGTATGAGCTGAGCACCATGCCCGGCTGGGCCGGCTCCAGCTGGTACTACCTCCGCTACATGGACCCGCAGAACACCGGTCGTTTTGTGGGCCAGGAAGCCGAACAGTACTGGCAGCAGGTGGATTTATATATGGGTGGCGCAGAGCACGCTACGGGCCACTTGCTCTACTCCCGCTTCTGGCACCTATTCCTGAAAGACCTCGGCGTGGTATCGGCCCCCGAGCCCTTCCAGAAGCTCATCAACCAGGGCATGATTCTGGGCCGCTCGAACTTCGTGTACCGCATCAACGGCACCAATACGTTTGTAACGGCCGGCAAGAAAGACCAGCACGAAACAACCGCTTTGCACGTTGACGTGAACATCGTCAACAATGATGTATTGGATACCGACGCCTTCAAAAAGTGGCGTCCAGACTATACTTCGGCAGACTTCATCCTGGAAGATAATGGCACCTACGTGTGCGGCTGGGAAGTTGAGAAAATGTCGAAAGGCAAGTTCAATGTAGTTAGCCCCGATACGCTGGTAAGTCAGTACGGGGCCGATGCGCTGCGTTTGTACGAGATGTTCCTGGGGCCGCTAGAGCAGTACAAGCCCTGGAATACCAACGGCATGAGCGGCGTGGCGGGCTTCCTCAAGAAGCTCTGGCGCCTCTACCACCCCCAGGACGGCACCTTCGCCGTAACCGATGAGGCCGCAACACCCCAGGAGCTGAAGGCCCTGCACAAGGCCATCCGCAAGGTGGAGGAGGACATCGAGAAATTCTCATTCAACACTACCGTCAGCGCCCTGATGATTACGGTGAACGAGCTGACGGCCCTCGACTGCCACAAGCGCGCCATCCTGGAGCCGCTGGTGCTGCTGCTCTCCCCCTACGCCCCGCACCTCGCCGAGGAGCTGTGGCAGCAGCTCGGCCACCCGGCCGGCAGCATCAGCCACGCCCAGTACCCCGAGTTCCGGGAGGAGTATCTGGTGGAAGACACCGTGAACTACCCCGTGGCCATCAACGGCAAGGTGCGCGAGACGCTGCAGTTCCCCGCCACCGCCACCGCCCAGGACATCGAAGCCGCCGTGCGCGCCTCCGACTTCCTGTCCCGCTTCGCCGAAGGCAAGGAGCCCAAGAAGTTCATCGTGGTGCCCGGCCGCATGGTGAACGTGGTGGTGTAGTTTTAGCTGTTAGCCAGTAACAAAAAGGCCCGCCGGATTCATCCGGCGGGCCTTTTTGATTTTAAAAGAACGTCATGCTGAGCGAAGGCGCAGCCGCAGTCGAAGCATCTCTACCGCTGGCTAATCGACCTGATTACACCGATTACCGCTCCATAGCCCAGGGTTTAAACCCTGGGCTACTGAACCGCCCAAACGAAGCAGTAGAGATGCTTCGACTTCGCCTCCGGCTTCGCTCAGCATGACAGTTACTCTAGTAACGTCAGCACGCGAGATTCCTCACTGCACTCGGAATGACGTGCTGGTGGTGCCGTGCTGGCAGCAACGCTCTAATACGCTGCTGTGAACCGCTGGCGGCTGTGTTTGGGCTGCTCTACTTCGTCGAGAATTACCACGGCCAGGTCTTCGCCCGACATAATGCTGCGGCCTTCCTCGTTGAACACCGGGCTTTCGGTGCCGAGGCGGTAGTGGCCAGTGCGGCCGGTGTCGATGCCGGGGTGCATTTCGATGGCGGGGCTGAGGAACGTCCAGTCGAGGGTATCGTTGGTTTTCAGCTCGTTGTGGTAGTCGCGGGCGGCCTGGGCGCCGGGCTTGATGTCGGCGGGGAAGTCCGGGCCGTCGACCAGCTGCTGGCCGTTGATGTAGAGGCTGCCGGCCCCGCCGATGGCCACCAGCCGTGCTACGCCCGATTTTTCGGTGGCGGCTTCGATGGCGCGGGCGCCTTCCAGGAAATCATTGTACAGGTTGGGGTTGGTCCAGCCCGCGCTGAAGGCGTTGATGACCACGTCGTGGCCGGCCAGCTGGCGGGCGGTTTCATCGACATGGGT
This sequence comes from Hymenobacter swuensis DY53, assembly GCF_000576555.1. Lineage (NCBI taxonomy): Bacteria > Pseudomonadati > Bacteroidota > Cytophagia > Cytophagales > Hymenobacteraceae > Hymenobacter > Hymenobacter swuensis. Next base: position 2,657,456 of record NZ_CP007145.1, read on the forward strand.
TACGTCGCCAGTTACCACGGTCAGATGGTCGGAGGTCTGGGCGAGTTTGGCGGGGTCGCGCACGAGGGCCGTTACGTGGTGGCCGCGTTGCAAAGCTTCGGCCAGGATGCGGGAGCCAACAAAACCAGTGGCACCGATGAGGGCAATTTTCATGGAAGTAAAGGGTAAAGAGAAAAAGAAACACGTTGTAACCAATACGGTTACAATCAGGCGCAAAAAAAAGTCAGGAAATAAGAGCTTTGGCCGCAATGTCGGTGGTGACCTGCTGCAGGGTGGTGTGGGCCAGCACCTGCTCCAGGGCCGTCTGGGCGCGCTGCAGCGTGTCATCCAGCGCCGACTGAATATGGCGGCCCACCAAGCAGGCCGGGTTGGGCTTGTCGTGGACGCTGAACAGCTGGCCTGCCTCCACCACTTCCACGGCCCGGTATACCTCCAGCAGCGTGATGGTGGCCGGCTGGCGCGTGAGGAACGTACCGCCCGAAGCCGGCCGCACTTCCACCAGACCGGCCTTCTTGAGCTGCCCCAGAATCCGCCGAATCACTACCGGATTGGTGTTCACGCTGCCCGCCATGCGCTCCGAGGTCAGCGGCACGCCATCCTGCTCCGGCAAAGCCAGCAGGGAAAGCACATGGACGGCGACGGAAAAACGGCTGCTGATCTGCATAATCTGAAAGAGGAAACCCCGGCGAGACGGTCGTGGCTTCCGGGACTTGGTGCGACAAAGGTAGCATTGTAACCACTGAAGTTACAACCAGGTTCAAAAAAAAGCGGCCGAAGCCGCTTTTGCGTCTGAGTGGCGCGTTATTGCTCGGTAGCGGCCAATTCGTCGCGCTGCTTTTTGGGCAGGGATGCGCGCACCAGGTCGTATGAATGGTCGATCAGCTCGCGCAGTTGCCGCTCCGGCGCGCCCGTCCCGATGAGCACCGTGTTCCAGTGCTTCTTGTTCATGTGGTAGCCGGGCAGCACGTACTCGTGCTGCTCGCGCAGCTCCTGGGCGCGCTCCGGGTCACACTTGAGGTTGATGCTGCCGAAGGTTTCGATGTCGGTGAGGGCAAACACTTTGCCGCCGACTTTGAACACCAGCGTTTCGGGGCCGAAAGGCGTTTCTTCGGTCACGCCGGCTTTGAGCAGGCAATAGTCGCGGAAGTCTTCGATGTTCACTCGGAGAGTTGTCAGGTGGTGGGTGTCAGTTGTTAGGTGTCAGTTGCCAGTCAGGATACCTTACAGCAACCCCTGACAACTGGCAACCATCACCTGACAACTAAATTACCGGATAAACCAGCGGTAAATCAACACGATGAGGCCCACCAGAAACATGGCCATGCTCAGCTTATTGATGAAGTGCATGGTGCGCAGGTTGAAATTGGTGTGGCGCGTGGGGTCGTTTTTGCGGAAAAAGTACCCGAGCATCGGGCCGAAATTAAACAGGTCTTTACGCATGAGGCAGTTGGATTCGGGTTCGGAAAGATAACACCCGGGCCCCGGAAAAGATTTGCCCGCGGGCTGTAAACTGGCAGCGTGTGGCGTAGAGACGCAATAGCTGGAGTCTCGTCGTTGAACGGCCGGCACCTTGATGTTTTGACCACTAGACCGTCATGCGCAAGGCCGTCATACTGAGCCTGTCGGAGCATCTCTACCGCTTCGTTGAATCGGTGCAGGCGAAGCGGTAGAGATGCTTCGGCAAGCTCAGCATGACACGTTCCAAGGGGTCGTGTAAACGGCTCCAACGTCAGCAACGACGAGACTCCAGCTATTGCGTCTCTACAACCTGGCTACCCCCGAAACAGGTTCTCAATGCGCTGCTGGTTGTTTTGGCTGATGATTTTGCGGCGCACTTTGAGCGTAGGCGTCAGCTCGCCCGATTCCACGCTCCAGAGGGCGGGCAGCAGCTCGATTTTCTTGATCTGCTCCCACTGGGCAAAGGCGGCATTGGTTTGCTGCACCAGCTGCTCGTAGAGCTGGCGTACCTGGGCGTGGGCGGCCAGGGCAGCATCGGAGAGGTCGGCAGGGAGCTGGTGCTGCCGGGCCCAGGCGCGCAGCTCGGTGAAGGCGGGCACCAGCAGGGCAGCGGCGTACTTTTCGCCCTCGCCCAGCACCATCACCTGCTCCACCAGCGGCGACTCCGACAGGCGCGACTCCAGCGGCTGCGGGGCCACATACTTGCCGTTAGAGGTCTTGAACATCTCCTTTTTGCGGTCCGTGATTTTGAGGAAGCGGCCCTGCACCAGCTCGCCGATGTCGCCGGTGTGCAGCCAGCCCTCGGCGTCGATGACTTCGGCCGTGAGGTCGGGGCGCTGGTAGTAGCCCTGCATCACGGAGGGCGAGCGGGTCAGGATTTCGCCGTCGGCGGCAATTTTTACTTCCACGCCCGGCAGTACCGGCCCCACGGCCCCGATGAGGTTGCCCTCGGGCACGGGCTGGCTGGCGGCAATAACGGGCGAGGTTTCCGTCATGCCGTAGCCTTCCATCACCCGGATGCCGGCGGCCCAGAACACCCGCGCCAGCCGCGGCTGCAGGGCCCCGCCCCCGCTCACGATGTAGCGCACCTGCCCGCCCATGGCCGCCCGCCACTTGCTGAACACCAGCTTATTGGCCAGGGCCAGCTGGGCGTTGTACCACGCGCCCTGGTCTTTTTGGGTGTCGTAGCGCAGCCCCAGGTCGAGGGCCCAGAAGAACAGCTTGCGCTTGAGGCCGGTGAGTTGCTGGCCAGTGGCTACAATCTTGTCGTAGATTTTTTCGAGCAGGCGGGGCACCGTGGTGAATACGTGGGGCTGCACCTCGCGCAGGTTGTCGGCAATGCGCTCCACGCTTTCGGCGTAGTAGATGCTGAAGCCCAGCTGCAGGTACAGGAAGGTGGCCGTGCGCTCGAAAATGTGGCTCAGGGGCAGAAAGCTGAGGGTTTTGTGGCCCGGGGACAGCGGCAGGTAGCTCAGCAGGTTCTGGCAGTTGAACAGGATGTTGCGGTGGCTGAGCATCACGCCCTTGGGCCGGCCGGTGGTGCCGGAGGTGTAGATGAGCGTGAGCAGGTCGTCGGGCTGCACGGCGGCTTTCAGGGGCTCCAGCGCGGCCACGTCGGCGGCGGCACCCAGGGCCAGCAGGTCGGCGAAGGAGCGGTGGCCGGGCGTGGGCTCGAAGGTAAGGATGTGCTCGGGGCCGTGCGGCAGCCTGGCCACGGCCTCCTGCACCCGGGCCAGCAGCTTTTCGCCCTCCACCAGCACCACGCGCACGCCGGCATCCTGAAAAATGTGGCGGTAGTCTTCCACCGTGATAGTGGGGTACATGGGCACGCTCACGGCCCCCAGCTGGGCAATACCCATATCGGCCACCACCCACTCGGGGCGGTTGGGGCAGATGATGGCCACTTTATCGGCGGCCCGCACGCCCAGGGCGCGCAGGCCCAGGCTAGCGTGGTTGCTCATTTCCTGCACCTTGGCGGCACTCAGCGGCTGCCACTGCTCGTCCTTTTTTGCTACCAGGCAATCGGCCTCGGGGGTGGTGTAGGCCAGGTGAGCGAGCAGGTCAAAGGTGCGGGAAAACGTCATGGGAGAGGCGCGAGGAAAGCTGCCGAAACTGCGGCAATCCGCAAAAGTAGGCGGCTTCCCGATGGCAATGGCGGCAGGCCATAATTTTATCAAGCTGCGGGCTGCCGGGCGGTGTAGAGACGCAATAGTTGGAGTCTCCTCGTTGAAAGAGCGGAACTGCACCGGATAAACAACATCAGCAATGACGAGACTCCAACTATTGCGTCTCTACACCGCCCAGCTACTCGCAAGAATCTGCGGCACCCCTCCCTGACATTCCGTTACCTTGCACGCATCACCCTCCTACCCAACTGATGAAGCCTCTGCTCCTGCTGCCGATGCTGCTAACCGCTTCGGCCACCTTCGCCCAAACCAAGCCCGCCGTCGAAACCGAAGCCGTGCAGCAAACCATCCGCCGGTTTTTCGACGGGATGCGCCGCGGCGACAGTGCCGCCGTGCGTGCCACACTGGCACCGGGGGCGGTGTTTCACACCCTCGCCGCCAAAAACGGCCAGACCCAGCTGCGCCCCGAAAACCCCTCCGACTTTGTGAAGGCTGTGGGCACGCCGCACAAGGAAGTGTGGGATGAGCGCATCACGTTCGACAAAGTACTTATCGACGCCAACCTGGCCAGCGTCTGGACACCCTACGAGTTCTACCTGGGCAGCACCTTTAGCCACTGCGGCTACAACTCGTTTCAGCTGGTGAAGCTGGCCGACGGCTGGCGCATTGCCCACATCATCGACACGCGGCGCAAGGAGAAGTGCAAGTAACCCGGCTAGGAGCAGTAAAAAAGGCCCGGCCAGAACAGTGGGCGCCAATGGTCGTACGTATAGGCTAGCCTGGCTGCCTGCGCGGCCGGCTTTACGCCGCTACTACCGCCTATGCATCGAACCCTGGAAATTACCGTGCCCGCTCCTGTCACCGAAGGGCTGTGCCAGCAACTCACGGAACTGGAAGACGTTATCGGCCTGAGCGTGCAGTTCGGGGCCTCGCGCAAGCCCGCCGGCGACGTGCTGATTGTGCACGTGCTCAACCGCGGGGCCGATGAGGTGCTGCGCCGGGCCCGCGCCGCCGTGGCGCACAAGAACGATTTGAGCGTGGTAACCAGCGAGGCGGCCAGTTTCATTGCCCCGGCCGTCCACCAGACTATCGTCGACGATAAGGACGAGGCCATTTGGGAGGAAATGGAAAGCGGCCTGCGCCACCAGGGCGCCATCACCACCAACTACCTGCTGCTGATGGCGTTGGGTGGGCTGATTTGCGCCATTGGGTTGGTGTCGGAACCAGTACCGCAGGCAGTGGCCTTCACGGCTTCCGCCATCATTGCCCCCGGCTTCGACCCCATGACCAAGGTGCCGGTGGGGTTGGTGCTGCGCCGCTGGATTGTGGTCTGGCGCGGCATTCAATCCACGCTCACCGGCTACGCCGTCCTGATTGGCACGGCGGCCCTGACCACGTACTGGCTGGTAGCGGCCGGCGAAACCACGGGCCGGCTGCTGGCCGAAAACTCCGAGGTCAAGAACCTGTCGCACCCCGGCCTGATGGAATTGCTGCTATCGGCGGCCGGGGCGCTGGCTGGCGTGGTGATGCTGGCAGCCTTCCGGCGGAGCTTCCAGGCCGGGCCGCTCATTGCCATGGCCTTCATCCCGGCCGCTGCCCTGATCGGGGCGGGCCTGGCCGTGGGCAACTGGCCGCTGGCCCTGGAAGGCCTGGAGCGTTTCGGGGCCGACTGGGGCTTTATCGTGGGGCTGGGTGTGCCGTTTCTGTGGCTCAAGCAGAAGTTCCTGCACAAGCGCAAACCCATTGTGTAAGCGAGCTGGGTGGCGCGTGCTTTGTTGTTGACCGACTGGCACGCGCCGCGCCTGTTACACAACGTCAGCAACGACGCGACGCGAAGTGTCGCGTCACTACACCGTTCTATGGCTACCCTTTTGCTGCCGCCACAATGTCGCGCACTTCCAGTACCGGCTTGGCATAGCCACGTTGGGCGACGTACAGCATGGCCTGACCCAACTCCGTCAGCGTGGAGGCATACTTGGGGGCCAGGCCCCGCACTACCGGATACAGCCAGCCGAAATACTTGTAGTACGACAGCACGTGCCGCTGGCCGGGCGTGGCCCGCAGGAAACCGGGCCGGAATATAAACGCCTGCCGGAACCCCAGCTGCCGCAGCTCGTTTTCGGTTTCTCCCTTCACGCGGGCCCACATCTGGCGGCTGCGCAGCGTGTCGTCGGTGCCGGAGCCCGAAACGTAGCAGAACGTGAGGTTGGGGCCGTTGTGGGCCAGCAGCGTCTGGGCGAAGTGCAGGGTGAGGTCGTGGGTAAGGCGGCGGTACTCCGGCTCCTGCATCCCCACCGACGATACGCCCAGGCAGAAAAAGCAGGCGTTGTAGCCCCGCAGCTGGTCCTGAATGGGCGTGAGGTTCTGGAAATCCTCGTGCAGCAGCTCCCGCAGCTTGGGGTGCTGGTGCCCGCTGGGCCGGCGGCTGATGCTGAGCACCTGCTCCACATCGGGGTTATGCAAGCACTCCAGCAGCACCCCTTCTCCCACCATACCGGTCGTGCCGGTCAGAATCACGCGTAGTTTCATGCTGGGGAGGACGGATGAGGCATAGTTATGCTTTAAACGGCAGAAACTACAGCATCCTCTCTCGGTAACCAGTTCCTGATGATGCTCATCAAAGCTGGCTGATAACGGGGTAAAAGCTCCATAGAGGATGCCCGTTACGCCGATACGAATTCGGTGTAGCCAGTGTGGTCAGGATTTCCCACCCCTACTTAACGTTACTCCTCTACCCAAACGCAAACAGGCCGCCGGAACACCGGCGGCCTGTTTGGAGTATCAGTTGCGGCAGGCCAGGCACGGGTACCAATGGCACCCACTTACCTGGCCACCAGGCAGCGGCTAAGCTCGCCTGGCTTTATTGAAAGACGATGCGCTGGGTTTCGCTGGTGTCGCCGATGAAGCGTAGCAGGTACACACCCGGTTGCAGCTGCCCGCGCGGGATGTTGAGTGTGCTCTGCTTCTCTACGCTCACCCGCCCCACCGTGCGGCCCACGAGGTCCAGCACCTCGATATGCTTGACGTGCGTAGCATTGGCCCCCAACTTCACGACGACCTGATTAGCAGTAGGGTTGGGGAATACGTCGATAGTCGATTGGGCCGATGCAGTGGTCGTGGCCGTGACGCGGCAGTTGGTAGCCGCTGGTCCTTTACCCGTGATGGCCGCGGTGGAAGTTGCTACTACCACCTTGTCTAACTGCGCATTACCACCGGCGTTGTAGCCAATAGTGAGTGAGTGTGCGCCGACTGTTAAGGCCCCTTCCTTCAGTTTCAGCCAGCGCCAGCCAGCCGTTGCGCCTACCTCTCTTATGCTGACGTCGTCGATGTAATAGGTAGTGGCCACCTGTCCCATATCAAACAGAAAAGTGGTGGAGGCCAGCGAGGTGGTGATGGTCCAAGTCACTTGCTGCCACGCCGTGCCAATGGCTTGGTCGGCTTGATATTGGGGGCTGCTGGGGCCAGTGGATAAGCGGATAGAGCCGCCGGGAGACGCCGCTCTTACCCAGTAAGAAATCTGATACTGCTTACCAATGGTAGTCGGAAAGGCCGCACTGGTTACCTGCACGCGCCACTGGTTACCGGGTTGGGCGGTCGGGTTGACTACTTTCATCGAGCCCGTGCCGCTGTGGGCTTCCGACGCTACCGTGTTGGCCGTGATGGTGGCACCACTGGAATTGAGCGTTGTCCAGCCGGTCAGGCCGTTCTCGAAGCTTGGGTTTGTAGCCAGTTGGCTGGTCACTGCCTGAAAAGGCTCGTTATCCACTTTTATCCAGTAGCCATACTCCTCCGTGGCCGGGACATTCAGGCGGGCCAGGTAATTGTAGGTGGCGGCGCTGTCCACGGTAAAGGGCAGAGTCAGCAGGGCGGCGGCGGCGGTTGGGGCCGTGTTCGGGCTGCTCAGGCCGCTTTGTACCTTCACGTAGCTTCCGTTGGAGGCAGACGTGTCGGCCACCACGTTCCAGCTTGTTCCTACCGTGGCACACTCGGCTTCCAGCCAGTAGCGTTTGCCCAACGGTTCGGCCGGCAGCGTGGGTGTGCTGGTGCCCCACCACTGGTACCAGCGCAGATAATTAACCTGCGGATAGGGATGCACAGTGATATTGGTGTTGACAGTAGTATTACCAAGCAGAAACTTCTCGACAAACGCCTCCACGGCCGGCTGCTGCGTGGCCGGCACGGCGCAGTGATTGTGGCCGCCATCAATGTAAAAGCCGAACCGGTCGCCGATACCGAACGTGTTCCAGACTACGTGCGCGGCCCGCGCCGACACATAGGCCGCGGGGTTGGCCAGCCACTCGAAGTCGGTATTGGCCGTTACCAGCAAGGCCCGGGGGGCAATCATGGCCATCAGCTCGTGGTGGTCGTGCGGGAGTTTGGCTACGTTCGTACCCTGAAACTGCTGCATGTCGTCTTTGAACCAGCGGTAGTCGGTGGCCCCGAGCTTTTCCACCGCGCCCAACGTTTCGGATACCCGCCAGGCCGGCGCGCCTCCCCCACCCGATTCCTGGGCAATAGTGAGGGCAATTCGCTCGTCGAAGGCCCCGGAAAACAGGGCCATTTTGCCGGCGTAGGAGCAGCCCGTCACGGCCAAGCGGCGCAGGTTGATGGGCAGCGTGGTCTGCACCAGCTCCAGCCCGTCGATAAGCCGACTCACGCCCCAGGCCCAGGCGCTATACTGCCCCGAGTTGGCCAGCGTCTGGCTGGGATAGAGGCGATAGTAAGGGTCGGTTTGCTGCGGGTTGCCGTAGGCCGTGACCTGGTTGTGGTTGAAGCGGATGGTGGCCACGTTGCGGCTGGTAAACACCGTGCCCGGGATGCTCCCGGTAGCACTGTTCATGCCGATGACGGCCGGAAATGGCCCAGTGCCGCCAGCCGGCAGCACTACTTCTGAAGTAAGAGTAAGCGTCTGGCCATTTTCGGTCACGTTCACCGTCAGGATGCCGGTATTTGGCGTGGTACCGGCGGCGTAGCTGGCCGTGATATTCTGGGGCCGGGGCGGCTTGGTACCGATTTCGTAGTTCTCGATTTCGGCCTTGATTTCGTTGCGGCGGCACTCCCAGTCGCTAAAGCTGGTAGAGCGGCTGGAGTTGTCGGACTTCATAAACGGGTCCGTTAGCGGCTGCACCGTCGGCAGCTGGCCAAAAGCCGGCAAGGGCGGCGCAACGCAACTGCCGCCGGTGTTTTCGGTGGTATACACCAGTGGTATCTGTGCCGAGGCACTCAGGCTGAGCACCGTCAGCGCCAAGGCGGCAAGGGTAGTGGTTGTTTTCATGGCATGGGAATTTTGTGAGGTAAAGCGAGGAACAGGGGGATGCAATGGGTAGCCATCGGCGCAGCGGTGGCAGAAGCAGGTCAGGCGGGTCTGGGCATAGGCGAATGAGCGAAGCAGTGGAAATATGAGTGAACTCAGTTTTAGTCAGGCTACCCGCCTAGTGGCGGAGGCAACACCCACCGCGCGGCATCAAACTGCTATAGATATAATACCATTTCTCTTTCTTCAATCAGGATCTTCTGCTGCCAGAAAGAGAAGCGGGGCGTGTAGTACTAAAACCGGTTGCTTTAGGAATATAGCAGACCTTTGAACCAGGCATAACCCCTTGAGCAAAACATTATAAATGAAAGTACCGCAACCGTTTCCACAAACGATTGCATAGTCCCTAGTCAAGAAATGGCCCTTATGTTATTGTGTAGTCGCTCAGCAGCCCCCATCGATGCATGCGCAGCAGGCAACCTGAATTATAAGTCCAAATAATTCAATTTTGCAATGCCAGAATTATTGACAATCTATCCCACAGTATATTCTCGCCACTTCCCTGGCAGGAAGCGTCGCTGCATAAAAACCCGCTGGCAGTTCTGCCCGCCCAGGTTATACCGCAGACTGGCATTCTTTTTTGCAGTTTAGCTGCCTATAGGGCCTTGGAAGCAGTTCAGCAATTATTCAACCTGTTCCTTTTTCCCCCACCGAGCCAGTCGTGCCAGTTAAAATCACGCGTAGTTTCACGGGTGTAAGCAGACGAATAAGCGGCGCAGGTGTTTTTAAGCCTCGTCGGGGTTCCAATAGCCGGTAAACTCCGCGCCCATGTACGCGGCTGCTTCATAAGCATCCACCGGATAATCATCCACAAACTGGGTGTTCCAGAAAAGCTGCCCCAGGGAGCAATTGAGCTTGATAAAGAACTTGCGCGGGTCTTCGGCTTCCTCCTCCCAGAAATAATCGTGAAACAGGTAGCCTACCTGCGAATCCCGGATATCCAGCGCCACCGGGTCGCCGGTTGAGCCGCTGCCTACCAACAGCAAATCAGCCTGCAGGGCCCGCTGAAAATCGTCCTCCCACTCCATTTTCTTCTTCAGGCCATTCACCTGATCGAAATGCACCTCCCCGATTGCCAGATCGGTATCGAAAGAAAACTCCGCCAACAGCTGCTGTACCTCCACCGGAATGCCCCACTGCTTCATTAACTCAGCATTTTCGAGGCGCAGGGGCTCGCGATGCTTCTGGACGTTGATACCAGCCGCCTCCAGTGCCGCCTGCATTTTTTGTATATCCGTCATCATCAATGTGGGATTCGTAGTTCAATCACCCTGTGCCAGCAAGCCACAATGCGCCTGCGCTGCCAACTGGATAAGTGTCGCAAATACCGTACGCGTGCCTGAGTGCACGGCAGTTGCGGGCAACTGGTGCAGCTGCTGTTGTTTGCGGATAATCAACTCATTGCCCCAACGAAATTCACTGTAGTAATCAAGCCACGATTCGATAATTCCGGCTGCTTGCAATTCGATAAACGCCTCGTATTCAATACCGCCAATACGCTCCAGCGTTAAGCCCTTACTCGAAATATTCTGGCTGTCGGGAATCAGATAAAAATCCAGCATAGTTACTCTTGGTTACAAGCCAAAAACGGGATTGAACCATACAGCCCAATCCCGTTTCCAATTTATTTAGACTCGCCTACCCTACCACCGGCTCTTCCAGCAACTCCTTTTCCAGCCAGCGGCCGTCTTCGCGCATGAGCTCAATCAACTCGTCCACGGCGCGTTCTTCGGGTACAGATTTCTTGATGACTTCCTGGCCGCGGTAGAGGGCAATTTTGCCTTTACCGACGCCCACGTAGCCGTAGTCGGCGTCGGCCATTTCGCCGGGACCATTCACGATGCAGCCCATGATGCCGATTTTCACGCCCTTGAGGTGGTCGGTGCGCTTGCGGATCATGGCGGTGGTTTCCTGCAAATCGAACAGGGTACGGCCGCAGCTGGGGCAACTGATGTACTCGGTTTTGGACATGCGGGTGCGGGCTGCCTGCAGGATGCCGAAGCTGAGCTGGTTGAGCTGGTCCAGCGTAGTCAGCCACTCCTCTTTCGGGCGCTCGGGCAGCAGCTCGGTACTCAGCACCACGCCGTCGCCGAGGCCGTCGAGGAGCAGGCCGCCCACGTCGGTGGCGGCGTAGAGCTGGGTTTGCTCGGGCGTGAGGGCCGGGTACTGGCGCTGAATGATGACGGGGTTGGGCACCGCGTTATTCAGCAGCTCGAAGAACGCCCGGCGGATTTCGGGCATGGCGTGGGCGTTGTCGGTGGCGAGGATGATAACGGCCGTGGCGTCGTCGCGCAACTGCTGCAGGGCGGCGGGCGTGAGCGAGTCGAGGGTCTGGCGCACGAAATTCAGCTCCGGGTGGCGGGCACTGGCAGTAGCGTACTCGGCCTGGGTAAGCACCGGGTAATGGTCGGGGCGCTGGCCGGCGTCGAGCCAGGCGGTGTAGTCTACCACTTCCTTGAGGCCATTGGGCAGCATGAACGGCACCGGCCGTTGGCCCGAGTACAGGTAGTCGGCCCCCAGGTCGTTCATCTGAAACTTGTCGAGGAAGGCCGAATACAGATGGCCCACGGCGCGCAGATCGGCATATTCCACCGACGAGAGGCGGGAAATATCCACCAGCACCCGGGGCACGTTCTGCCCGCCCAGGTTCAGCACCTCCCGCGTGGTGCGGCGATGGTACTGGAAGGGGTCGATGGGAATGAGCGATTTGTCAGTTGTCAGTTGCTGGTTGTCAGTGTCGTACTCCCTGCTGACAACGGCCAACGGCTTAATCGGCCGTGCTTCCTGGGCCCGTTTAGTGTACCGGTCAATTAGGGCTTTGGCCACGGGGGCTTCAGCTTCGGGGGCTTCGGTGAGGGACACGCGCACGGTGTCGCCGAGGCCGTCTTCGAGCAGCGTGCCGATGCCCACGGCGCTCTTAATGCGGCCGTCTTCGGCCTCACCGGCTTCCGTCACGCCCAGGTGCAGCGGGTAGGGCTGCAGACCTTCGGCGTCGAGTTTCTGCACCAGCAGGCGGTAGGCCTGCACCATCACCTGGGTGTTGCTGGCCTTCATGCTCAGCACCACGTCGTAGTAGTTCTCCTCCTCGCAGAGGCGCAGAAACTCCAGCGCCGACTCCACCATGCCCAGTGGCGTGTCGCCATACCGACTCAGAATCCGGTCAGACAACGAACCGTGGTTGGTGCCGATGCGCATGGCGGTGCCGTATTGCTTGCAGATCTGGACCAGCGGGCGGAACCGCTCCCGGATGCGCTCCACCTCGGCGGCGTAGCTGCTGTCGGTGTACTCAATGACGTCGAATTTCTTCTTATCGGCGTAGTTGCCGGGGTTCACGCGCACTTTCTCCACAATGCGGGCGGCCAGCTCGGCGGCGTTGGGCGTGAAGTGAATGTCGGCAATGAGCGGCACGGTGCAGCCCCGCTTGCGCAGCTCTTTCTTGATTTCGAGCAGGTTTTGGGCCTCCTTCACGCTAGGGGCCGTGATGCGCACGTACTCGCAGCCGGCTTCTACCATGCGCAGCGTCTGCTCCACCGAGCCCAGCGTGTCCATGGTGTCCACGGTGGTCATGCTTTGCACTCGAATCGGGTTCAGGCCGCCCATCGGCAGGTCGCCGATGCTCACTTCCCGGGAGAGGCGGCGCTTGTATTCGGTGAGGCTGGGGCAATAGTTCTTGTTCATAAACCCGGTGGAGAGGCGTTTTTTCAGAGGAATAACAAAGGTACGCAAGGTTTGTACTTCACTCGATGAGCAGAACGACGGCGCATCCGGCAACTTCCGAAGGCCTTCCGCTGTCTTTCCTGCAAATCCCTTTCCCGTGAACATGAACCAATTGAAATTGATTGCCGCGGCGGTTTCGCTGCTGCTGTTTACCACGGCAGTCCAGGCCCAGCAGGTGCAGGTGATTAAGTTGCCGGAACTGCAGAAGCGCCTCTCCCGCCCCACCGACACCACCTACGTGGTGAACTTCTGGGCTACCTGGTGCGGACCCTGCGTGAAGGAACTACCCCATTTCGACAAGCTCACCACTACGTACAAGAACCAGAAAGTGAAAGTGCTGCTGGTGAGCATGGACTACGTTTCGCAACTAGACAAGAAGGTAAAGCCCTTTATAGTGAAAAACGCGCTGAAATCGGACGTAGTGCTGCTTAACGAAACCGACCCCAACACCTACCTTACCACCATTGACCCCAAGTGGACCGGCTCCCTGCCGTTCACGCTGCTGCTCAACAACGCCCGCCACAAACGGATAACCTTCGAGCAGGAATTCACCGCCGAGGAGTTGCAGAAGCAGTTGCAGGCGTTCATGCGGTAACTCGTTTTCACCCTCATTTTTCACTTCCATGAAAAAGCTATTTCCTTTCCTGGCCTCTCTGCTGGTGCTGGCCCTCAGCAGCTTCGTTATACTGCGTCCCGTGGCCGATGCGGGCTATCAGGTGGGCGACAAAGCCGCCGACTTCAAGCTGAAAAATGTGGATGGCAAGCTGGTGTCCCTGGCCGATAATAAGGCTGCCAAGGGATACATCGTGGTGTTTACCTGCAACACCTGCCCCTACGCCAAGGCCTACGAGCAGCGCATCATCAACCTGAACACCAAATACGCGCCGCAGGGTTACCCCGTAGTGGCCATCAACCCCAACGACCCGGCCACCGTACCCGGCGACTCGTTTGCCGAGATGCAGAAGCGGGCCAAAGAGAAGAAGTATGCCTTCCCGTATCTGCAGGATGAAACCCAGCAGGTAGCCCACCAGTTCGGCGCTACCCGCACGCCCCACCTCTACGTGCTCACCCGCCAAAGCACTGATTTCGTGGTGAGCTACATCGGGGCCATTGATGACAACTCGGAAGACGCTAAACTAGTGAAGACCAAATACCTGGAAAACGCCATGACCGAGCTGGTGGCCGGCAAGCCCGCTTCCGTCAGCTCTACCAAAGCCATCGGCTGCACCATTAAGTGGAAGAAGGCCTAGCTTATTGTTTCCGTTATTTCCATTCGTTTTCCATAAAAAAGGCTTTTTTATGGAAAACGAATGCGTCAGGCCGACTGTCCGGCCCGGCGAAATACACCTTCCAGCGTATCAATCCGGACCCCGGGAGTTTCGTCAACGGCTGCATTGACCATTGCCTGAGCGACGGTGCGGGCATGGATGGGCCGGTAAGCGTGCAGCAGCGGAATAGTGCCGGCAGCCGTGGCCAGCAGCAGCCCCAGCCGTTCGCCCAGGCGCGGAGCCGCGCGGTTACCGGCCAGAATACCGGGCTGCAAAATGCGGATGCGCCGGAACGGCAGGCGTTTTATGTCGCGCTCCAGCTCGCCCTTCATACGGCTGTAGAGCACCAGCGCGTCCGGATCAGCATTGGCCGCTGAAATGAGCACGTAGGTTGGCACCCCGTTTTCGGCGGCGGCCTGGGCAGCCTGAAACTGATAGGTGTAGTCTACTTTATACTGCGCCTTTTGTCCGCCGGCCTGGCGCAGAGTAGTGCCCAGGGAGGAAAACAGCACGTCGCCAGTGAGCAGGTGGTTCCAGCTGCGGGGCTGGTCGAAATCCACCACGTGCTCTTCCAGTTTGGGGTTCTGGTAGCCAGTTGGTCGCCGGGTAAATACTTTCAGGCGGCTAAACCGGTCATCAAGCAGCAACTGGCGCAACAGGTAGTCGCCCACCAAGCCGGTAGCCCCGATAAGAAGTGCTGAATACATAAGTTAAGGTGTGGTAGAGCAGAAAGAACAGGAGGCTGCCCGGCGGGCAGGCCCTTCGTACAACCACTAAAGACGTCTTTCGTTGGCCGCTGCTGTGCTTGAGGAAGAAAAAAACTGTCCTTTTTTGGGAATATTGCACTCCGACCACTTTCCCGCGAGGTCAGCCAGCTACTGTAAGCACGATTTTACCGATGTGGGTACTGCTTTCCAGCAACCGGTGGGCTTCGGCGGCCTGCGCCAGCGGCAGGGTAGCATGCAGTACCGGCCGCACGGCCCCGCTGGCCAGCAGCGGCCAGACGTGCCGCTCCACCTCTAGGGCCAGGGCCGCCTTAAAGTCAGCAGAGCGCGGCCGCAGGGTACTCCCGGTGATGGTAAGCCGACGCGCCATAACGTCCAACGCATTAAACTCAGCGGGGCCGCCACGCATGGCATTGATGAACACCAGCCGGCCATCTTCGCGCAGCAGGCGCAGGTTTTTGGGCGTATAGTCGCCGCCTACCATGTCCAGCACCACATCAACCCCGCCAGTGCCGGCCAGCACCGCTTCAAAGTCTGCTTCCTTATAATTGATGACGGTATCGGCTCCGAGCGCACGAACAGCGGCGGCCTTTTCCGGACTACCAACCGTGGCGGCCACCCGGCTGCCCAGGGCGTGGGCCAGCTGCACGGCCGTAACGCCAATACCACTGCTGCCGCCGTGTACCAGCAGGGTTTCGTCGGGCTGGAGCTGCCCCCGCTGAAATACGTTGTGCCACACGGTAAATACTGTCTCGGGCAGGCTGGCGGCTTCAGGCAGTGTCCAGCCGGCGGGTACGGGCAGGCAGTGCCGGGCATCCGCTACGGCGTATTCGGCGTAGCCGCCCTGGGCCAGCAGCGCACATACCGCGTCGCCGAGGTGCCAGCGCGTAACCTCCGCGCCGCACTGCACCACCGTACCGGCTATTTCCAGGCCCGGAATCAGGCCGGATACGTCGCCGCTGCCCCGGTATTTACCTTGGCGCAGCAGTACATCAGGGCGGTTTACGCCGGCCGCCGCCACCCGGATCAGGACCTCGTGGGCAGCTGGAACAGGTAGTGCAGCGGCGTGTGCTTCCAGCACTTCCGGCCCACCGGGCGTACGGATGATAATTGCGTTCATAGCGGCAAAAAAAGATGAAAGCTTAGTAACAACATGCGCAAGCAGCCCACGTAAACAGCGGGTACTTACTACGTACGAGCGGCTCGCCGGATTACCGCCAGCCACCGAAAGCGGGTAAGTTTCTGATTAGATGATGACACCGTTTCCGCGCCTGCCCGATTTCATACGCACAGCCAGCCAGTTTGCCGGCCTTAAGGCCTGGCAGACCGGCCGGCTGTTCCGCAAGGTGGCCGGCACTGCTCTCGATTCGGTGCAGGAGGTACTCCGGGCCGAAGTAGAAAAAGGCAACGTGCGACAGGTACGGGAGTTTCTGCTGGGAAAAGCCCTGCCGGCCGCCCGGGCACTACTGCTGGAGCGGATGGCAACCCGGCTGTTGCTGCGCATTGGCTTGCGCGGGGCGTTGGCATCCAGCGTGGTCGGCTGGGTGCTGCCGGTGGTAGTGGAACAGCTGCTGAAAGTGGCCCGGAAGTCGGGACTGTTCGACAAGCTTCGGTCAACCGCCACGGTGCAGGATACGCTCACGCGCCTGGAAGAGCTGAAGCAGGCCACCTGGAAACGTCTCGTTCCTGACCACGGTACCGGCGCCGAAATACTGCCCGACGATACCACGCTTCCCCATCAGCTTTCGGCTTAAATCGGCCTTAAACCCGGTTTAAACGCAAAAAATTCCCACTCCAAATTTTATTCATTTTGAAGCTCTACCATGCAATCCGGCCGCCGAAAGAGGGCCGTAAGTGGGCGCACATGAAACAAAACCCTGCCCCATTGCCGGGTGGAAAGACAGCCTTTCCGCCGGCCCGGACAGCCCTACGCGACTTATACCGAGCTGCCCGTCACCTGCCTTCCACCGACCCATATGCTCCCGCTCGCTTGGCCCGTATTGTCGACCAGGCAGAGTACTTTCTACAGGAATGGCCTTTAGCCGAGTGGCCTGAGGCCCTGCACTCCGGCCAGCCGTTGCCAGACCGCCACGTATTGCTGAGCTGGCTGCTTACTGCCCGGCGTGAAATTATCCAGGCCGGCGTTACTGCCCCCGGTACCATGTGGCCCTACGCCCGCTGGCATCAGATTACCACAACGCTGCTCGCGGCCCTGGTGCCGTTCGCCTAGGTTTTCTCACCCACGCTGCCTGCGTACACGCGGCTTCTTACCGGAACATACAACGCCCCGGCCAGGAGCCGGGGCGTTGTATGTTCCGGTAGAGTTTCGGTTATTCGGGTTCCTGCGCCACTGAACAGCCCGCCTGTTTTCCTGCTTTTCCATCATCAACATTCCCCTCCCGCATGACCGGTTATCGTCCTGATGCCCGTACGCTGGCCATGCTGCGCCGGGAGGCCGAGGAGGCGCGGATGGCCCAAATGGCGCATAACGCCCGCTGGGTAAACCGGGCGGCCGTGGTATTCTGTGTGGTGCTGGCCTTGGACTGGGCCTTGCCCCTGCAGCAGTTTTCCAATGAGCCTATTTTGGAGCGGCGGCCGGTTTCTATTGGGGCCACGCTTTCCAACCCCCAGATGGCTTACCGCATCCTTACGCCCCACACCAGCTTTCGGCTGCACACACGCCAGGCCTTTCGGGTGCAGGATGCCCGCACTCTAACGGTATGGCGCACGCCGCTGCTGCGTGTGGTACGGCTTGTGAAGGCCCCGGCTGTAGCCGCCGGCCGGGAGCCTTTTGCGCCCTACGGGGGCGGCGTCTATAACTCGGCCGTGGCGGCGTTTCCCATTATGCTGCTGCTGGTGGCCAGTTTGGGCCTGCTGTTACCCTTTTCGGCCGAAACCCGCCTGAATACGTCCGTGGTCAGCGGCTTGCTGTGGCTGGTTACGTTGGCTGTGATGCTGCTCTTTTAGGAGATGACAGGGGTTGGCCGTAGCCAGCCTCCTGACTCTGCCGGAGCTACCTTTGCGGTAGCATTTTCTTCCTACGCCTTTCCGCTTCCCCCGATGCCTACTAACCTGACTAACGGCTTTGGCAAGGTCTACCTAACCATTGCCTACGACCCGGCCAACAAGTGGGTGTACAACAACTGGGTCGGCTACCAGACCTACACCGGCATTATTGCCGGGGCCGATGCCTGCCTGCCCACGCTGCAGGAACACGCCTGCGCCTACTTGCTCAACGACAACCGCCAGGTGCTCGGCCCCTGGGACCACGCCGTGGAGTGGATTGTCACCAACTGGGCCCCGCGCGCCATTGCCAGCGGCCTGACCCACTTCGCCCACATCGTCAGCTCCGAGTCGCTGGCGGCCCAGTCGGCCACGTCCATGCTGCTGGGCTTCGAGGGCCAGCTTACCATGCACATGTTCGATAATATCGAGGACGCGCGTGCCTGGTTGCTGGCGGCACAGCAGTCAAACAAGTAGCTCCCATTTTCATCCTCCCCGCGAGTTGCTGCGCTGGCCCGTGGCAGAGGATGCGGGCAGCAATCAAACTACTTATTACCTAATTCTAGGACTTACCGCAGCTACCGTATGGCGTAATTATTGCGCCTGCCTGCTGCACTAGTATTCCTTCCTCTACTCCCTCTTCTATGTTCAGCCGTCTACTACTACTGTTGCTGCTCACGTCGGCAGCTACCCCGGCCGTCCTGGCCCAATCCCCCAGCGCAACGCTCGCTGCGGCTGCTCCCGCGCAGTATGGCGTGGCCTACGTCACTTTCCTGGGAGGCGCTGGGTGTAAGCTGACCCTACAGGATGGCGTGACGCCTAACCCCAAGCTTAAACGCTATGAGGAGAACGGCCGTGACAAAGAGTTTGCCGATGAGGCGGCCGTGCTCAACTTCCTAGCCGCCCAGGGCTGGGAAGTGATGCCCTACAGCAATGAGGAACGCAACCGCTACTTTCTCAAGCGCCGGGCCCGGTAACTGAACCTCGTGTTCTATCTGGTTGTAGTGTGGCCTGCGTAGCGGGTTTCGTGCTGCACCACACGCAGAACGGGCCCGCCGGCAGCTGGTAACAGCTGGTCGGCGGGCCCGTTCTGCGGCTACTACACGCGTGGGGCGCCCTAGTTGAGAACGGCAGCCTGGCTTTTTACAATCTGACGCGCCATGGCCAGGTTCGTATCAGCCGAGTTCACGGCCAGGTAGATGAACTTGCCCCCGTCGGCCGAGAGCTTGAGCAGGTGCAGCTGGTCGGTCAGGGTCAGCAGGATGTCCTGGATGGTCTGGTTCAGCTTCAGGGCCTGAATGGCTTTTAACTTCTGCTTTACTACCTCCGTGTTGTAAGCGGCAGCCGTTTCGGCATCAAACGAAGCCAGGTTCGAATGGTGCGCCAGGGGCATACCCGTTTCCGTTTCCACCACGGCTACGGCTACCAGCGAGGGCAGTTCTTTCAGGATGTTTTGAATTACTTGGTTGGGGGTCAACGTGGACATGAACGCGAAAAAAGAAAGTGTAAAAAAGAAACGTTAAAAGGCGTGCCGACGCAGAATGTCCCGCACCAGCGACATATTCGTATCGGCCAACCGGACGACCAGGTAGACGATCTGCCGGCCCTGGCCCACGGGGCGCAGGCAATGCAGCTGCTCATCGAGCACCACTACCAGATCGGTTACCTGCTGGCCCTGCAGCCACGGGGCGGCGAGCATCCGCTGCAGCCCCCGAAACAAGTCGGTACTGCGCCCTGTAAGCTTGTAGGGGTCGAATTTGGGCGTCGCCGTGTAAGCGGCTACCATTTTGCTGGAGGCGGTGTCCACCACCGCGACGGCCACTAATTCGGGCAGTTCCCGCAGCAGGTGCTGAATGAGCGTTTCCGCACTGGAGCGCGTAGCGCCCACGGCATCTCCCGTGATTTTTTTCACCACCAACTGGTTTAGAAAAGGGATGCGCATGCAACTGCTTGAGTTAGCGGTGAGAGTAAGCGTTGAACAAGGATGGCATGCCCGGCGCGCAGGGGCCGGGCTCACAGCGCGCCGCCGGTTCCGGTCGGCTTCCCACAAACTACCGGAGCTGGCGGCGCGCTGGGTTAGCGGGTTAAAAAAACAGCCAGCGCTTTTTAGCCGTGGCAGCCTTTCCGGTGCGGGGCAGCAGCGTGACGTTGGCCGTGCCGCCCTTAGAGCGAATCACTTCCTCTTCCTTGTAGCCCGCGTAAGCGTATTGCAGCGTGGCCGGCTGCCCGGCAGCCATGCGCAACGTATACTGGCCCTCAGCATCCGTGCTGACGCCCGTACGGGTGCCTTTCACCCACACAGTAGCGCCCACCAGGGGCTTGCCATTTTCATCCAGAATGCGGCCCGCTACCGTGGAAACGCGCAACGCGCTGGCCTCGGCGGCCGACTCGGCCAACTCGCTCGTAACCGGCACGGCTTCCGTGGGCGTGTTGGGCAGGTTGGCTCCGGCGAAGACGGCCCCGCTTACCAGGGCGCTGCCCACGATAAGGGAAGCCGCCCGGCGGCGAAACCGCTCCGGCTCGGTGCGCATCAGCTCGAACTGCCGCTGCACCCAGCCCACGGGCTTTACCTGGTGGCCTTTTTGTTTGAGTTCGTAAAAGCGGCTGAGCGTTTCATCAGCCACTTGTTTATCTGCTTTAAGGAACGCGTCAACGAGTTCCGTATTCTGGCTGGATAGGTCACCGCGTAGATACGCGTCCCTATAGGCCGGCAGCAAATCTCCCGTTACCGGGTGAAATGGAGTCGCGCTTAGTTTCATTTTGAGATGGTAGAGGTGTGGTATGTCGGAGAAGCCGTAAGGACTTTAATAAGTCATAATCGGGCACAAAGTTGCTTCCTATGCGCCGCAGTGGCCTTTGTACGTCTGCACAATTTCGTTGGTTCTGCATTTTTACCAGTTAAAACGTAGGATATACAAGACAAACAGCTATTCCTATTTTGGGAAAAGCCCTTATTTTAAATACCTTATATATTATACTTGCCAGTTTTTCCCTGGTGTAAGCTAAACCGTAGGCAGCTCCCTCTTCTTTCCCAGGGGCGTGCTCCTACTACCCGACCCAAAAACTACAAGGAAAATGGCCATGACAAGCTGTTTGCCGACGAAGCGGCCGTTCGATAACTTTCTGGCAGCATAAAGCTGGGAGACAGTCTCCTATGGGGATGAAAACAGCCGTTACTACTTTCTCAAGCGCCAAGCCTGGTAACTGAACCCGGTGTTCTACCGGTTGTGGTATGGCCTGCGTAGCTTCGTGTTACGCAGGTCACTGCTGTTTTCTACTCTATCACTCCACCCTCCTATTTGCCATGGAAGTAACGGGCCAGTTACGCCTTGAGAAGCTCTCTAAGAAGAAAGGCACTGCCCCCACCCAGCTCACTTTCTGCTGAGATAACCGCCGCCTGCGTCTGAGCACCGGTGAGTACTACCGCCCGGCCGACAGAAACGCCAGAACCGGCCGGGTGAAGGACAAACCCGGCTCCTACGCCGAGCCCATCAACGGCGTGCTGGGCCGCTGGACGCTCGTGGCGCAGGAGGCCCACCAAGAAGCTCGGCGCAACGGGGAGCAGAGAGCCGCGTGAACTTGGCTACCGGCCGCTGAACAAGACCTATCTGCGGCGCCTGCACCAGGACCTGACCGAGTTTAGTACCCGCTCACATTTCGCAGCATGAACCAGGAGTTCTACGACACCTTCCAGTACTATCAGCTCTCCGTGCTGGGCAATGAGGTCAACACGTTCAGCGGCTACATCAAGAATTTCCTCTACTGGTGCGATAAACGGCAACTGCCTGTAAACCAGCAGTTTCACGACTGGGTGGCCAAGAAATCCTACATTGGGGCTGACTTCCTCACGGCCCCGGAGCTGCAACGCTGGGCCAGTGTGGACCTGACCACGCCCCAGGTGTGGGAGCGGCTGCTGGGTACTTCCCCCACTTCCAGCGCATCCAAGGCCGCCGCAACCTCACCATCGAGGACCATCTGCAGCGCATCGTGCACGCCCGCGACAAGTCCCTGTTCTGCGCCTATACCGGCCTGCACATCTCCGACGCCGATAAGCTGGCACCGGAGCACATTCACGGCGAGCTGATCCGTATCGAAGCCGGCAAGACGGGCATCGTGTGCCTGCTTCCGTTTATTGACGACGATGTGCTCAAACCCGTGCAGCTGGTGGCCAAGTACGCCGGCCGGGGCCTACCCACCTACCTGCCGGCAGCGCACGAACTGGACGCGTACCTGCCACACGTCGCGCACTTTGCTGGCATCACCCTTCTGCGCGTTGCCTCACGCATTGGCCGCAAGACCTTCATGAGCACCCGCATATACTAGGGTGTACCCCGCACCCAGATGATGGTGACCACCGACTACCAGATGGAGAAGAGCTTCATCCGCTACCTCGGCACCGACGAGCAGGAACTACTCGACAGCTACCGCCGCACGGCCCGCAAATCCTCGTAAAACTGGGGGCGGATTGGGGGCGGGTCGCTGCATCATGCTGCTTACCGTTGCCTACTGACAAAAAGCAAAACGCCCTGCATGCTGCCAGCAGAGCGTTTTTAGTAGGCAGCGAAATGCAGGCACAAAAAAAGCCGTCCCCACCCGGAAACGGCTTTTCTGAAATCGTGGCGCGGAGAAAATTCCCACCCAACTCCGGCCCGATTCTGACTCTGGACTTAGTGCCGGAACAACAGTTCGCGGTACTTTACCAGGGGCCAGTCCTCATCGGCTACCATCAGCTCCAGCTTATCAGCCGAGCGGCGGATGGCGTCGAAATGCGCTTTCACGGTGTCGCAGTACGCAATGGCGCGCTCCCGTGTATCCTCAATCTTGTTGGCCACTTTACGGGCGTTGATCATCTCATCCACCTGCGTTTTGATGGTGGTGATGTGCCGCGAAATAGCTTTGATAGTGTCCAGCGTAACGGTGGTATTCTCGTCGTCGAGGCCCAGTTCCCGCAGGCCGCGCACGTTGGTTACGAGCTTGGTCTGGTAGGCAACCGCCGTGGGGATGATGTGGTTTACGGCCAGGTCACCCATTACGCGGCTTTCGATCTGGATTTTCTTCATGTAGTCCTCCAGCAGAATCTCGTGGCGGGCGTGCAGCTCCACGTGCGAGAAGATGTTGTGGCGCTGGAACAGGGAAGCCGCTTCGTCCGTCACCATGGCATCCAGCGACTGGGGCGTGGTGGGGATGTTGCTCAGGCCCCGGGTAGCGGCCTCATCCTTCCACTCGTCGGAGTAGCCGTTGCCCTCGAAGCGGATGGCTTTCGAGCTGATAACGTACTCGCGCAGCACTTCCACAATGGCTACTTCCTTCTTCTTGCCTTCGCCGATGAGTTTATCAACGGAGGTTTTGAAGTCGATGAGTTGCTCGGCCACAATGGCGTTGAGCGTGGTCATGGCCGAGGAGCAGTTGGCTGAGGAGCCTACCGCGCGGAACTCGAACTTGTTGCCGGTGAAGGCGAAAGGCGAGGTACGGTTACGGTCGGTGTTATCGAGTAGGATGGCCGGAATCTTGTCGATGCCGAGCTTCAGGTAGATGTTGTCACCTTTATCCAGGGGCACTTTGGCGGTGCGCTCCAACTCATCCAGTACCGAGTCGAGCATCGAGCCCACGAATACCGACATGATGGCCGGCGGGGCTTCGTTGGCGCCCAAACGGTGGTCGTTGCTGGCCGAGGCGATGCTGGAACGCAGCAAATCGGCGTAGCGGTGAACAGCTTTGATGGTGGTGATGAAGAACGCCAGGAACTGCAGGTTCTCTTTCGGACGACGACCGGGAGCCAGCAGGTTCACGCCGGTATCGGTGCTCATGGCCCAGTTGTTATGCTTGCCCGAGCCGTTAACGCCCGCGAAAGGCTTCTCGTGCAGCAGCACCTTGAAGTTGTGCTTGTCGGCCACGCGCTCCATGATGTCCATGAGCAGCTGGTTGTGGTCGACAGCCAGGTTAGCGTCCTCGAAGGTGGGGGCGCACTCGAACTGGTGCGGAGCCACCTCGTTGTGGCGGGTGCGCAGCGGGATGCCGAGCTTGTTAGCTTCCTCCTCGTACTCCAGCATGTAGGCGTGCACACGGGCCGGAATCGAGCCGAAGTAGTGGTCTTCGAGCTGCTGGCCTTTGGCCGGCGCGTGGCCGAACAGGGTACGGCCGGTCATCACCAGGTCGGGGCGGGCGCTGTACAGGGCCTTATCTACCAAGAAGTACTCCTGCTCGATGCCCAGCGTGGTGTGCACACGCTGCACGTCTTTGTCGAAGTACTGGCACACATCCACGGCGGCCTTTTCCAGAGTAGCCAGCGACTTCAGCAGCGGGGCTTTGTAGTCGAGGGCTTCGCCGGTGTAGGCAACGAAGATGGTGGGAATGCACAGGGTTTTGGCCCCGGCGGTTTCAATGATGAAAGCGGGCGACGTGGGGTCCCAGGCCGTGTAGCCGCGGGCCTCGAAGGTGTTGCGGATGCCGCCGTTGGGGAACGACGAAGCATCGGGCTCCTGCTGCACCAGCGCCGAGCCTTTGAAGTTCTCGATTGGCCGACCGTCGGAGTTCAGGTCGAAGAACGAGTCGTGCTTTTCGGCGGTAGCACCGGTCAGAGGCTGGAACCAGTGCGTGTAGTGGGTGGCGCCTTTGGCCATAGCCCAGGTTTTCATGGCCGAAGCCACGGCGTCGGCCACGCTGCGCTCTACCGGCGAGCCTTGCTTAATGGCTGCTTGTAGCTTCTTGAAGTATTCGCCAGGCATAGTAGCCCGCATGGCATCGAGGTTGAACACGTTCTTGCCGAACGTTTCGGAGCGACGCTCACCAGAGATGGTGACGGCCAGCGGCTGGCGCTGATCCACAAGTTCGAGGGCTTTGAAGCGAAGAATGGCCATGCTAGAAGGTAGGCGTGAGAAAATAATTCGGGGTTAGTATGTCAAAGGTAGAGGCAAGTTGCCGGGTTTTGCAATAGCCCCATAATTTTTTCACCTATTTTTTCGATAAACAACCTTTTTTCACCCGTCACCCCCCTATAAAACTACAGACTTTCTAAAAAAGCACACTATTTCTTAACACAACCTACCTTCATACTTACAGAGCCGGCAGTAGTAAGTGCTTCCCCACTCGGGCAAGGTTCCTTACCTGGGCGCTACCGTTGGTATGGGCCTGTCTTCTACCTTTGCGGAGTGAAAAACCGCTTTGCGTTCCAGCCCCGTTACTTTCTGTTCTGGCTGGTGTACTTCGTGGCGGCTAAGGCTGTCTTTCTACTCTACCACTGGGCGCGCACGGCGGCGCTGCCGACGGGCACCGTTCCCCGCCTTTTCGGCTACGGCCTGCGCCTGGATGCCTCGGCGGCAGCGTACCTGTGCGTACTACCGTTTGCGCTGTTCACGCTGGGCAGCCTGCTGGGGACGCGGTTTCCGTTGGAGCGGCTGCTGCGGGGCTTCACGGCCGTGGCGGGCGTGGTGCTAGCCGCCCTTACCACGGCCGATCTGGAACTGTACCGGGCCTGGGGTTTCCGGCTCGACGCCACGCCGCTGCAATACCTGAGCACGCCGCAGGAAGCGGCAGCTTCGGCGGGCAGCGCACCGGTGGCATTGCTGCTGGGGCTATTTGCGGGACTGCTGGTCCTGGGCTGGTACCTATATAAAGGAGTCGTGGGCCGTCTGCCAGCATTGCCGGCGGGCTTCGGGCGGGGCCGGGCGGCGCTGGCGGGGCTGCTGTACCTGGTGCTGCTGGTGGTGCCCCTGCGCGGCGGCCTGCAGCAGATTCCGGTAAACCAGAGCGACGTGTACTTCTCCGGCGTGCCCTTCGCCAACCACGCGGCCGTAAACGTGCCCTGGAATGTGGTCAACTCGATTTTCCTGCAGAACACCGGCCCAAGCGGCTACGCCTTCCTACCCGACTCCACCGCTACCCGCCTAACCGGGCAGCTGTATGCCCCCGCCAGCCCCGATACCACCCGGCTGCTGCGCCCCGGCCGGCCCAACGTGCTGTTCATCATTCTGGAAAGCTTCACCGGTAAGCTAGTGGGCCATTTGGGCGGCGACCAGGGCGTAACGCCTACCCTTGATAGCTTGGCCCGCACCGGGGTTTCGTTTCGCAACATCTACGCGGCCGGCGACCGGAGCCAGAAGGGATTAGTAGCCCTGCTTTCGGGTTACCCCAATCAGCCCGCTACCTCCATTATTAAGTACCCGCGCAAAACGGAGCGCCTGCCCCACCTGGCCCGGGTACTGCGCGGGCAGGGCTACAGTACGGCCTACTACCACGGTGGCGAGTTGGCCTTCGCTAACATGAAAAGCTACCTCGTGACGGCCGGCTACGAGCGGTTCACGGAGCGCGCCGACTTTGCCCGTCAGGACCAGAACTCTAAATGGGGTGCCCACGACCACCTGCTGTTTGCCCGCATGCTGCGCGAGCTGCCCCGGCAGCGGCCCCCGTTCTTCGTGACGGCCTTTACGCTCAGCTCCCACGAGCCCTTCGATGTGCCCATGCGCACCCGCTTCCCGGGCGCGGATGAGGCCAGTCGCTTCCGCAACTCGGTGTACTATACCGACCATGTGCTGGGCCGGTTTCTGGCCGAGGCCCGCCGGCAGCCCTGGTGGAACAATACGCTGGTAGTGCTGGTGGCCGACCACGGCCACCCCCAGCCCGGCGACTCGCCCAACCATGCCCCCGCCAAGTTCCGGGTGCCGCTGCTGCTCACCGGCGGGGCCCTCCGCCCGGCCGCCCGGGGCCGCCAGATCACCACCTTCGGCAGCCAGACCGACGTAGCCGCTACCCTCCTGCGCCAGTTGCAACTACCTGCCACTGGCTTCCGCTGGAGCCGCGACCTGCTGGCCCCCGCCCCGGCCGCCTGGCCCAGCGGGGCGGCCTTCTACTGCTTCACCGATGGCTTCGGCGTGGTGACGCCAGCCGGCACGGTGACCTACGATAACGTGGCCCGGCAGGTGATTGAGCGCGACTCCACCGTATCTGACCAGCAACTCCGTTTCGGGCAGGCGTATGAACAGACGTCTTTTGCTGATTTTCTGCGGAAGTAAGAAAGGGCTAGACCCAAGCTTGATTGCTAATACCCTGAACTTTGTTTGAGGTCGGCTTACCTCATAAAATCTCTACTTTTCACTGGCCTACCTCACGGGGAAGCCTACACTTATACACACTTGTTTAAAAGTTTGACTAACAAACTGCTACACCGTTCTCGAATCTGCTATAAAACTATCATCGAAAGTGCCTTGATTCTATTGACTTAACACATGACCAACAATTGCCTTAGAATCATCTGTTGATTGGAATTTGTTGAATAGCATTGTAATTCACTTTGTATACGTTTTTGTATAGGCTCTTTATTTCACTATGTCTAAGTTCTAAAATATTAAAATCATACATTGGAATATATACATACCCTGAATAATCATACAAACCTGTCCATTCATTTGGTTTTTTAATTATACAAAATATACCGCTTACTACCATGGCATATATATATGCTTTATTAATTCCCCCTATTTTAATTGATTTTTTATCTATTATATTTACTAAATAGTCCACGTCATCTAAATATTCTTTTGAAAAGGAAAAAGAAGAATATCCATACAGACTAAATGGATTAAACCCATTTTTTACTATGTTATTACAAATAAAACAAGAATCGAGGCTATTCTTTGAAAAACCTTCTAAAAAAAGTCTACCATAATTTTCTTTGCCGGAAACTATGCTATCATAATTAGCAATCCACGTATATTTATTTTCTTCGTTTTTGAACGTATATATAACATATTTTTTTTACTTAATGATTGAGCTCTGCAATGATTATTATGAGTTGCAATGACTAATAGTAGTAGAAAAATTATTATGATATTTTTCATGGGTTTATTAGATGAGTGGTGTAGGTGTGGGTGGTCTTTCATCTGTACGCTTCCCCGTGAGGTAGGCCATTGAAAAGCAGAGATTAGGTCATGAGCTTCCCTATCAGATAGGCCAGTCAAAGCTATACATTCCGCCGCCCGTCCTCCAAGTCCACTCTCGCGCATACCAGAAACCTGCAACTTCCGGCTCCGGCCGACTTCTTGCGGCAACAACCTCTTCTCCACTCCTATGAACGCCCCCCAACCCGAGCTACTTTTCGTGTACAACGCCGACGCGGGGCTGCTCAACGGCGTGCTCGATACGCTGCACAAAACCTTTGCGCCAGCCACCTACCCCTGCTCGCTGTGCGCCGTCACGTACGGGGCACGCACGATGTATCCAGAGTGGCGGGTGTTCCTAGAGCGGCTACCGGCCCGCACCCAGTTTCTACACCGCGACGAGCTGGCCCGGCAGTACCCGGCACTGCGCGCAACTTCCCTGCCGGTCGTGTTCCGGCGCGATGCGGCCATCGAGCCCTGGCAGGTGTTTCTGTCGGCCCTGGAGCTGCGGCCCCTGGACCTGGCGGGGCTGATGCAAGCCGTCGAAACCCGGCTGCGGGAAACCAACCAGCCGGCCAGCGGGTTGTAGGCCTCCGCTACTACCGGAAACCCGCAACTTCCGCCGTATCTTTGCCGCCTTGTTTATGGAAATGGAAACCAGAAAAGTCGCCTTTTACACGTTGGGCTGCAAGCTCAACTTCTCTGAAACCTCGGCCATCGGCCGGCAGTTTGAGGAACATGGCTTCGTGAAGGCTGCCTTCGAGGACGCGGCCGATATTTACGTCATCAACACCTGCTCCGTGACGGACCACGCCGACCGCAAGTGCCGGAAGGTGGTGAAAGAGGCCCTTAAGCACAACCCCGAGGCTTTCGTGGCCATTGTGGGCTGCTATGCCCAGCTCAAGCCCCAGGAAATTGCCGAAATCCCCGGCGTGCACGCTGTGTTGGGTGCCGCCGAGAAGTTCCAACTGGTAGAAACGCTGGCCGGCTTCCAGAAGCCCGCCACGGGCCAGCCTGGGCAGGTGTTCGCCTCGCCTATTTCTGAGGCCACCGAATTTCACGCGGCCCACAGCTACGGCGACCGGACGCGCACCTTCCTGAAGGTGCAGGACGGCTGCGACTACTCCTGCTCGTTTTGCACCATTCCGCTGGCGCGCGGAGCCAGCCGCTCGGGCTCGGTACAGAGCGTGGTGGAGCGCGTGCAGAAGCTGGCCGAAACCGGCGTGAAGGAAATTGTGCTGACGGGCGTGAACCTCGGCGACTTTGGTCTGCAGGGCCCTGAACGGGAGCGGAAGGAGAACTTCTTCGACTTGGTACGGGCCCTGGATGAGGTGGAAGGCATCGAGCGGTTCCGCATCAGCAGCTGCGAGCCGAATCTGCTGTCCGACGAAATTATCCGTTTCGTGGCGCAGTCGAAGCGGTTTATGCCCCACTTCCACATCCCGCTGCAGTCGGGCTCGAACAAGATTCTGGGCCTGATGCGCCGCCGCTACCGCCGCGAGCTGTACCAGGAGCGGGTGCGCCTGATCAAGGAGGTGATGCCCCACGCCTGCATCGGGGTGGACGTCATCGTGGGCTTTCCCGGCGAAACGGAGGCCGATTTCCTGGAAACCTACCAGTTCCTCAACGAGCTGGACGTAAGCTACCTGCACGTATTCCCGTACTCGGAGCGAGAAAACACGCTGGCGCCCACGCTGCCCGGCCGCGTGCAGGACCGCCACCGCCACGAGCGTACCACCCAGCTGCGCAGCCTCTCGGAAAAGAAGAAGCGCTATTTCTACGAGCAGCACACCGGCCTGGAAACTGCCGTACTCTTCGAGGATGACGTGACTAACGGACAGATGGAAGGCTTCACGCCCAATTACATTCGGGTGGTAGCCAAATACGACCCACTGCTGGTAGGCGAATTAAAGCGTCTGCGCCTCACCGCCGTGAATCCGCAGAACCTGATGGAAGCGGAAGAAATAGGCGTGGAAATATTTCAGCATTAACGCTGCTCCAACTACGCTATTACCCAAAAGAAAAAGAACCTAATACCAATTGGCATCAGGTTCTTTTTCTTTTGGGCAATATAAAATAAACTCGGTTTTCTGGGTTACAGCAACTTCCGCTGCATCAGGTCCATCATCTGCTGCATCAGGCGCTGCTGGTCCTGCAGGTGCTGGTTACGCAGTTCGGCCAGAGCCAGTTGGTGGGCCATCTGCTGGGTGTACAGGGCGGTCTGCCAAGCCCCCGCATCCGAAGCAGATGGGGCTACTACGGCTGATTCTGCAACGGGAGGCGATGCCACAACTGGCCCCGGCACAGGCGGGCCGGCGGCAACTACGGGTTCGGGTGTTGGAACAGCCATGGGCTCAGCCGGAGCGACAGGCACTAGAGCGGCAGCAGCTTCAACAGATACAACCTCCGCGGGTACGACCGGGGCAGCAGGAATTTCAGCGGCCATCGGCTGCGGCAATGCGGGTTGTTTTTCCTGCTTTGGAAGTTCTTCGGTGCCAGTCAGCATTGGACCAGTTCCCTGCAACAGCCAATCTTTAGAAACATTTGGATATACTTCAAATACCTTGCAAATAAGGTCAAATCCTGGCTTATTTCGTTCTTCTACCAAGTGCTGAATGACGGTTGCCGTCTTGTCCAGCGACATAGCAAAGGCATTTTTTGATACACCCAAATGGTTTATCAATTGCATAAACCGCTGACCGACTGAATTGTTTTCCATTTTATTCATATGTTTACCCATGGCAAACATATGAATAAAATACTTAACCACCCTTACTGCCGCTTTGCGCCCTGTATACTATACGCTGCCGCAGCGTGAAGAACTGGCTGTTCGTTGTTGCCTTGCGCTTGTTACTCCAGCATTGCTAGGTGCGGGCATCTTGGTAACGTTTACCGAAGGACCTCTGCTATGTGGGGCTGTGACCAGCAGGAGTTTTAGCTACCATATAGGTCATCGTGCAGCGCATGTGGCGCATCAAGCCCACTGGTTGCCGCGTGGTTCGGTGGCACTTCTGTCATTGTCGCCATTACTGCCGCGCACCACCTGCTAATCCGGTCGGCCTGATTCCGGCCTCGGGCCCCACGCGGTGCCAAAACTTCCGGCAGCCTCCCTCCTATCCATCTCACAGGTGGAGAATATTACCGCTTCATCTTGCGTGTGACTTGGCCACTTGGTTTGCTTCATCTGCCCTGGGCTGCTGCCACGTTTCGAAAGCCTGCACCAACGCCTCATTTGGTTCGGGCGGGCGTCCCCCCCGGCCAAACCGCAGGTACACATCCTGCTGAAGCAGCCGAAGCCGCTGCTCGGAGCTAGTAGTTTTGGGCAGTTGGTACAGCAGCGTACGAGCCAGTTCCGGATACAGTGGCGAATCCGGGAAGCGGGGCCCAGCCCAGCAGGGTTATGCTGAACCAGCAAAGGGTGCTGCGAATCGAAGTGCGTCCCGAACGCACGCCGGGCCGTATCCAGATTCGGAATCTGCGCGTGTAGCGGCTGCCGCCGCTGATACGCCAGGAGTTCCTGCCGGAGCTGGATTGCTTCGGCCCGGTCGCGCAGTCGGCGTGAAAACAGGTTCAGCAGCAGACGAACGATGGGGAACATAAAGGGTGAGGTAGCATCGGGCAGCCTCCTCCAGGCACCGACCCAGGAAGGGGTTCAACCGCCGTGGCCTACTCGAACCGCAACGACTCAATTGGGTCGAGGGCGGCGGCTTTGCTGGCCGGATAGTAGCCGGAAGCCAGACCCACCGTCACGCAAATTACCAGGCCCACCATCATCCAGAGCCACGGCACAATGAAGCCGCCGCTGCCTACCAGCAGCGATACGCCGTTGCCCATGCCCACGCCTAGCAGAATGCCCAGCGAGCCGCCCATCACGCAAATCACAATGGCCTCGATGAGAAACTGCTGGCGGATTTGCAGCGCCGTGGCACCCAGAGCCTTTCGAATTCCGATTTCCCGGGTGCGCTCCGTTACCGACACCATCATGATGTTCATGAGGGCAATACTGGCTCCGAGCAGCGTGATAAAACCCACCAGAAACCCACCCATCCGCAGGTTACCCGATAAGGAATCAAGCTTGCCAGCCAACGAATCGGAGCGTTCTACCTCAAAGCTGTCGGGCTGACCCAGGATATCGTGGCGCACGGCCCGCATGATGCCGCTGGCCTCACCGGTGAGGTAATTGAGTTGGTTGGCGTCGGTGGTGGCGGTTTTGATGTCGTAGGTCAGGGCGCGCTGCCGGGGCATTTGGTTGCCGGTTTCCAGCGGAATCAGAATCAGCCGGTCGGCTCCGCCGCCCCCACCCATACTGCTGCCACTTTTCTCCAGCTCTCCAATCACCAGAAAGCGACGGCCCAGCAGGTATACGTATTTGTCCAGCAGACTTTGGCTGGGAAAGAGCTTCTCTTTGATTTCGGAGCCGACGATGGCTACGTTGGTCCCGTTATCCAACTCGGTCTGGGAGAAAGAGCGGCCCGCTTTCAGGTTGTAGCTCTGAATCAGCAGGTAGTTCTCATCACCCGCTACCACCTGCATATTGGGGTTGGTTTTCTCGCCGTTGGCCTTCACCTCCACAGCCCCCGCAATGAAGGCCGATACTCCCACTTTGGCCTCGTCCCCGATCTGGTTCTTGTATTGGCGGGCCTGCAGATACGTGAGGGCCGGGTAGGTTTTGTCCTGCACGCCCCCGCGCCGCATCCGGTTGCTGTAGCCTTTGGCCTTGATTTCAAAGGAATTGGCACCCAGGCTGGCAAACGTGGAGTTGAGCGAGGCCTTGATGGCATCAATGGCCGTGAGGATGCCTACCAGCGACATAATACCGATGCTCACAATCAGAGCCGTCAGAATTGTGCGCAGCAGGTTGCTGTGAATGGAACGAAACGCCTCTTTGATGTTTTCCAGCAAGTGCATAACGGCGGCGACAAACTAAGGACGGACCAGAATGAAAGGAAGCGGCGGAAGTGGCCTTGGGGGCCTGAAAACCGCCACCACCGGCCGCGCAAGGTAGCGGCTTTTGGGCGAAACTCCCACCTGGATTCCGTACCTTGAATCACGGATTCCGGCGGATTTAATGGATTGTTCGGATTCCGACCACTAACGCTGCTTTACCCCGGCCCGGTTCATCGGTTTGCCACCCGATTTTACTTCCGCACTATGAATTTTCCCCGCCTTTTTGCTTTGCTGCTAGTACTGGCGGCCGGTTTGGTCCGGCCCCTGGCCGGCTGGGCCAACCATATCTTCATCCCGATGGACAATACCCAGAAGGAGCATCTGAAAGCCTACGGGGCAGCCTACTGGCTGTTGGGCAAGCAGGTGGAGGTCGACTGGCTGCTCAACTATCGGGGCGGGGCCTTCGCCTGCGACGTGGTGGCCGGGGCCGAGAACGAGCTGGCCGTGCGTGGCGTGAGCTACCAGGTGATTTCCGAAGCCCAGTACACCAGCATCCTGTCGGAAATAGCCGACCCCAACGCCAACATGGACGTGATGAAGCTGGAGAAAGTACCCAAAATTGCGGTGTACACGCCCAAGGGCAAGCAGCCCTGGGACGACGCCGTGACGATGGTGCTGGCCTACGCCGAAATTCCCTATACCCAGATCTACGACGACGAAGTGCTACGCGGCGACCTGCCCAAGTACGACTGGCTGCACCTGCACCACGAGGACTTCACGGGCCAGTACGGCAAGTTTTACGCGAATTACCGCTCCCGCCCCTGGTACCAGCAGCAGCAGCGCGACGCTGAGGCGGCCGCCAAGCGCAACGGCTTCGGCAAAGTCAGTCAGATGAAAGGAGCCGTGACGGTAAAAATGCAGGAATTCATTGCCGGCGGCGGCTTCCTGTTTGCTATGTGCTCAGCCACAGACTCGTATGACATTGCCCTGGCTGGCCTGGGCGTGGATATGGTGGAGACGATGTACGACGGCGACGCCGCTGACCCGGCCGCGCAGTCCAAGCTCAACTTCAACCGCACGCTGGCCTTCCAGAACTTCCAGCTGCGCATGAACCCTTATGAGTACGAGTACAGCAACATCGACATGGACCCGCGCGAGCGGGGCGTGTACGAGGATAACGACTACTTCCAGCTGTTCAACTTCTCGGCCAAGTACGACCCCGTGCCCACTATGCTCACCCAGAACCATGAGCGCACGGTACACGGCTTCATGGGCCAGACAACCGCGTTCCGCAAGCAGCTGGTAAAGCCCGACGTGGTAGCAATGGGCGAAAACAAGGCCTCCGGCGAGGTGCGCTACATGCACGGCACGCTGGGCAAAGGCACTTGGACGTTCTACGGTGGCCACGACCCCGAGGACTACCAGCACTTGGTGGAGGAAGAGCCCACCGACCTGAGCCTGCACCCTAACTCCCCCGGCTACCGCCTCATTCTCAACAACATTCTCTTCCCGGCGGCCAAGAAGAAGAAACAGAAGACCTGAGCTGCTCCGGCCCCGCTACCGGGCATCGGGAAACCGCCGAACTGCCGGTACCGGCCCTGACGTTGCGTCTGCACGTCAGGGCTTTTTTTAGGGGCCGCAGTACCCGTGGAGGGAGTAAATACGTTGGTATGTTTCCACCCCCTATTCTGCTGCCATGGCTACGCCCACTCCTCCCGCCAACTACGGATTCTCCACCAGCCAGGGAGATATCCGCACGGAAAATCCGCTGCCGCGCGCCGTACTCCGCACCAACAACTACCTGCTGCTGGATGGCGAGTGGAATTTTGCCCTGGACCCGGAAGACGTGGGCTTACGCGACTACTGGTACCTTTCGCATTCTTACCAGCGTACGGCCAACTGGCCGGGGTCGGTGGAGGAGCATATTGCGCAGCAACAGCCCAGCGGCCCCGGCTGGCGGGATAAAGTGGTGGTGTGGTACGAGCGAGAGTTTGCCCTGCCGGAACGGGGCGACGAAGGAACACACTCCCTGTTTCAGCTCACATTCGGGGCCTGCGGCTACGAAACCCGTGTATGGCTCAACGGCTTTCTGCTCTCCACCATTGAAGGTGAGGAGGTACACTACGGTGAATACACCTCATTTTCCTTCGAGCTGCGCGAAGAACATTTGCGACCGGTTAACCGCCTGACGGTGCGCATTGTAGACACGATGGACGCCGAAACGCCGCGCGGCAAGCAGGAGTCACATGTGTACAAGCGCGGCGGCATCTGGTACCAGACCTACACCGGCGCGGTGCGTAGCGTGTGGCTGGAATTGGTAGAACGCAACCGGCTCCGCTCCCGCGTGGGCGTCGACAGCGTTATTGAGGACCGCATGGTCCGGTTCAACCTCACTACCCGCGTGCATGATCCCGGCCTATATACCCTGCGGCTACAGGTATTTGACCGGGCCATCACCACCCTGCAGCCCCTGGCCACGGCCGATTTTCCGTTGCGGCTGGAAGCGGGACAGCGGCGGCAGCGGGTGGTGATGGAAGTACCCCATGCGAAACTCTGGGCCCCCGGCTCTCCTAATCTGTACCGGCTGGTGGCCCAGCTGCTTGACAGCGAAGGCTACGTAGCGCAGATCGAAACCCATTTCGGCCTCCGCAAAATTGAGTCGCGCGGAACGTATGTGTACCTCAACAACGAGCCCACGTACCTCGACGGTATTCTGTATCAGCCGGGCACCGCTACTTACGAGGAAATGCAGCGCCACATGCACGCCATGCAGGCCCTGGGCTGCAACCTGGTGCGCGTGCACATTGCCGGCGTCGACCCGCGCATTTATAATCTGGCCGATGAGTTGGGGCTGTTGCTGTGGGTGGAAGTACCCAGTCCGCATTCATCTACTCCCCAAAGCCGGGAAAACCACCGGGCCGAGTTGCTGCGGATGCTGGCTCTGATTGAGTCGCATCCTTCTGTAGTCATCTGGAGCCTATATAATGAGGATTGGGGAGCCCAGGATATTGCCACCAACCCCGAAACCCGGCAGTACATCGTGGATATGTACCACTACCTACACATCAATCACCCGCAGTTTCTGGTGGTGGATAACGACGGGTGGCAGCACATTTCCCAGGAAGGACGCCTGAAATCGGACCTGCTGACGGCCCATGTGTACACGCCCGATGTAAACCGCTGGGCCGAACTACTGGACCATATGGTGCGGGGCGACCTGAATAATGTAGCCGTGCTACCGCTGGTTATCGGCGACCCGTTTTTCTATGGCCGCCAAAAGCCCTTAATTATCAGTGAGTGGGGCGGCTTTGGCTTTGCCGATTACGGCGGACCGCAAAGCGCAGAAGAACGCACCGACCGTATCCGACAGTTCAAGCAGGAGCTTCGCAAGCGTCCTCTGGCCGGCGACGTATACACCCAGGCCACCAACATTGAGGAGGAGCGTAACGGCCTGCTCGACCCGCACACCGGCGAATTATCCGTACCAGCCGGGCTACTGGCCTCCCAAAATCCGGCTACTCCACTGCCAGATACTACCCTGCTCCACTAGTAGCCGTTACTTCGACAACCGCAGGATTTTTTGCGCCACAGCGGGCAAATCGGCTGTTTTCTCGGGGTCAATGGGCATCGTCAGATCAATCAGCACCGGCTGGCCTTTCGCTACGCCGGACACAATCAGCTGATAAGCCATTCCGCCAGTTTCAGTCGGGTAACTCAAGCGCACGCCCTGCGCTGGCGGGCCATCCAGAATGGTGCATTCAAACGGCACTTTCTCGGTGCCTTTATGCTTTTTTTCCGCTTGCCGGATATACTGCGCCGGATAGGTTTTCATGACACTGAAATCCAGGTACATCCAGCTCAAATCATAGGTTGAGCAGGTAAGCTGGGACTTGCTGGCGGGCGTGCAGCCGCTGTTTACGGGCAGCTCGACGCCGCAGAAGTTAAGCGTGGCCGCCGCCGTTTCGGCCGGGGCCTGCGCCCAGCTCCGGAGCGGAAGCCCACACAGCAGGAGAAGCAGAAGTTTCAGCAGATTTTTCATAGCGTTATGCAAAAGGCATTGGTGCCTAAACTACTAAGGGTTTGACACATCACAAGCAAAGCAGCAACAATTCCACCGGAAGCTACCTCGTCAGTCAACCGGTTTAGTGCATCCGGTCGTCGCGGACGGGCATGTTGGTGACGATTTCGCCCTCGATTTTGAGCAACTCCTGCAGGCGGGCATCCACCTCCTGCGCGTCGCAGTATTCCTTGGCCAGGTCCACATAGCTCACGAAGTGGCCCGCTTCGGAAGCCATCAGCTCGTAGTAGAACTGGCTGAGCTCGGGGTCGGGAATGTGCTTCCATAACAGCTTGAATCGCTCACAGCTACGAGCCTCTATCAGAGCACTTACCAATAATTGATCCATTAATTGCCGCTCGCGGGCCCCACCCTTCCGCACATGGCTCATGAGCTGCACCACGTACTCGTCGCGGCGGGGCCGGCCCAGCTCGTGGCCGCGCTTACGCAGCTCCTGCAGCACCCGGGCAAAATGCTCCCACTCCTCCGCTACCAGGGCCGTTAGCTCTTCCACCAGCCGGGTTTTCTCGGGGTACTTTATAATGAGCGAAATACCGGTGCTGGCCGCCTTCTGCTCGCAGTAAGCATGATCCACCAGAATATCCTCAATATTTTTGCTAGCAATATCTACCCAACGCGGGTCAGAATTCAGCTTCAGCTTCAGAATGGTTTTTTCTTTCATGGGGAGCGACGGGAAAATGGTGAGATAGTGAAATGGTGAGTTGGCTGGTGGGTTTGCGCCACTTACGCGGCTCGCACAGCCAACTCACCATTTCACTATCTCACCATTTCACTGATTAGTTGAAGAACTGCCAGCGGATGCCAAACTCGAAGCGGCGCGGCAGGGCGGCGTAGTAGGGCGTGGCAAAATAGCCCGACTGCGGCAGGAACTGGTTGATGTAGGCCATCTTCAGGAAGATACCCAACGAGCCGATGTCACCGCTCACGAACACATCTACCACCGGCGTATTGCGAATGGTGAAGTGGTCCTGCACATAGAATTGCTGCGTGCTGGGGCTGTAGTCATACGCCTTCCAGCGCGACTGAAAGTAGGCCTGCACACCGGCCTGGCCCAGCAGGGCCTTCTTGAACAGGTAGCCCTGATAGTACACCCGCGACTCGCCCACCAACGCCGGAATCCGCAGGCCGGGGTTGTCCTCGCCGGCCCCAAGCGTGTACGTAGCCTGGTTGTCTGCCACGAATTTACCTAGCGTGAGGCGGTAGCGCCCCATCAGGGTAAGAAGTTTCCGAGACGAGCCTAGTTGCTGAGGCGCTCCAAACTGGCCATCCGGTGAGTTATTTGTGTAGTACACGAGCCCCTTGATATTGGCCACCGTACCCACTGCTTCCAGGTGATGGGCGCCAATCTGCTGGCCCGCCCGAACCCGCAACTGCAATACCTTGGTGTTCTCAAATGGGTCGTTGCTTCCGGCTGTATGGTCCCAGCTATAGTGGTTGCCTTCGAAGCGGAGTTGCGTGAGCGTAGGCGAATAGCTGCTCAGCAGTACCTCCCCACTTAATGGCCCCAGTCGGGCATTGCCGCGCAGCCAGTATTCCGTGCTACCTAACTCCGATAATTTGGCCGTAGGGCGCACTTCGCCGGAGGTTTCAATGGCAAATTTCCGGTACTGAAACGTCGCAGTACCACCCACAAACAACTGAGTGGTATCTACGGGCTGCAGCTTTTTTAGAGCGGGCACAGCAGGCTGGTCGGATCGACTCCAGGTATCCAAGCTCGCATTGCGCAGGCGGGTATAGAGGCGGTACTCCACGGCGCGGGTATTACCTAGAAAGCCGAACGTATTTTCTAACTGCCGGAACTCAGCCCGGTCATCAGTAAGCACGATGCTGCGCCGAATAAGAGGATAGAAGCGCGCCACCCCACCCGTTCTGGATAAGTCCTCGTCGATGTATTTGTTGAATTGCCGCTGGTAGTCAATGATATGATAGGCTGTAAGTCCCCGGCCCAACAGCCGGTACGTATGCGCCAGCCGAAGCTCATCACGGTCATCATAATTAGTTGCTTTGGTTAGATTTACGACTTCGCGCTGGTAGTCAAACAGCTGTGAGAGAATAACCGTATCGCCCTCATAGTCGTCGGTATTATTCGGATCAGGGTCCAGCCGCTGGGGTATAATGCCGCCCTGCTCTACAGCCCGATGCCGGGCCGTATTGATATTGGCCATGGCGTGGTAGCGGCCCTCGGGCGAATCGTAGCGCACAAAGAACAAGAAGTTGTTGTGCTCGACCTGACCGGTTTTGGTATTGGTAACGGCCACCGCCTTATTAGCCCCGAACCG
The DNA here is from genome assembly GCF_000576555.1 of Hymenobacter swuensis DY53. Lineage (NCBI taxonomy): Bacteria > Pseudomonadati > Bacteroidota > Cytophagia > Cytophagales > Hymenobacteraceae > Hymenobacter > Hymenobacter swuensis. The sequence goes on from NZ_CP007145.1 coordinate 2,696,183, forward strand.
CTCGTAGGCGAAGCCCGCGTTGAAGTGCTTTTTGAGGCTGCGGGCGTAGGAAAGCTCGAAAATCTGCTCGTAGGGGTTACCTTGGTGAAAGCGAAAAAACGTGTAGGGCGAGCGGGTATCGTAGTACGGCACATCGGCCGCGTTACGGGCGTACTTGTCGAACACGGTGCGGCCGGGGCGGGCCCCCAGCTTCAGGTTGGGCTCCCAGAGTAGACGACGCGAGGCCGTCCCGAAGTTTCCCAGATCCTGCTGGAACGTGGTATCGTGGGCCCAGTAGCGCTGCTGGGGCAGGCGCGTGAGGGTGGTGTCAATCATCCGGCCCAGGGTGTCCTCACGCAGCAAATCCCGCTCCTTAAGTACGAAGGTGGTGTGTGCCCCGTAGCGCACCTTCGTGGAGTCGTCCAGAATCTGGGCGTGGCCGAGGACGGGTGCCAGACCGGCCGCCAGCAGCAGGGCCGCAGGCCGCAGGGCCCGCCGCACCCGGCAGCACACGGAACCAGCACCGGAGGCGGATGCTTCAGCAGAAAAGGGCAGCGGAATCAGCAACGAATCAGACAACAGCGTGGGGCGGAAAGTACGGAGTCAGCAGCGCCCGGAGCCGGTCGGCTCCGTCGGCCAGAAAGCAGACGTCAATAGGGATGTAAAATACGGGCAAATTGGCCACACTTGCCGCCAGGGCCGGCTCTAGCAGCCGAACGGCGTCTTTCTGGGTAGTCAGAACGACCTGGCCCGGCCGTAATTGCGCCGCCAGGGCCGCTATTTCTTCCGATTGGAACGCGTGATGGTCGGCAAAGCGGGCGTGGTGCACAATGCGGTAACCCGCGCCTTCCAGATGCTTCCGCAGCGGGCCGGGCTGGGCAATACCGGTCAGCAGCACTATTTCGGCTCCGGCTCCGGGCACAACGCCGGCGGCCAGCCCGGGCACAGGCACCGGCGCGCCGTAGGCATAGGTGGAAAACAGCACCGGCACCGCCGGGCGGGCATAGTGCCGGATACGGCGCGTAATTTCCTGCTGGTCGGCGGCGCTCAGCTGCGGGTCGCACTTGGTCACGATAACCACATCGGCCCGGCGGGCCCCATTACGGCTCTCGCGCAGCCGGCCGGCGGGCAGCACAAAATCCTGGTAAAACGGCCGCTGCTGCTCCGTGAGCAGCACGCTGAAGTGGGGTTGCACGCGGCGGTGCTGGTAGGCATCATCGAGCACTACTGCGCCTACCTCAGGCCGGGCAAACAGCTGGTTGAGGCCGGTCAGGCGGTTTTCGCACACGGCCACGGGCACCGCGCCGGCAAAGTCCTGATAGTGCTGCAACGGCTCGTCGCCGAAGGTGGCGGCGGTTTCCTGCGGGTTGCCGAGGCGGAAGCCTTGGGTGCGGCGGCCGTAGCCCCGGCTCAGAATGGCCGGCCGCTGGCCGTGGCGCAGCAGCTCGCGCACCAGCCAAGCCACATGAGGCGTTTTGCCGGTGCCGCCCACCCGCAAATTGCCCACGCTCAGCACCGGCCCCGGCCAGACGCGGCCCACGGGCCGGCGACCGGTGTCGTAGAGCCAGTTGCGCCCGGCCATCACGGCGGCGTACAGCCAGCTCAGGGGCAGCAGCAAGTAGGTAAGCAAGGTGGACATAAGCGGCGGCGCGGCAACGGGAGGCGCAAAAGTAGCGGGTTGTGGTTGGGGGCCGTGCAATCAGGTCAGTTTTCCGCGGCAGACTTTTCTTACCCAGGACCAGATCAGGCCCGCAACCGCTACCTTTGTCAGGCCCGGGGCCGCCCTTTTCCCGATTCGTTGCTACGGCAGTAGCCCTGGCGGCCAGGGCTTTATCTGATATGCAGATCTATCAGCTCCTGCAACGCGGAGCTTACCACGCTGATTTCTGCGAGGATTTCAGCGTAGTGCAGCCCTTGGGCGCGCACCATCTGCTGCTGGCCGTGCTGGACGGCTGCACCATGGGCCGGGAAAGTCACTTCGCCTCAACCCTGATGGCCAAGGTGCTCCGGAAAGTAGTGAAGGAGCGGGCGTACCGGCAGTTCTACGGCGACCTGCCCACAGCTCCGCTGGAAACGGAGCTGCGCGGGATTATAGCGGCCGTGTTTGAGGAAGTGCGGCAGCTGAAAAGCCAGTTGCACCTTGAAACCACGGAGCTGCTGACGACGCTGGTCGTGGCCTTGCTCGACACGCATAGCCGGCAGGTGGTAGTGCTGGCCCTGGGCGACGCCACCGTGGCCCTCAACGGCCAGCTCACCCGCTTCGAGCAGGACAATCGGCCCGATTACCTGGCCTATCACCTGCACCGGCCCTTCGCTGAATGGTACGACCAGCAGCAACAGATGCTCCACGCCCCCGACTGCACCGACCTGGGCCTTGCCACCGATGGCATCGACAGCTTTGCGCCCACGGACACGGCGGCGGTTGAGGTTGACGTACCAGACGTACCGGCCTATCTGCTCCTAGACCAAGAACTGGCAGGGCGTGACGAGATGCTGACCATCAAAGTGCGGCGGCTGGAAAAAACGTTTGGCCTGGTTCCGACCGATGACGTGGCCATCCTTCGGGTACGGTTTGCGTAAGCCGCTGCATGTCCTTCGCCTCCCGTTTGCTGCCTTTTCTCACTGAGTTTCCGCTGCCCCCGGCCTTGCCCGACGGCGTTACGGCCGTCAGCCCCTACCAGGAACCCAGCCCCCGGGCATTGCTCACGCAGTTTGCCCACCGCTACTACACCGGCGTGCAGCCCCGGGTAGCCCTGCTGGGCATCAACCCAGGCCGCCTGGGCAACGGCCGCACCGGCGTGGCCTTCACCGACCCTGTGGCGCTGCAGGAGTGCTGCGGTATTCCCAACGAGCTGCCCCGACGGCGGGAACCGTCCAGTCAGTTTGTGTACGAGGTGGTGCAGGCGCTGGGCGGCCCGACGGCGTTTTACCAGCAGTTTTACCTGGGTTCCCTCTACCCGCTGGTGCTGCTGAAAGATAACCGCAACTACAACTACTACGACTCGCCGGCCCTGCAGAAGGCCCTGCTGCCCGCCATACGCGAGTCCCTGCACCGGCAAGTGACGGAAGTAGGACTGGCCCGTCGTACTGCCATCTGCCTGGGCCGCCGCAACGCCCTGCTGCTGCACCGCCTCAACCAAGAGCTGGGCTTGTTCCGGCACATCCACGTCCTCGACCACCCCCGCTACCTCATGCAGTACAAGCGCCGCGACCTGCTCGCAAACGTGGCGCGCTACGTGGAAGTGCTGACGCAGACGCTGCGCTGTGAGTGATGAATTGGACCCAACGGCGCAACTTGCAAACCTTGGTTATACACGGGTATCATGCGGCGTGCGCTTTGTCGTAGCCGTTGATGAGATACATGGCCCCGCTCGCCAATTCATAATTCATCACTCAGAACTCCCCAGAGAATGCCCAAGCTCCTCGACCTTATGCGCGTGCTGGAAGCCGCCGCGCCCCTGGCCTACCAGGAAAGCTACGACAACGCCGGCCTGCAGTGCGGCGACCCGCAGCTGGAAGTGCGCGGCGTGCTCATCGCCCTCGACTGCACCCCGGCCGTGGTGGACGAGGCCATCCGGCGGGACTGCAACGTGGTAGTGGCCCACCACCCGCTCATCTTCAAGCCTCTCAAGCGCCTCACCGGGGCCAACGAGGTGGAGCAAACCCTACTCAAAGCCATCCGCCACGACGTGGCCCTCTACGCCGCCCATACTAACCTCGATAACGTGCGCCACGGCGTGAACCGCAAGCTGGCCGAAAAGCTGGGCCTGCTGAACCTGCGCATCCTCGACCCCAAGCCCGGCCTGCTCGGCAAGCTCATCACCTATGTGCCCGCCACCCATACCGAGGCCGTGCTGGCGGCCCTCTACGCCGCCGGAGCCGGCCAGATCGGGCAGTATTCCGGGTGCAGTTTCCGCTCCGAGGGCACCTTCACCTTCACGCCCGGGGCGGGCACCACGCCCTTCAGTGGCCAGCCCGGCCAGCCCCACACCGGCCCCGAGGACCGCGTGGAAGTGCTCCTGCCCCTGCACCTGCACGGCGCCGCCCTTCGGGCGCTGCAAGAGGCCCACCCCTACGAGGAAGTGGCCTACGAGCTCATCAGGCTGGAAAACGTGCACCAGGAGGTAGGCTCCGGCATGGTGGGCGAGCTGCCCTCGCCCCTCGCCCCCGCCGAGTTCCGGCAGCAGTTGCGCGCGGCATTGGGCGTACCCGTGGTGAAGCACACCGAGTTTGAGGAGCCCATCCGCACGGTGGCCTTGTGCGGCGGCGCGGGCAGCTTCCTCATTGGCAAGGCCCGCGCCGCCGGGGCCCAGGCCTACGTCACCGGCGACCTGAAATACCACGAATACTTCGGGGCCGAAGGCCGCCTGATGCTCTGCGACGTAGGGCACTTTGAGAGCGAGCAGTTTACGGGCGAAATCTTCCGGGATTTGCTTGCCGATAAGTTTGGGCGTACTTTTGCGCTCTTCATTGCAGAGACCCTCACCAACCCCGTCCGTTATGATTTCTAATCCCTCCGCGGAAACCCCCGTTGCTAGTAAGCTGGAAGCCCTCCTGAACCTGCAGCGCATTGACTCGCAGCTCGACGAAATTCGGCGCGTGCGCGGCGACCTGCCCGAAGAAGTGCAGGACCTGGAGGACGAAATTGCTGGCTACGAGGTGCGCGTGAGCAAGTTCGACGAGGAAATTTCCAGCCTCAACGACCAGATCAAGCAGCGCAAGCAGAACGCCAAAGATGCCGATGGCCTGATCAAGCGCTACGAAGAGCAGCAGACCAACGTACGCAACAACCGCGAGTACGAGGCTATTGCCAAAGAAATTGAGCTTCAGAAGCTGGAAATCCAGATTTCGGAGAAGAAAATTAAGGAGTCGCAGTACCAGATTGAGTTGAAAAACAACGAAATCAGCGGCACCAAGCAGCGCCTCGACGAGCGGAAGAAGGACCTGACCAACAAGAAGTCGGAGCTGGAAACCATCGTGGGCGAGAGCGAAGCCGATGAGCAGAAGCTTATGGATGAGCGCGGCGAGGCTGTGAAGCCCATCGAAGACCGCTTGCTGACGGCCTACACCCGCATCCGCGGCAACGTGCGCAACGGTCTGGCCGTGGTGACGGTGAAGCGCGACGCCTGCGGCGGCTGCTTCAACACGGTACCGCCCCAGCGCCAGGCCGACATCATCTCGCACAAGAAAATCATCGTGTGTGAGCACTGTGGCCGCGTACTGGCCGACGTGGAGGCCCGCGTGGTAGCCTAGGTTTTGCTGATAATTTGAAGAGGAACGGCCTTATATCGGGGCCGTTCTTTTTTTGCCCATGATTTTTCGCGCAGTGGTACGTCGTGGATTTCGCAGTGGTACGCCGTGGCTGTTCTGGCTGCTGCTGGTTGCTACTGCGTTACCCCATGCCCTCCACAGTGAGCCGCTGCGGGAAATGCTAACGCCCACCCAAGCCCGCGCCTACGCCGAGGTACTGAAGATGCGCCGCCCCCAGCTCACGGGCACCGAGGCGGGTACCCTGCTGGTGCAGGACTGCCTCGGCATCACGGAGCTGCTGGTCAGCCAGGATGCTACGCGCTACGCGGCCACCGTGGCGGCGCAGGATGCGCGGCTCAAGCTGCTGGCCCAGCAGCCGGCCGGGCCGCTACAGGCCTACGCCGCCGCCGAAATCCGCCTGCACCAGGCTGCGGCCCAGGTGGTGTTCGGGCACGAGGTGCAGGGAGCCTGGAGCCTGCGCCAGAGCTATTTGGCCATGCAGCAGGTGGTGCGCCGCTACCCGCAGTACATGCCGGCGCGCAAAACGCTAGGGATGCTGCAGTTTTTCATCGGCTCCCTGCCGGAGTCGTACCGCTGGTTTCTGAAGCTGCTGGGGCTGCCGGGCTCCGTGGAGGCGGGCCTGCACAACCTGCGCCGGGCCGCCACCGAGCCCAACGACTTCCAGCTGGAAAGCCGCCTGATTCTGGCGTTGCTGGAGGAAACCTACTACAAGAAGCCTGAGGCAGCCTTGGCCCTGATGGAAACCCTGCGCCGTCAGCAGCCCGATAATCTGCTCATCAGCTACCTGCTCATCAGTCAGCTCAAGAAGCAGCACCGCACCGAGGCCGCTTTGGCCGCCTACCGCGCCCGGCCCACCGGCCCCGGCTACCTGCCGCTGCCCTACCTGCACCACATGGCCGCCGATTTGCTGCTCTACCAGGGCCAGTACGTGGCTTCCCAGCGGGCTAACGAGCAGTTTCTGCAGGAATACCAGGGCCCGCACTACCGCAAAGACGCCTACTTCAAGCTCTACCTGGCCGCCTGGCTGAACGCCGATGCCCCGGCCGCCGCCCAGTACCGCCGCCGCATCGGCAGCGGGGGCAGCACGGTGCTGGAAGAGGACACCTACGCCCAACGCTTCTTCGACGATAAGCAGCCCCTCAACGCCCGCCTCACCCGGGCCCGCCTCCAGATTGACGGCGGCTACTACCGCGAGGCTCTGGCGACCCTCGACGGCTTCCGGACCACGGCCGCCACGCCCCTGCGCGACCGGCTGGAGGAGCCCTACCGCCGCGCCCGGGCCCTGCACCTGCTCGGCCGCCCCGATTCGGCCCGCCCGTTCTACGCCCGCACCATTGCCCTGGGCGGCACCGCCCCGTACTACTTCGCCCCGCAGTCGGCGCTGCAGCTGGGCTACCTGGCGCAGGCGGCCGGGCAACCGGCCCTGGCCCGACAGTATTTCCGGCAGGCCCTAAGCTACCCCCGGCACGAGTACAAAAACAGCACCGATACCAAAGCCAAACTGGCCCTGAAAGAGTTGGAATAACGCGGCTCGCCATCACCGCCCGCCGACGAGTCGCCGCTGACTATACCTTTGCTTCCGTGTCTGCCACTTCCCTTTCTGTTCCGCTTACCCGGCTGCCGGCCGATTTCCGGGCCCGGGCCCTGCGCTGGGCCGCGCAGTTTCCGTACTGTGCCTACTTCGAGCCCAACGACCTGACGTACCCCGAAGGCCCGTTCCGGCGGCTGCTGGGCGTGGCCGCCGAAGCGCCCACCGCCCCCCATACCCTGGCCGAACTGCAAACGGAGTTGGTCGGCAGTAGTTCGACTGCGCCCCGGTTCGGGTTCCTGACGTACGAGGTCAAAAACGAAATTGAGGCCCTGCACAGCCACAACGACTCGGGGCTGGCGTGGCCGGCGCTGCACTTCTTCGAGCCCCAGACCTGGCTGACCTGGGAAACCGACACGATGACCCTGCACGGCCGCACGGCCGGGGTACTGGCCGCTATTCTGGCCACCGAAGTGCCGACAACGGCCGCTCCCACCGTACCGCCCCTGACGCCCCGCATGCCTAAAGCCGACTACCTGGCGGCCGTGGAAGCCGTGCGCGAGGATATTCTCAACGGCGAAGTGTACGAGCTTAACTTGTGTCAGGAATTCTACGCCGAGGGCGTGCAGCTCGACCCCGCAGACGTATTTCTGCGCCTGAACGCGGCCTCGCCGGCCCCGTTTGCGGGCTTCGTGCGGCACCAGCAACATTACCTGCTGTGCGCCTCGCCCGAGCGGTTTTTGTCGCGCCACGGCACCACCCTGGTATCCCAGCCCATCAAGGGCACCATCCGGCGCGGCCTCACCTCGGCCGAGGACGAGCAACAGCGCCACCAGCTGCTGCACGACGAAAAGGAGCGGGCCGAGAACCTGATGATTGTGGACTTGGTGCGCAACGACCTGGCCCGCGTGGCCCGCACCGGCACCGTACAGGTGCTCGAACTGTTCGGCCTCTACCCTTTCCGCCACGTCTGGCAGATGATTTCCACCGTCACGGCCGAGCTGCCGCCCGCCACCAGCCTGCCCGCCATTCTGCGGGCGGCCTTCCCGATGGGCTCCATGACAGGCGCGCCAAAAATCCGGGCCATGCAGCTCATTGAGCACTACGAGCGTACCCGCCGGGGCTTATATAGCGGCAGTATCGGCTACGTGCTACCCGATGGCACCTTCGATTTCAACGTAGTCATTCGCAGCCTGCAGTACCGCCCCGATACCGGCTACCTCAGCTTCCAGGTCGGCTCGGCCATCACCTACGACTCGGTGCCGGAGCGCGAGTATGAGGAGTGCCTGCTGAAAGCCCGCGCCATTCTGGAGGTACTGGGCGCGAAAATCCGGTGAGGTGGTAAGTAAAGTGTCATTGCGAGCAGCGCGAAGCAATCCGTCCCGGGCAAAGAGCAAAGCTCTGATCTATCTGAAAGCCCTGTACACCGGCCACCGCTTTGCGCTGCTTGAGGTGCAGTTCCCTAAAAAGGAAAGATTGCTTCGCGCTACTCGCAATGACACCCCACACGCTAAATCACCACCTCACCTTTCCTGCCATTCTGTCATTTTTCAGGCTAAAAACGCTACCTTTGCCGTTCTCTGAACTGTGAAGGTGCTGCCTGCCAAAGGCCTTTTCCCATGTCCCAACCGCTGATAACCCTCGATTTCCTCGATACCCCCGCGCTGCCCACCCCCGCCACGGATGCCGCCACCCACGCCCACGAGCCCTCGGGCGAGGTGCGCGTGAACCCGGCCACCCGCACGGGCAAAAGCCGCAAGCTCTACATTGAGAGCTACGGCTGCCAGATGAACTTCTCCGACTCGGAAATCGTGTCGAGCATCCTCTTCAACGAAGGCTTCGACACCACCGACTCGCTGGAAGGGGCTGATCTGGTACTGCTCAACACCTGCTCCATCCGCGAGAAGGCCGAGCAAACCGTGCGCATGCGCCTCTCTCAGATCAACGGCCACAAAAAGCGCAACCCTGGCCTGCTGGTGGGTGTGCTGGGCTGCATGGCCGAGCGCCTGAAAAGCAAGTTTCTGGAAGAAGAGAAACTGGTGGATCTGGTGGTAGGCCCCGATGCCTACCGCGACCTGCCCCAGCTGATTCAGCAGGTGGATGGTGGCCAGAAAGCCGTGAACGTGCTGCTGAGCCGCGAGGAAACCTACGCCGACATCACACCGGTGCGCCTGAACTCGAACGGTATTACGGCCTTCATCAGCATCATGCGCGGCTGCGACAACATGTGCTCCTTCTGCGTGGTGCCCTTCACCCGGGGCCGCGAGCGGAGCCGCGACGCGCACAGCATCGTGCAGGAAGCCCGCGACCTAGTGGCCCAGGGCTACAAGGAAGTGACCCTGCTGGGCCAGAACGTGGATTCCTACAAGTGGGCCGCCGATGACGGCTCCGAGCAGGTGAACTTCGCCCAGCTGCTGGAGCGCGTGGCCCTCATCAGCCCCGAGCTGCGGGTGCGCTTCTCCACCTCCCACCCCAAGGACATCACCGACGAAGTGCTCCACACAATGGCGCGCTACGACAACATCTGCAAGTACATCCATTTGCCCGCCCAAAGCGGCAACTCGCGGGTGCTGGCCCTGATGAACCGCACCTACGACCGGCCCTGGTACGAGGAACGCGTGCAGGCCATCCGCCGCATTCTGGGCGAGGACTGCGCCATCAGCACCGACATGATTTCGGGCTTCTGCTCCGAAACTGAGGAGGAGCACCAGGACACGCTGAGCCTGATGGAATACGTGCATTACGACATGGCCTACATGTTCTTCTACTCGGAGCGCCCCGGCACGCTGGCCGCCCGCAAGCTGGAGGATGATGTGCCGCTGGAAGTGAAAAAGCGTCGTCTGGCCGAAGTTATTGCCCTGCAGCAGCAGCACAGCCGCCTGCGCAACCTGCGCGGCGTAGGCCAAGTGCACCGCGTGCTGGCCGAGAACTTCTCCAAACGCAGCGACGAGCACCTGAGCGGCCGCAACAGCCAGAACCAGGTCGTCATCTTCCCCAAAAAGCACTACAAAAAAGGCGACTACGTGGACGTACTCGTGCACGAGTCCACCACGAATACGCTGCTGGGCGAAGCAATTTAGGAGCACTCTCATGGCTTCTGCAAAAGCTAGCAATAAGAAGAAGCATCGGCTCAAAAGGAGACCGTGGCCATCCTTATCTAGTGCGCTGGCCTTGACGTTAATGCTCTTCATATTTGGCCACTTTGCACATACTCTCCTGAAGGGCGCAAAGCGGCAGCAGACGCTGTCCGCAACGCTGGCAACCACTTCTGCTGTTGTTATTAACAAGAAGAATTTCTTCGGAAATAGCCCAGTATCCCGTTCATTTTCTTACTCATACTCTTTCAGAGTAAATGGCAAGACGTATATCGGTGACACTAGGGACCCCTCTTACAAAGTGGGGGATACGCTCAAAATCAGATATGCCACCAGCCAACCAGACTACAATGAGGCTGCTCAATAATTTCTAAGCTTCTATACCAAAATAAACTACCCCGCCTTTTCGTCTACTCTACGAAAACCCTCCCGACTTGACACCTTCTGAAATACAAAGCATCAAACAGCGCTTCGGCATCATCGGCAACGCGCCGACGCTGAACTATGCCATTCAGGTGGCCGCGCAGGTGGCCCCGACGGATATGACGGTGCTGATTACGGGCGAAAGCGGCTCCGGTAAGGAGTCGTTTTCCAAGATTATTCACGCCCTCTCGCCCCGCAAGCACGGGCAGTTCATTGCCATCAACTGCGGCGCCATTCCCGAAGGTACCATCGATTCGGAACTGTTCGGCCACGAGAAAGGCTCGTTTACGGGAGCCCAGGAAGCCCGCAAGGGCTACTTCGAGGTAACCAACGGCGGCACCATCTTCCTCGACGAAATTGGGGAGATGCCGCTGGGCACCCAGGCCCGCCTGCTGCGGGTGCTGGAAAACGGCGAGTTTATCCGCGTGGGCTCCTCGAAAGTGCAGAAGACCGACGTGCGCGTGGTAGCCGCCACTAACGTGAACCTACTGGATGCCGTGCGCGAAGGCCGCTTCCGCGAGGACCTGTACTACCGCCTCAACACGGTGCCCATCACGGTTCCACCACTGCGTGAACGTGGTGATGATATCTACTTACTGTTCAGAAAGTTTGCCACAGATTTTGCCGACCGCTACCGGGTAAAGCCCATCAGCCTGTCAGGCGAGGCGGTACAGGAGCTGCAGCGGTTCCGCTTCCCCGGCAATATCCGCCAGCTCAAGAACGTGGCCGAGCAGATGTCAGTGCTGGAAACGGAGCGGGAGGTGGATGCGCGCCGCCTGCGGGGCTACCTGCCCGCCGACCAGAGCAGCCGCCTGCCTATGTTGGTGCACGCCGCCGGTACCGCCACCGACGGGGCCGGCAACGCCTACTCGGAGCGTGACCTGCTCTACAAGGTCCTGTTCGATATGCGCCGCGACATGACCGACCTCAAGAAGCTGGTCCTGGACCTGGCCGGTGGTCAGCGGCCCTCCGAAACCCAGGAGCTACTGCGCCAGAACAGCCACCTGTTCAGCAACGTGAGCGTATCGCCCTACGAAAGCAACGGAGCCCGCCCTTTGCGCCCGGCCGGCCCCGAAGCCAGCCCCGCCGAGTACATCCTGCACCACCGCGACCTGGACGTGGACGACTCGACCGACTACGAGGAGGAAGTGCAGCGCGTGGAGGACATTCCACACGAAACGGAGGAGGAAACCCTAAGCCTGGAGGCCAAGGAAAAGGAAATGATTATTAAAGCGTTGAAGAAGCACAATAACAAGCGCAAGTACGCGGCGCATGATTTGGGCATTTCAGAACGCACCCTCTATCGGAAACTCAAGCAATATGACCTGGAACAAGCATAGTGGTGGTAAGCTGCTGGCTACTGGCTGTTGGCTGTTAGCTGTTAGCCTTTTTTCTTCTGCCCGCCGGAAAGCCATCAGCTATCAGCTAATAGCCAGTAGCTTATGCATCCTACTCAGCGGCTGCGGCATCTACTCGTTCAGCGGCACCAACATCGACCCGAACGTTAAGACGATTTCCATTTCCACCTTCGCCAATAACGCCAACAACGGCCCCTCGTTTCTCGGGCCACGGTTCACGGAGGATTTCAAAGACTATTTTCAGCGCAATACGTCGCTGAAACTGGTGCCCCGCGACGGCGACCTGCAGTTTGAAGGCCAGATCATTGCCTACGACTTTGCGCCGGCCGCCATTCAGCAGACCAACGGCCAGGATCAGGCCGGAGCCAACCAACTCACCATTCAGGTACGGGTGAAATTCACGAACACCAAGGACCCCAAGCAGGACTTCGAGCAAACCCTGCAAACCACCCGGCCCTTCCCCGCTACCCGCGACATTACCAGCATCAACAACGACCCCACGGCCGTGCGCGAGCTGTTTCGCAATATTATCACGGACGCCTTTAATAAATCAGTAGCCAACTGGTAAGTGCCCCGGCGACGCGGTTTACTGCCTAAATTGGCGTATTGTTGCGCCCCGCGCCTCGTTTGGCAAGACCGTTTCCCTGCTTCTGTTCCCGTTTTTTGCACCCTACGCGGCCCCGCCCGGCACCTCCTGCTTGAGGACTACGGGCCGATACCTATTTCCTACCGCATGACCCGCGCGTCGTTACTGCATATTCTGGACCACGTAAACGGCATTTCGGATACCGAAGTCCGGGAGCTGGAACAACTGGCGGCCGCGTTTCCGTACTGTCAGACGGCCCACCTGCTGCTGGCCAAAGCTGCTCACGACCGGGGCAGCATGCTGGCCGGTCAACGCTTGCGCCGCGCCGCTACCTACGCCGCTGACCGGGAATTGCTGCGGCAGCTTTTGGAGCAGCCCGCCGCACCCGCCGCTACTCTGGCCGCTGTTGAGGCCCCCACAGTACCTGCCGCGGCAGCCGTTACGGCTGCTATTCCGGCTTTTTACGAGCGGGAAACTACCATAGCAGAGCCCTCCGCACCGCTACCAGCCGCCGATACGACGCCTGAGCTACTGCCACCAGTTTATCCGACTGCGGAAGTTCTGGAAGCTGAATCGCCGATATATGAGGTGGCCCAGACGGTGGAGGAAACATTAGCTATCATCGAGCCGGAGGAACAGCCAGAAGCACAGCAGACAGCAGATGCAACAGTTGCCGACGATGCAGCAGCTACTGAGGATATTTCGGCAGAGCCAGTCGCTTCGGATGAAGCGCCAGCTATTTCCGCTTCGCCAGCCGCCGAAGTTCCCGAGGAAATAGCACTTAATGACGACGCTACGCCTCAGCAATCAGCAGCTATAGAACCAGTTGCTCTACAGGAAGGCTCCGGCACCTCTCCTATAGAAGAGCCGGTGCTGACCGCGCAAAGTGAGGCAGACGCTCAGGAACAACCCGCTGCCTCACTCACGGAAAAACCGACAGCTGAAGCGCCCGCAGCGGCTGATGGTGACCTGCTGCCAGCCGTAGCTCCGCCCATCCGACCGCCGGCGGAAGCGGGAATTTCCCGCTTTGAGTTCGGACTGAGTGAGCCAGAGTTACCGGTTCCCTCAGGATATCAGCTACCAGATCTGGAGGACGAAGATGATGAGTTGCCCACGCTCAGCACCCTGCCCGCCAAGTCTGCCCCCGCCGTCACGGAGCCGTTCCGCACTGATAAAAACCTGGGCTACAGCCTGGGCGCCGGCAGCCGCCTGGGCTACGACTTGCAACCCCACGACGGCTACACGCTGGATTTGCCCCTGGATGCCTTCTTCGAGCCCGATGCGCTGCTGCTGGCCCACATGCGCGCCCACCAGCCTAAGCCCACGGCCTCCTCGCTGGACCTGATCAACCAGTTCCTCAAAACCAAGCCTCGGATCAAATCCCCCGTTGGCGTGCCTCTACCAGCCGCCGAGCAGGCCGATTTATCGGTGCGTAGCCTCACCGCTGCCCCGGCTCTGGCCTCCGAAAGTCTGGCCAAAATCATGGTGCGGCAGGGCAAAAAGAACAAAGCCATTGAAATATATGAGCGCCTGATGGAACGCCAGCCCGAAAAAAAGGCGTATTTTGCCGACCAAATACAACAACTGCAACAACCTTCGGAGTAGATGTACTACGCTCTTATTGCCCTGATTCTTCTTGTTTGCTTCCTGCTGGCCGTAGTCGTGCTGGCGCAAAACCCCAAAGGCGGCGGAATTTCCAGCCAGTTTGGCGCGGGTGGCGCAGCTCAGCTTATGGGCGTGAAGCGTACCGGCGACCTGCTGGAAAAACTCACCTGGGGTTTCGCCATCGGCCTGATGGTATTGAGCTTAGGCACCCACGTAATAGGCGGCTCTTCGGCCACGGGTCCGGTGCGCAGCATCAACCAACAAAAAGCCCTCGAAAGCCGTGGCCCGGCCGCGCCGGTTCCAGCCGCTCCTGCCCCGGCCGCTCCCGGTGCTTCGGCTCCAACGGCGGCCCCCGCTGCCGCTCCGGCCGCCCAGCCTGCTCCGACTCCTGCCAACTAGTTTTTGCCTTTTCCAGGCTTGCAAGCCGGTGGTTCCTCTCACAAGGAGCCACCGGCTTTTTGCTGTTGCCAGGTCTGGAAAGCGGTGAGGACAGGCTGCTTCGGTCTAGTATGGCGGTACCTGGCATGCTGAGTGCTACCCAAGCGCGCCATTTTTTCTGCCAAAGCTGACAGGCCACCGGTATAATTAGGGCCAAAAAGCGCCCTGCGGCGTTCATTCTGTCAGGTTTCGGCAGGCTGGCATAGGAAGTGTAGCCCCCGGTTCACCACCTTGTTTCAGGTAAACCTTTCAACCAAAACGTACAATATGTCGCTTAGCATCAAACCGCTGGCTGACCGCGTAATCATCGCGCCTGCCGCCGCCGAGGAAAAAACCAAATCGGGCATCATCATCCCCGACACGGCCAAGGAGAAGCCCCAGCGTGGCGAAGTAGTAGCCGTAGGTGAAGGCAAAGTGGCCGACAACGGCACCACCCTCAAGCCCCAGGTAAGCGTGGGCGACCAAGTGCTCTATGGCAAATACGCCGGCACCGAAATCACCATCGACGGCAAAGACTACCTCATCATGAAGGAGTCGGATATTTTCGCCGTGCTGTAAGCCAATCCGGCTTTCCTTTCCCCTCTCTCTGATTTCCAAACCGTAATTACCCGATGGCTAAGAACATCCAATTCGATACAGAAGGCCGCGACAAGCTGAAGCGCGGCGTTGACAAACTGGCAAATGCCGTAAAGGTAACCCTCGGCCCCAAAGGCCGCAACGTGGTTATCGACAAGAAATTCGGTGCGCCCAGCATCACCAAGGACGGCGTGACCGTGGCCAAGGAGATTGAGCTGAGCGACCCGGTAGAAAACATGGGTGCTCAGCTGGTGAAGGAAGTAGCCAGCAAAACCGCCGACCAGGCCGGTGACGGCACTACCACGGCTACCGTACTGGCCCAGGCCATCTACGCGGCCGGCTCGAAGAACGTAGCCGCCGGGGCTAACCCGATGGACCTCAAGCGCGGCATCGACAAAGCGGTTGTAGCTGTAGTGGCCAACCTGAAGGCCCAGTCGAAGAAAATCGAAAACTCCTCGGAAATTGCCCAGGTAGGCGCTATTTCGGCCAACAACGACATGGAAATCGGCAAAATGATTGCCGACGCCATGGACAAAGTAGGTAAGGAAGGCGTGATTACTGTGGAGGAAGCCCGTGGCACCGAAACCGAAGTGAAAACGGTGGAAGGCATGCAGTTCGACCGTGGCTACCTCTCCCCCTACTTCGTGACCAACCCGGAGAAGATGGAGGCCGAGTTCGACAACCCTTACATCCTCATCTACGACAAGAAGGTGAGCACCATGAAGGAGTTGCTGCCCGTGCTGGAGCAGGTGGTACAGAGCGGTAAGCCGCTGGTTATCATTTCCGAAGACGTGGACGGCGAAGCCTTGGCTACACTGGTAGTAAACAAGCTGCGCGGCTCGCTGAAAATTGCCGCCGTGAAAGCTCCCGGCTTCGGTGACCGTCGCAAAGCCATGCTGGAAGACATTGCCGTTCTGACGGGCGGTACGGTTATCAGCGAAGAGCGTGGCTACAAACTCGACAGCGCTACGCTGGAGTACTTGGGTCAGGCTGAGAAGGTGATTATCGATAAAGACAACACGACCATCGTGAATGGCCGGGGCGAGAAAGACGGTATCACCAGCCGCGTAAACGAAATCAAGTCGCAGATCGAGAAAACCACTTCTGACTATGACAAGGAGAAACTGCAGGAGCGTTTGGCCAAGCTGTCGGGCGGCGTAGCTATCCTCTACATAGGTGCGAGCACTGAGGTAGAAATGAAAGAGAAGAAAGACCGGGTAGACGATGCCCTGCACGCCACCCGCGCCGCCGTTGAGGAAGGCGTGGTACCCGGCGGTGGCGTGGCCCTAGTGCGTGCCCTCGATGCGCTGGACGCAGTGGACACCCACAACGGCGACGAGCGTACCGGTGTGAACATCATCCGTACCGCCCTGGAGGCTCCTTTGCGTACCATCGTGCAGAACGCCGGTGGCGAAGGCTCGGTGGTAGTGCAGAAGGTGCGTGAAGGCAAAGGCGACTACGGCTACAACGCCCGCGAGGACCGTTACGAAAACCTGATGGCTGCCGGTATCCTCGACCCCACCAAAGTAACGCGTCTGGCCCTGGAAAATGCCGCTTCTATAGCTGGCCTGCTCCTGACCACTGAGTGCGTTATTTCGGATGAGCCCGAAGATGACAAAGGTGGTGCCGGTGCCGGCGCTGCTGGTGGCATGGGTGGTATGGGCGGTATGATGTAAGCATCAACCGCTAAGCCCTTTGCTTAGACAAAAGCCCCGCTGGACTCTGATCCGGCGGGGCTTTTTGTTTTCGTTGAGCGGATGGGCGCTTATTTTTTTGCGGATGAAATGGCTGCTGAATCCGATAATGACCAACAGCAGAACTCCTGCCCATTTGGCGAATTGGCAGTCGGCGCACGGGTTACGGCGTGTCACCACCAAAAAGCATGGGGCATGCTGCGTTTCGTAGTCCATGGCTACACAGAGAAAGCCCCGCCGGACCAATGTCCAGCGGGGCTTTCTCTGTGTAGATTAGGTAACGAAATCCGAAGAATCCGTATAAATCCGTGATTTAGCCGCGGCCGTGCATCATGTGGAAGAGCTTGCGTGCCAGCAATACCAGCACCAGGCCGGCGAAAATCACGAAGCCGGCAATCAGGCCGAACACCGTGAGGGCACCCAACTCTTCCACGTACTTGGCAATGTAGCCACCGGCAATCTGAGCTACGAAGGGCGCCAGGAACCACACGCCCATGAGCATGGACGTGAGGGCCGGCGGCGAGAGGCGCGACACCATGGAGAGGCCCACCGGCGAGAGGCACAACTCGCCTACTGTGTGGAAGAAGTACGTGGCAATCAGCCACCAGATGCTGGCTTTGATGCTCTGGTCAGCTACATCGCCGCCGCGCTCCATCACGGCACCTACCATGAACAGGAAGCCCACACCCAGCAGAATCATACCCAGACCCATTTTCACGGGAATGCTCAGATCCTTGCCCTTGCGGCCCAGCATCACCCACAGGGCAGCCACCGGCGCGCCCAATAGCACAATGAAGCCGGCGTTTACCGACTGAAACCACGAGGTAGGAATCAGGAAGCCGCCCACGTTCCGGTCAATGAACTTATCAGTATACAGCGTGAGCGAGGAACCCGCCTGCTCGAAGCCGGCCCAGAAGAACACCACAAACAGCGTAATAATAAAGATAACGGCCATGCGGTCAGTTTCTTCCTTGGTTAGCGGCTCCTTCACGGCCACCTTGGTTTTGTCGGCCCCCTGGCCTTCGGGATACAGTCCCACGTCGCCCAGGTACTTTTTACCCAGCAGATTGAAGGCCAACTGCCCGATAAGCATGCCGATACCAGCCGCCATAAAGCCGTAACGGAAGCCGTAGCTCATGATTTCGCCGGCGGCATTCTTGGTGGCAAACAGGTTTTCGGCCAGGAAACCGCACACCAGCGGCGCAATGAACGCACCGGTGTTGATGCCCATGTAGAAAATGGTAAAGGCCGCGTCGCGCAGCGGGTCGCCCTGCTCGTAAAGTTTGCCTACGATGGTGGAAATGTTGGGCTTGAAGAAACCGTTACCCAGAATCAGCATCAGCAGGCCCACCAGCGTTGGCCACGGCATGCCAAAAGCAGCGCCTTCCGTGGACAACGAAGGCTGCATGAACAGGAAAAACTGCCCGACAGCCATAGTGAGGCCCCCGATGAGAATGGCCCGCCGCTGGCCGATAAACTTATCGGCAATCCAGCCCCCGATGATGGGCGTAAAGTACACGAAACCGGTAAAATAGCCGTAAATGAGCGTTGCACTGGCCTCAGGAATACCCAGGCCGCCCTCAAGAGCTGTTTTGGTCAGATAGAGCACCAGCAGGCCCCGCATACCGTAGTAGCTGAACCGTTCCCACATTTCGGTGAAGAAAAGAAGGTACAGTCCGGGGGGGTGGCTTTGCCGCATAGTGGGCTGCTCCTGCACAGCAGAGGTCGTTTGCATGAAAAAGGGAAAAGTGAGAGGATGGAAAGAAAAAGCCCGCGGCTGCAACCGCAGGGCAGGTTTGTAAAGCTACAAAAGATTCTCAACCCAACCGAAAGGCTCCAACTCAGCCCCAGGCCAACTGACAAACGTTCGTTGTTAAAGAAAAAACACAAGCGAAAATTCGCTGTTTTTCCGTATTCACCGTACAGGCCTCGGGTTTTTACCTATTTTTGTTCTAGAGTTCCCCCATTTTCCCACCCAATCCCCACCCGTTTTCGGCTCTTTACTATGATGGATTCCGCCGCCAACGTTCGCCTCGCACCCCTGGGCATTTCCCACGCTGCGCAGGTGCACCTGAACCTCACTCCCGCCGAGCTGGTAGAACACGCCCTGCGCCGGGGCGAAGGCACCCTCACGGATACCGGCGCCCTGATGGCCGATACCGGTCAGTTCACCGGCCGCTCCCCCAAAGACCGGTTTGTGGTGAAAGATGCCACTACGGCCGAATCGGTGTGGTGGGGCGACATTAACATCCCATTCGAAGCCGACAAATTCGACCAGTTGCACCAGAAAATGGTGCAGTATCTGGCCGACAAGGAAGTGTACGTGCGCGAGGCCTACGCCGGGGCGAACCCCGACTACGAGCTGAAGCTGCGCGTGGTGAACGAGCTGACCTGGCACAACCTGTTCTGCTACAACATGTTCCTGCGCCCTGCCGAAGGGGCTGACACTAGCTGGACGCCCGATTTCAGCATCATCTGCGCCCCTGGTTTCGAGGCTGACCCGGCCGTGGACGGCACCCGCCAGAAGAACTTTGCCATTCTCAACTTCTCGAAGAAGATGATTCTGATTGGCGGCACGGGCTACGCCGGCGAGATGAAGAAGGGCATTTTCGGCGTGCTCAACTACCTGCTGCCCCACCAGCACAACACGCTCAGCATGCACTGCTCGGCCAACGTGGGCCGGGATGGAGACACGGCCATCTTCTTTGGCCTGTCGGGCACGGGCAAAACCACCCTCTCGGCCGACCCCAACCGAGGCCTCATCGGCGACGATGAGCACGGCTGGACGCCGGACGCGGGTATTTTCAATTTTGAGGGCGGCTGCTATGCCAAGGTGATTGACCTGAGCCAGGAGAAGGAGCCCGAAATTTGGAATGCCATCAGGTTTGGCTCCATCGTGGAAAATACGCGCTTCGTGCCCGGCACCCACACGGTGGATTACGCCAACAAATCGGTAACGGAAAACACCCGCACGGCCTACCCCATCCACTACATTCCGAACGCCATTGAGCCTTCGGTGGCCCAGGCACCCAAAAACATCTTCTTCCTGACGGCTGATGCGTTTGGCGTACTGCCTCCTATCAGCAAGCTGGATAAGAGCCACGCCATGTACCACTTCATGAGCGGCTACACGGCCAAGGTGGCAGGCACGGAAATGGGCATCACAGAGCCCCAGACCACGTTTTCGGCCTGCTTCGGGGCCGTATTCCTGCCCCTGCACCCCACCAAGTACGCCGAGATGCTGGGCCGCAAGATGGAGGAAAACGAGGTGAACGTGTGGCTGGTCAACACCGGCTGGACGGGCGGCTCCTACGGCACCGGTTCCCGCATGAAGCTGGCCTACACTCGCGCCATGATTACGGCCGCCCTCAACGGGGAATTAAACGACGTGGCCTTCACCGAGCATCCGGTGTTTGGGGTAGAAATGCCGGCCGCAGTGCCTGGTGTGCCCACCGACATTCTGGACCCGCGCACCACCTGGGCCGACCAGGAAGCCTACGACCGCACGGCCGCCGACCTAGCCGAGAAGTTCGTGGTGAACTTCCGCAAGTACGCCGATTTCGCCAACGAGGACATCCTGGCCGGCGCGCCCAAAGTAGCCGTGACGGCCGGCGCGTAACTGCTTCATATAAATACAAGAGCGGTTCCATCAAGTGTATTTGATGGAACCGCTCTTGTATTTATATGAAGCAGTCATCAACTCTGTTGCAGCATGCTATTTCCTTTTTCTTAGCTATACTTCCTTTGTAGAGGAGCCCACAGCCTAAGCCAATCAAGCCATAATACACTAAGTAAGAACCATTCGAGAAATACAATAGACTCAATAATGTCAGACCTATTCCAATAACCTAGAAGACAGCTCCAATAGAAGTAAGTATCCGCCCTGTTTTGAGTTCCTGTTTCGCATCTTCCCGCCGCAGCAACAGGTATAGTTTATGGTATTTGTTGGCGAGTTCTTCAACCTGGTCAGGGGCAGCGCCCTCTTCCTGCAGCATCACCAACACCGCTTCCCGGCTACTACCAGCTGTATAAAGTTGTACTGCTCGTTTCTGCGCGTATTTCTCCCGATACATCCTGCTAGTTTTGTGTAATAGACTATGTCCAAAACTAGTAAGTTTGTGTTTCTCCGTACCCTACTTCTTTCCTGATTGTATGCGTAAGCGTCTGTTGCCTCTGCTCCTGTGTTTGTTGTCGCCGCTGAGCCTGTGGGCCTGGGGCGTTGATGGGCACCGGGCCGTGGGAAAAATTGCCGAAAACCACCTCTCCCGCTCGGCCCGCCGCGCTGTGAAGGAACTGCTGGGTACCGAAACGCTCACCCTGGTGAGCACCTGGCCTGATGAAATCCGCTATTACCCGGAGTTCAAGGACACTGCTCCCTGGCACTACGTGAATACGCCTTCCGGCTTGGCCCATGATGCTTACATTCAGGCCGTCAAAACCCAGACGACCGCCAACGCTTACTCAGCCCTGGAAACCAACCTGCGCATCCTCGGCGACGAAAGCAAGCCGGCCGCCGAGCGGGCATCGGCCCTCAAATTTGTGGTCCATCTGGTGGGAGATATTCACCAGCCCATGCACACGGGTCACGCCGAAGACAAGGGAGGCAACGACATCAAGCTGAAATACCGCGGCAAGGACACCAACCTACACAGCCTCTGGGACAGTGGTCTGATTGACTATCAGGGCCTCACCTACACCGAAATGGCCCAGCAGTACGACCGAAAACTACCCAACCGCCAGGTACATGCGTTGCAGAAAAGTGCGCCCGAGCAGTGGCTATGGGAGTCGTACAGCGCCAGCGAGAAGCTCTACCAGGAAACCCCCACGGATACCGACGTAGACTATAAGTACTACCCCGCCCACGCTGACCTGATGAAGCAGCGCATCGTGGAAGCCGGTGTGCGTTTGGCGGGCCTGCTGAACGGCGTATTGGGCTAGGTTGCCGCAGCTCAACATCATAAAAAAGCCCCGTTGTGCAGTACAGCGGGGTTTTTTTATGTTATTTCCAGATAATCTAATTCTCTCGTTTGCCGGTGCCCAACCACGCGGCCAGTGCTACACCGGCCCCAACCAGCAAAGCCGTGCGCAACGCAGGGCTGCCCGCCGTCATGGCCTCGGTATAATAGCTGGTTTCACGGGTGCTGCCGGGGTAGTTGCCGCGCTCCTCCAAAGCCCCTACAGGCTTGTCGAGGCCATTCTGGTGCAGCGGGCGCGGGGCATAATCGGCTTTTTCCTGCTGGGCGAAGGACTTCTCCATGAACTTGTCCAGCAGCGTGGGCGTCCAGTGCTCCATGCCGATGAAGGCTTTGCCGCCGCCCCCGACTACTACTGCCCGCTCCGAAGTAACAGCGCAGTGCAGGATGGCGCGGGCTACCGTTTCGGGCGCGTAGGCGGGTGGTGCGTGCTTAGCTTCGCGCTCCATGTAGTTTTTGGCGTGCACCGGATAAGGTGTATCAATGGCTGAAGGCTGGATGAGCGTGACCGAAACGGGTGCGCCATCCATTTCCAGCTCCATGCGCAGGCCGTCGGTGAAGCCCTTCACGGCGTGCTTGCTGGCGGAGTAGATAGATTGCAGAATAGCCGTAATATCGGACAGGATACTGCCTACGTTGATGATAGCTCCACCCTTCGGTTTCAGGTGCTTGGCTGCCTCCAAAGAGCCGTTGACAAGGCCCCAGAAGTTCACTTCAAACAGCTGGCGCATATCCTCCACGGGCACCTGCTCCAGCTTGCCATAGATGGATACGCCGGCGTTATTGATCCAGGTATCAAACCCGCCGAACTTGCTGATGGCCTCGCGAGCCAGCCGTTGCACGTCCTCAGGCTTGCTCACGTCGGTGATGACATAGGTAGCCGTACCGCCCGCCTGGTTGATTTCTTCGGTAAGCTGGCGCAGAGCATCTTCGCTGCGGGCAGCCAGCACCAGCTTGGCGCCTTTGGCCGCCGCCATGCGCGCCGTTACCAGGCCAATACCCGACGAAGCCCCAGTAATGACGATTACCTGATCTTTCAGTTTTTTGAGTTTGGTAGCCATATAGTTTTCTTAAGTGCGTGGAAAGGAACTGCCAAGTGGCAGCCCTGGAGGTACGAGGTTTCACCGGCCGTTGTTATTCCCGAGCTTCCCGATTCGCCCTACCTTTGCTCCATGCCGCATACCTTTTTCGCCCCCGACCTGACCACTGCTCCCACGTATCAACTTCCCGAAGACGAGAGCAAGCACGCCGTGCGCGTGCTGCGCCTTACCGAAGGCGACCCGGTGCTGCTGGTGAACGGCCAGGGCAGCGTGTACGAGGCGGCTGTAGCCGAGGCCAACCCCAAACGCTGCCTGCTTCGGGTGGTGCAGACGCAGCAGGTAGCACGACGCGCCTACCAGGTGCACCTGGCCGTGGCCCCCACCAAAAACCTCGACCGGATGGAATGGCTGGTGGAAAAAGCCACGGAAATGGGCGTGGATACCATCACCTTTCTGCGCTGCGCCCGCTCAGAGCGGCGGGAGATGAAGCTGGACCGGTTGGAAAAAATTGCCATTAGCGCCCTCAAGCAGTCGGGCCAGGCGTGGCTGCCGCAACTCACGGAGCTGACGGATTTCGGCCGCTTCCTGCCCACCGTAGCCCCGGAAACCACCTTTATTGCCCACCTCGAAGATGGCGAGCGGACCCCACTGGCCCGGGTGGCGGCCCTGGGCTCCGGCTGCTGCGTGCTTATCGGCCCGGAGGGTGATTTTACGCCCCAGGAAATTGCGGCGGCCTTTGCCCGCGGCATCCGGCCCGTAACGCTGGGTGCCTCCCGGCTACGCACCGAAACGGCCGCCTTAGCAGCCGTACACACGGTACACGTAGCGCGGGAGCTGGCACCCGAGTAACCCGGCTACGCTACGCCCGCGGGCTCCCAGGCAGGCTGCCGCAGCTGCCAGAGAGCCGCTAGGTGCGCCACCAACACCAGGGGCACTACGCCGGCCGGCAACCAGCCAAACGGAAAGTACAGCACGGCCACGTTAGGCTGCTCGAAAGCTAGCTGCTGCAACGGCGAGGGAACCGCCAGCACCGCGTGAGCCACAATATTCACCAGTAAGCCCAACCCAACTAGGTTCCAGACCAGCAGAGCCCGCCGCCCTAGCTGCCGACGGCGAAATACCAGGTAGTACAGCAGTGGGGCCGTCAGCCCGGTCAGGATGTCCCAGTTGCGGCCTTCAAAGGTCATCAGCGTCGGCACCGCCCGGTACTGCGCCAGCCCAAACAGCACCACTTCCACCGGCACCCGCACCACGTGAAAAAGCGTCAGGGCGTCGGGCCACAGCTGGGCCAGAAGGTGGCGACCCCGCGGCGTGATTACCAGCAGCAACGCCACCAGCAAGGGCGGCCCCACGGCCAAGAGCAGGCGGGGCGGTAACGCGTGGGTGTTCGTGTAGAAACCCGTCAGGGCCAGTACCCCCTGCCCCAGCAGCCACAAGGCCAGCCCGGCGGCCACCACCAGCGCGCGGCGCGGTACGGCCCGGCAAAACAGCCACACCGCCAAAACAGTGGTCAGTCCAAAAGCAATGTACAGGAGGATAGGGACCTGAGCCATGAGGCGTAGCGTTATGCAAAGGAAATCGACCCGACAAAGAAACTGCTCCGCCCCGCCAGACTACTTGCCAAATGGCAAGTAGTCTGGCGGGGCGGCCCTGGCCCTTTTCGGATTCGGCTCAGGGAGGAATCCGTCACCCCCAGATAGGAGGCAATGTGCTTCAGGGGCGCGTACTGCGCCACTTCCGGACTCGTGCGCAGCAGTTGCTCGTAGCGCACGGCGGCCGGCTGGGTGATGGTCGCCAGCATCCGGGCTTTGAGGGCCGCAAAGCCGCGTACCAGAACGGCCCGCCCAAACTCCCGGAACTCATTGCGGCCGTGAAACAGGGCGTTCATCTGGTCGTGCCGCAACTGCCAGCCGGCACAATCGGTCAGGGCCTGCAGGTTTTCCTGGGAAGGCTGGCGCGAGAAGAACGACGATATCTCCAGCCCCACTTGGCCCCGGCCGAAAAAGCCGGTGGTGATGTCGCGCCCCTCGGTATCGTAGGCAAACGCCCGCACCAGTCCGTGCGTCAGCAGTAGATACTCATTGCTTACCTGCCCGGCCCGCAGCAGAAACTCCTGGGGCCGCAAAACCACGTACTGAAAATGTGCCGCTATTTCCTCGGCCTGGGCCGGGTTCACGGAGCCGGTGCTTTGCAGGAACTGAAGCAACTGTTGCCGGGCATCTTTTTGCGGATAACGATGTAGTGAAGGATACCGGGCAGGGTTCCGACCAAACGAGGTATTCGGTACCTTGCCGCCTGGCGGCGCGCGGTTGGTGAACTGCCCACCGCGCCGGCTTGCCGGCTGGCACTACAATCTTACTATTCCCCGCGGATAATGCTCCGATACCTGCTTCCCGTTCTACTTCTACTCACGCTGCTCACTACGGCCGCCGGGCCGCCCACTGCTCCCAGCTTCCGTATTGCCAAGCTGCATTACGGTGGCGGCGGCGACTGGTACGCCAACAAAACCAGCCTGCCCAACCTCATCCGCTTCTGCAACCAGACGCTACGCACCAACATCGACCCCGAGGAGGCCACCGTGGAGCTGGATTCGCCAGAGCTGCTCACCTACCCGTTCGTGCACATGACCGGTCACGGCAACGTGACGTTCACCGACGCCGAGGCCCGTAACCTGCGCCGCTACCTTATCGGCGGCGGTTTCCTGCACATCGATGACAACTACGGCCTCGATAAATTCATCCGGCCCGAGATGAAAAAGGTCTTTCCCGAGCTGGAATTCGTGGAGCTGCCCTTCACCCATCCAGTATACCACCAGAAGTTTCAGTTTCCGAGGGGCCTGCCCAAAGTACACGAGCACGACGGCAAGCGCCCCCAGGGCTTCGGGCTGCTGTACAAAGGCCGGCTGGTGTGCTTCTACAGCTTCGAGTGCGACCTAGGCAACGGCTGGGAAGATCTGGGCACCTACCCCGAAGACGCTCCCGCCACCCACGATGCGGCCCTGAAAATGGGTGCCAACTTGGTCACGTACGCCCTGACGCAGGAGTAGCAGCAACCAGAAGTTTACCTCCACAAACATACTGCCGCCGGCCAAGTCAGCCAGCATACCTGCTTAAAACCGCCGCTGCAAAATCTCACCCAGCACAAAGGCGGCGCGCACGTCGGCGGGGTTTTGCAGCATGTCGGTGACGGTACGGCGGGTTTCCCGGGCCTGAGTGGGGCGTGGCTGCCGGCTCCAGTAGTCCTCCTGGCCGTGCTGGGTGTTGGTACGGGGCAGCGAGGACGCTAGGCGAGCTTCACGGCGCGGCACTTCCAACGAGCGGGCCGTGATAGGCTGCTCCAGAGAGCGGGCGGCCGTTTCGGTGCGCTCCAGACTGCGGGCGGGCGGCGTGGTTTCCCGGGGCAGCGGCCGGCCGGCCGGCGTAACCGGAGCGGCCGTTGGGGACGCAGCCGAACGGTTCTGGGCCTGCATCTGCTTCAGCAACTCATCAAAGCTCCCGCTGGGCAACGGCGGTACTTTGCCGGTGGTACGGGGCCGCTCCCGCTGCTCCTGCTGGGTGGTGGCCCGCGCCTTCTGCACCATACGCCAGATGAACACGCCCAGCCCAATCAGCAGCCAGACCAGGGTTTGTAGCTTTTCCATGAGGCAGCGGCAGGCGGAAGTAAAGCGTGCACATGGCAAGATAACGGAAGCGGCGGAAAACCAGCCGGCCGAACCGCTGCTTTCCGCCGCTGCTGTTGCTGGTAGCATCCGCCGTGCCTAGCGCACGCCCTTTTCCGGGAAGCGCCCCTGCTTGGTTCGGTAGAACGCCTTGATTTCTTCCAGATCCTTTTCGTAGTCGCCGGTGGGCCAGAAGGCAGAGCCGACGCCGGCTTCCTTATTCTTATAATCGAGGTAGCCGAGCAGAATGGGCACGCCGGCCCCCAGGGCAGCGTGGTAGAAGCCCTTGCGCCATTTGGGCTGGTACTTGCGGGTGCCTTCGGGCGTGATGAGAATCACCAACTCGTCTCGCTCCTTAAAAAGCTGCACCATGGCATCCACGAGGCTGTTGTTGCGGCTGCGGTCCACAGCCAGCCCGCCCAAACTGCGCACCAACGCGCCCAGCACCGGAATGGTCGTCCACTCTTTTTTAATGGTGAGCTTCACGTCGACATCCATCAGAAAGAAAGCCGCCCGAGAGAAAATGAAGTCCCAGTTGCTGGTGTGCGGCGCGGCAATCATCATGCTTTTCTTGATTTCAGGCGGCACCTGCGGCCCGAGACGCCAGCCGGCCACGGCAAAAATAGCCTTCGAAATGTAGTACCAGAAGGTAGAAGTTTTACGCGCCATAATCAGGTAAAAGCAGCAGCCGGATGGGTTTGGGAAGGCTACCGTATCCCAAAGCTAGAAAATTGCCCCGTAAGCACCCGCTGCCACCTTAGCACAGCAGGTTTTCCAAAGCCCGGGCCTGCTCCAGCGTGTACCGGTAGCCGATATCGAATAGCTCCGGGGCCCGCCGGAAGCTCATGGTACGGTACTGGCACAGTTCCGGCGGCTCCAGCAGCAAGTGGCACTGCTGTTTGCTTACCACCGTGTTGCCGCCAATGGCCAGGTTTAGGGTACGCTCCACCAGGGCCCGGAAGTTGTTGACCTGCGCTTCGGGATTGGGCGGGTTGCAGTGCACCCCCACAACGCGCAGCTCCGGCTGCAGCGGGTCAAGCAGGGCTTCCACGGGCAGGTTGTTGAGCAGGCCGCCATCTACCAGCTGCCGCCCCTGATATTCTACCGGCCGGTACAGAATAGGCACGGCCGAGGAAGCCAGCAGCGGCGGCACCAGCAGCCCACTTGCAAACCGCACTGAGCAGCCCGCCAGCAAATCGGTAGCTACCAGAGTCAGCGGCAGCCGCAGCTGCTCGAAGGTGCAACCCACTCCCAGGTGCTGCTCAAACAGCACACCTACCGCATCCATGCGCAGCAATCCGTAGCGGCTGAGAGCAATACGGGTAAGGCGCGAAATGCGTAGTTCCTGCAACAGCCGCAAAATCTCGCGGGGCGACACGCCCGCCGCGTAAAAGGCCGCCGCAATACCCCCCGAAGATACCCCAGCCAGCCGGCCAATGGGTAACTGTAGCTCGTCGAGAGCTGCCAATACGCCCAAGTGGGCAATGCCCCGCGCTCCGCCACCCGATAACGCCAGTCCCAGGACAGGTACTTTTGGTGGTTCGTTCCTTGTCTGCGTCAGAGCATTCATACAACTATGCACCTATATGTAAGATTCCTACGTGCACTACCAACGGGCACTCAGGCGGCTGTTGTTATTGATTGAACTCAGCTTTACAAATCGGCCAGCCGAAATGATTCCGCCACCCGAATACCTCGCTCGGTGTGTTGCACTGTAATACACTCGTGCTGCGCATCATGCTCCAGCACCAGCACCCAGTTTTCGGCGGCGGCCCGCTGCAGCAGGTGCTCTTTTTCCTGCATCGTCATGAGTGGACGCACGTCGTAACCCATTACGTAGGGTAGCGGCACGTGGGCGGCACTCGGAATCAGGTCGGCCACGAAAGCCAGCGTCCGGCCTTTGTAGCTGAGTACCGGCAGCATCATTTTCTCGGTGTGGCCGTCAACGTACATAATTTCCCGGATGCTGGACAGAGCAGTAGGAACGCCTGCTGAAGAACTCAGAAACTGTAGCTGGCCGCTTTCCTGAATGGGCAGTATATTTTCCTTCAGAAAGCTGGCCTTTTCGCGCGGATTAGGCGTTACGGCCCAGTCCCAGTGGGCCTGGTTGCTCCAGTACATGGCATTGGGGAAGGCCAGTTGCAGCTTGTCGTCGGGCGTGCGCACTACGGCACCACCACAGTGGTCGAAGTGCAGATGAGTCAGAAACACGTCGGTAATATCCGAGGAGGTAAAGCCACGCTGCTGCAACGAGTTTTCCAACGTATCGTCGCCGTGCAGATAGAAATGCCCCCGAAACTTGTCGTCTTGCTTGCTCCCAATGCCCGTATCTACCAGCAGGAGGCGGTTGCCATCTTCCACTAGCAGACAGCGCAAAGCCCAGGTACACATATTGTTGTCGTCGGCGGGCACCAGCTTCTGCCACATGCTTTTGGGCACCACCCCAAACATGGCGCCGCCATCCAGTTTAAACAGGCCGGTATCGAGTGTATGAACGGTCATAAGGAGTGGGTGGGGTTGAGACGGTAAAGGAATAAAAAAATGTCATCCTGAGCGGAGCGAAGGACCTTATCACATTGCAACGATTCGTTCAACTGTGATGGGGTCCTTCGCTCCGCTCAGGATGACAAGGAGTTGTTTAACCGCTTGCGGTTACTCCAGCACCACGCCCATATTCGAGAACTTGTCGATGCGCTGACTGATGCGTTCCTCGGTGGGCAGGGCTTCCAGCTCGTCGAGGGTTTTGAGGATAGTCTTTTTGAGGGTTTTGATCATCGTGGCCGCATCGGTGTGAGCACCGCCCAGGGGCTCCTTCACAATACCGTCCACGAGCTTGTTACCCAGCATGTCGGTGGCCGTGAGCTTAAGGGCTTCGGCAGCCTGCTCCTTATAGTCCCAACTGCGCCACAGGATGCTGCTGCATGATTCCGGCGAAATCACCGAGTACCAGGTATTTTCCAGCATCAGCACCCGGTCGCCGATGGCAATGCCCAAAGCTCCGCCCGAAGCTCCTTCACCAATGATGATGCAGATGACGGGCACCTTCAGCAGGAACATTTCCTTGAGGTTGCGGGCAATGGCCTCGCCCTGGCCTCGCTCCTCGGCCTCCAGGCCCGGAAACGCGCCCGGCGTGTCAATTAGGGTTACAATGGGCTTGCCGAATTTCTCGGCCAGCTTCATCAGACGCAGGGCCTTGCGGTAGCCTTCGGGATTGGGCATACCGAAGTTGCGGAACTGCCGTTGCTTGGTGTTGCGGCCCTTCTGCTGCCCGATGAACATCACCGAGCGGCCATCAATTTCGCCGAACCCGCCCACCATAGCCTTGTCATCGCCCACCGTCCGGTCGCCGTGCAGCTCAATGAACTTCTCGCTCATGCCCTCAATATAGTCGAGGGTGTAGGGCCGGTCAGGGTGGCGTGAGAGTTGCACGCGCTGCCAGCGGGTCAGGTTCTGATAGGTTTCCTTTTTAAGGGCTTTAATTTTGGCTTCGAGGGCCGTTACTGCTTCCGAAACATCTACCTGGCTGTCGAGGGCCAGTTGTTGCATTTCGCGGAGCTTGCCTTCGAGAGCGGCAATTGGTTGTTCGAAATCGAGGAGCATTGCCACGGCAGGGTGCGTCGTTTGAAGGTGCGATGGGTAGGTAAGAGAAGGAAGCAAAGGTAAGCGAAGGGCCGGATACCGCACGCTGCCCGCCTGGGCCGTTTTCTCTAAAAAATTTTCTCTCTGACAGCCAGCCTGAAACAGGTTTTTTGGCTTCTTTTTTCAATCTTTTTCCGCCGCACGGTTGCATAGTCCAATCCGGCCCTCTACTTTTGCATCATCAAAACGGAAGGACACACGGTCTGCCCGGTAAGATGAACTGGTTCGGTAGTTCAGTTGGTTAGAATGCCGCCCTGTCACGGCGGAGGTCGCGGGTTCGAGTCCCGTCCGGACCGCAAAGGCCCTTCAGAGCAATCTGAAGGGCCTTTTGCTTTTTAGCCCAGGGCCAATCCAGTCTCCAGCTGGCAAATACGCATTGCTATGTACTTCTG
The DNA here is from genome assembly GCF_000576555.1 of Hymenobacter swuensis DY53. NCBI lineage: Bacteria > Pseudomonadati > Bacteroidota > Cytophagia > Cytophagales > Hymenobacteraceae > Hymenobacter > Hymenobacter swuensis. The sequence continues at coordinate 2,726,438 of NZ_CP007145.1, forward strand.
TATCCGGACAGTTGTTTTTCAAGACCAGCAGAACAGATTAGAAAATTATTTAAAACTTTTTTTCAGCCGCTATCCTGTTTAGGAACAGAACAATACCTCCGCAAAAACCCGTACAATAGGCAGCCAAGGCAGTTTTTTGTTTGCACGGTCAAAACCGGCCTTCTATATTTGTATCATCAAAACGGAAGGACACACGGTCTGCCCGGTAAGATGAACTGGTTCGGTAGTTCAGTTGGTTAGAATGCCGCCCTGTCACGGCGGAGGTCGCGGGTTCGAGTCCCGTCCGGACCGCAAAGGCCCTTCAGAGCAATCTGAAGGGCCTTTTGCTTTTTCCGGCTGGCTGAGAGCGTATTAGACAACCAAGACGTAATTCCGAACATGCGAGGAATTACGTTCTTTCAGATTCAAGGGAGCAGCATTCCAGGAAAAAGCAGAGCACAAGGGCCGGGAAGATTCGCCGGGTCACCTGTTAGCCTCTTAACCAAGCTGCTGTTTGCCTGATGACCGTTCTGTACTGGCTGCGCAACGACCTGCGCCTGCACGACAACGCCGTGCTGACAGCCCTGCCGCCCCACGCCACGGCCCTGCTGCCCGTCTACTGCTTCGACCCCGTAGCCATGGGGCCCGACCCTTACCTGGAGTTACCGCGCACCGGCCCGCACCGGCTGCCCTTCCTTCTCGAAACCCTGGCCGATCTACAGCAGCGCTACGCCGCCCTGGGCAGCGGCATTCACTTTGTGGTGGGTCGGCCCGAGGAAGAGTTGCCTGCCCTAGCCCGGCAGGCAGGGGCCGAAGCCATCTGGGCCAGCGCTGAGCACACCACCGAGGAATGGGAAACCGAAGATGCGCTGGAAGCCGCCCTGAGCCCGAAAGTCCCCTTGCGCTTCTTCGAAACCCTGACGCTGCTACGCCCCCACGATCTGCCCATTCCGGTGCGCAGCCTGCCCTATTCGTTCAGCAAGTTCCGGTTTGATGTCTTTTCCAAAATGACGGTGCGGCCCGCGGAGCCTGCCCCCAGCCAGTTGCCGCCGCTGCCCACGGGCTTTACGCCGACCGTGCTGCCTACGGCCGCGGCGCTGGCAGCCGCGCTGGGTCAGCCGGCTCCCGTCGGGCGGCTCCGCGACCGGCGCTCGGCCTTGCCCGCGCTGGGCGGGGGCGAAACCGCTGCCCTGGCCCGCCTGCATGATTACGCCGTGGAGCGCCACCTCATCGGGCGCTACGACGACACCCGCAACCAACTGCTGGGGGAGGCGTTCAGCACCAAGTTTTCGCCCTGGCTAGCTAATGGCAGCCTCTCGGCCCGCCAGATCTGGGCCGCCATCGACGACTATGATGCCACCCACGGGGCCCGCAGCAAGGGGGCCATGCAGCTGCGCCTGGAGCTGCTGTGGCGCGACTATTTCCGGCTGCTAGCCCTACGCGCCGGGGTCGACTTCTTCCGCTGGCGCGGCCTGCGCGACCAACTGCCGAAACCCATCAACCCCGACCGCACCGTGTTTGAGCGCTGGACCCAGGGCCGTACCGGTAATGTCTTCGTGGATGCCAATATGCGCGAGCTGGCCGCCACCGGCTTCATGAGTAACCGCGGCCGCCAGAACGTGGCCAGCTACCTCATCCATGATCTGCACCAAGACTGGCGCTGGGGAGCCGCCTGGTTTGAGCACCAGCTCATCGATTACGACCCGGCCTCGAACTGGGGAAACTGGAAATACATTGCCGGCACCGGCACCGATGTGCGCGACACCGCTTTCGACGTGGACCAGCAGGCCCAGCGCTACGACCGTCAGGGCCGTTACGTGCGCACCTGGCAGCAGCCGTAAGCCCCTCTTCACTCAGATTGCACCCTACTCCGGGTACACACCTCCTGTAAAAACACAAAAAAGGTTCTCCGGATAAATCCGGAGAACCTTTTTTAGCTGGCTTGCTTGGCCACTCGGTGCGCAAGGTCTTCAATATCGGTACAGCGGGCCAGTACCTGTAGCCACTCGGGCGGAATGGCGGCCTCGCCGTAGTACAGGCCGGCCAGGCCGCCGGTTACAGCTCCGGTCGTGTCGGTGTCGTCGCCGAGGTTGACGGCGGCCAGCACGGTTTCGGCATAGGTTTCGTGGCGGAGCAGGCACCAGAGACTGGCCTCCAGCGTGGCCATTACGTAGCCACCACTATCAATTGCCTTATCTGATACATTCGGCAGACGGCCGCTGAGGATGCGCTCAAACTTGTCGGCTTCATGAGCCGGAATCTTTAGTTCCAGGAGCTGGGCCGGAGCCTGTTGGCACATAGCGGCGTAGGCGGCGGCCGGCGTCAGGCCGCCGCGCAGGTGTCGGGCTACTTCCAGGTACAGGAAGCACGCCACCGCCGACCGGATATGCCCGTGGGTGACGGCCGAAACCTCACGGATCAGCGCAAACCGTTCCGGTAGCGGGGCCTCGGGCTGGTAGAAGGCCAGGGGCAGAATCCGCATCAGGGCGCCGTTGCCGTTGCTGTATTCATCAGTGCCGCCGGCCAGAATCAGGTCGGGGTTGGATTGCAGGCGGCTCAGGGCCTCACGGGTGGTGATGCCAATATCAAATACGCGGCCGTGGGGCGTCCAGAAGTTTTCGTAGTACCAGCGGCGGCTGTAGTCGGCCGCTTTGGCTACGCTAAAGCCATCGGCAATGGCCTCGGCCAGGCAGAACGTGAGGGAGGCATCATCGGACCAGGTGCCGGCGGGCTGGTAGTGGGTGCCGTATTCGCGCATCGTCACTACAGGGTCGAGGCGGCGGGCAGGACGGCTCTGGAATTCTACGGGCACGCCCAGCGCGTCGCCCACGGCCAGACCCAACAGGGAGGCGCGGAGTTGGGCTTCGGAGGAGGGAAATGTCATAACGGGATAGAAAAGGGAATCCGGCCCAAGTATACGAAGCCGTGAGGGGGATGATGAATTAGTGACGAGGAAAGAATGTCATTTCGGGTATGATGAATAGTATGGCAACATCAGCACGCGAGATTCCTCGATTTCGCCTCCGGTTACACTCGGAATGACGTTCTCTTCTTTGTCACTCCTCTATTTCACTACCGCCTGCTTGCTGGCTGAGCGGCCGAAGCGGGTGGGGAAGTACATCAGCTCGGCTCTGGCGGGGTTGATGGTGTAGCGGCCCCGGTAACGAGGTTGCAGCGCTACCCGAAAGGTGTGGCGGCCCACCGGCAGCACATCCATAAAAATACCCACCTGATGGCGCAGGTATTCCCGGTGCACCTCGAAGGGGTTCCCGCTGACTTTATCCCCATAGGAGCAACCGGCCGGAACGGGCACCTCCAGCAGCACGTAGCGCGCCTCCGCTTTTACGTCCACGGTCACTTCCAGCTCGGCGGGCTGACCGGCTTTGAGCCCGATGCGGCCTCCCTCCTGCCCGGCCAGCCGGGTGCGCACCACAAACGGCGCGGCCACGGCCGTCGGCGCGGGGTTCCAGAACGACTGGTACGCCGTGGCGTACACCGGCAGCCCGCCCTGCTTGCGCAAGGTGAGCGAACTGGCGGCGGCAAACGTGGTATCGAACGGGAACCGGCTGACTTCCCGGCTCAGGCCCCCGCTGAGCTGCGCCCGGGCCGTGAGGCCGCCGCTGGCCGGCACCACCAGGTCGGGGCCGATGGTGGCCAGAATCCGGGCGGTTTCGTAGGTGCTGGCCCAATGGCCGCCAAAGCGGCGCTGCTGGAGCAGGTACGTCCGGATGTGGAGCAGCTCCCGCTCCTGTCCACCCTGGGCGCGCAGCAGCTGGTAAGCCAGTAGCGTACTGCCCAAGCGGTCGGGCAGCAGGTATCGAAAGAAGGTGCCGGGGCGCAGGGTATCGGCGAAGAACATGCCCCCCAACTCCGTGCGCAGGCGGTAGCGGCGCAACGTATCGAGCTGGTACGGCAGGCCCAGCTGCTGGCGGAGCCGGGTAAGGGCCAGGTACCGGTCGAGGGGCTGGCGGCCCCGCCGCTCCTGTTCCAGACGGCGCACAAGGGTCGGAAAATCGGGGCTGGCCCCGAGCTGGTGCAGCAGTTGCAGCAGCCGGATCCGGTCGTCTTCGGTGCGGAAATACCCCGTGGCAGCGCGGCCCAAGGACTGGCGCACGGCGGCGTCGGCAAAGGCTTCGTCCAGCTGCCCGAGCAGGTAGAGGCGCAGCGGGGCCTTATCGAGGGCCACCTTATATCCCTGCTCTTCGGCCTGCAATAGTGCCTCCACCACATGCACCGTAGCCCAGGCACTCACCGGCGAAGTCGGCCAGGTACCCCATAATTGCTCGGGCTGATGACGGCCACGCAGCAGGTGCCGGATGAGCCGCTCCACGTCACGGCCGCCCTTGAACGGCTGCTGCATTCCCGCCCGGATGCGCTGCTCCAGCAGCAGCCCTGTAAGTTTGGAGGCGGCCTGCTCGTTGCAGAGGTAAGCGTAGCCCTGCAGGTGGCGGATTTCATCGAGTAGCACCGGCTGCGGGTCGCTTTCCAGGCGCACCGTCACGGGCCCCAGGTCCGGACGGACAGCCAGGGTCAGCGTGGTGTCGGCGGCGGTGAGGATGGCGAAGGTGCCCACCCGCTCGCGGGTACCGGCGGGCAGCACCGGCAGCTGGCGCAGCTCCCCATCCTGGTAGCCGTTGGGCTGGAGCAGGCTGAAGCTCACCGCCACCGAGTCCGCATCGGTGGGAGCCGTGAAGGTTAGCGTATCGAGCACGGCCGTAACTACCCGGTGTTGGCGCGTGGTAGCCGGCCCCGCCCCCACCCGGAAGCTGGTGGTTACCTGGGCGGTATCGGGCAGGTAATTGAGCGTCTTGCCGATTACCTGGGGCCGGTCGCCCTGAATGAGGAAGCGCGGGGCGGCCAGCTCCCCCATCAGGGCTTTGAAGGAGCGGAGCTTCTGAGTGAAGGTGCCCGTGCGGGCGTGGTCATCAGAAGCCAGCACGAAGGTATCCCAACCGGTAATGTCATCGGGAATGATGACCTCGGTACGGGCCTCGCCTTGCTGGTCGGTGATGAGCGTGGGCCGCCACCAGCCCACGTCGGAAAAGCGCCGGCGCAGCGCCAGGCGCGGGTCGCGGCCGGAGGCAGCGGGCAATCCGTCGGGGCCCAGCGCCTCGGGCTGTCCGTTGAGGCCGGGCGCGGGGCGGCCGGCCACACCGTTTTTGGTGGTGATGATGAGTACGCCATTGGCCGCCCGGGAACCGTACATGGCCATAGCCGACGCGGCTTTGAGCACCTCTGCTTTGGCAATATTTTCGGGGTCTAATTCGGCCATTGAGCCGCTGTAGGGCAGTCCGTCCACAATCAGCAGGGCCTCCCCCATGCCGGTTGCGTTCCGGCTGCCGCGTAACGTAACGCGGGTACTGCCGTTGGGTAACGTCTGGATTGTGAGGCCCGCCACTTTGCCCATCAACCCCTGGGCCATACCAACTGAAGCCACCGCACCCGACACCTCCTGCCGCTTCTGGTTGCCGTAGCCAGTTACCACTACTTCACTGAGCTGCTTGGAATCGGTCGTCAGAGCCACATCCAGCACCTGGCTTCCCACCAGCTGCTCCATACTCATGTAGCCAATGGAGGAGAAGATCAGAACGCCACCGGCAGGTGGAGCCGAGATAGAAAAACTGCCATCCGAATTAGTGCTGACGCCGTGGGTGGTGCCTTTCAGCAGCACCGTCACGCCGGGCAGACCTTCCCCACTGGCGCGGTCCGTTACCTGGCCGCGCACCACCCGCCAGCCAGGCTGAGGAATGACGGGGTTGGCCACCGGAATTTCGCGACGGTCGTCCAACTGGGCTACCGGAGCCGGCTGTTCAGCCAGCAGCCGCGCCCGGATTTCGGCCTGAAAACGGCGGTAGTACGCTTGCCGCACCGGGCCCCGCGGATGCCAGTCCAGCGAATCGAGCTGTACATAGGTGGTGCCGTTGGCCTGTACGTGCAGGTCGGCGGCGGGCGCGAGAATAGAGCTGTCGGCCAGCAGCAGGGCCAGGCGGTAACGGCCGGGCGGCAGCGCGTGCAGCGGCGTGGGCAGGTAACGCAGCAGGCGGCTGAACTGCCGGTTGCCGGGCTGGGTGAGCAGCGTGTAGGCCACCGGCGGCAGCAGCGAGCGGCCCGTAACTCCCGACACGGGCAAACGCCCCTCCACCCGCCCCTGCCCGAGGGGCGTGCTACCGGGAGCGGGCAGCAGCGGCTCCCGGCGCGGAGGCTGGTAATAATTGGTAGCGGGGCGAGGCTGCAGATCGGCTTCGGTGAGGGCGAAATCCGCAAACGGCAGCACCGCAAACGCCACCGAAGCACCCAGGTTTCCGAATGCATCAGTGCCCGATACGCAGCGCATTTTCAGCAGGCCGGCCGCGAAAGTGTAGCGGTAGCCCGGTTCCCGCAGAAACTTCTGCCGCAGGCCATCGGAGCGGCGCAGCAGCACCGAATCGGGCCGAAAAGGGCCGCCGAGCAGCGTGAGGTTGTCCGAGCCGTAGGGGTAGCGGTACGGGCGGGGCGGACGGTTGGGCAGCTGCGGTAGCCCCGCCCCCAGGGCCTGGAGGCGGTTGCCTTGGCGCAACAGCACCCGCTCCTGGTAGCTACTGCGGTCCAGCAGCAGCAGGAAGCGCGCCAGCTCGGCCTGCTCGGCGGGCGTTACGGGGCCGCGCTTTTCCACCGTCAGCTCCCGGCAGGGCCGGTTCGGGTCGATGCTGAGCGTGAGCTTGTGCAGGTGCCGCAGGTACACGTCGCGGAGAGTGATGAGGCGGTCGGGCGTGCGGATGGCCACCGCGTGGTGGCCGCTGTCGGCCACCAAAGCAAAGGGCTCGTCGCCGTTGACGGCCGCCATGTACACCGGCAGACCATCCACGTACACGGCCACCGTAGGCTGCACCCGGCCCGAATCGACCACGAAGGGCGCGAACTGAGTGATACCGCCGGGAGCCGGCTGATAGTCGTAGAACGCGCCGAAATCGGGGTACAAAAACCGGTAGAACCGCAGCGAATCGAGCCCCAGACGCTGCCGCCACGCGCCCCAGGGCAAGGGCTGCCGCGCGGGCTCGGCGGCCTGGTTTTCAAACCCCGCTCCCAGCCCGAACCGCCGCACGGAAACACGCCCCAGTACGGTCGGCTCAAAATCAGGCAACTCCGGGGCCATTGGCGTTTCAAACCTGCTGGTGTGGGCGTAGGCCGTGAGGTCGGCGCGGGGCACGGGGCGGCCCGCGCCGTCGCGCACGGTGTAGCGCAACTGCACTTTCTGGCCCGGATATACCACCTCCGGCTGGTCGGCTTCAATGACTAACTGGTGCTGGGGCAGCGGCACGTTATATTCGGCCGTGCGCAGCTCCCCAGCCCAGTAATAGTGCACCGAGGCGTACCAGGTTTCGGGGCCGGGGGCAGGCAGCTGCAGGGCCAGCTCCGTGGCGTAGCCCCGCTGCACTAGCGCATTGCCCCGGTAGAGGTAGTACCAGAACCAGAGTCGGCGCGGGTTTTCTACGCGCAGCCGGATGGAGTCCGGCGTACGGTCGGAGCGCAGCAGCAGGGCGGCGTTATCGGCTGAGAGCAGCAGCTCAGCGGCGGGCAGCGGGCCGGCGGTGAGGCGGTAGCGGGTTGCGCGCGGATCCAGGAGCCGCCGTAGCGGCAGCGGTACCGTTTCGCGGGTAGTTGCTTCGCCCTTTTCGGGGGTGCTGGTGGTAATTTCCAAGGTAGCCGAGACGGGCCGCGACTGCCCCCCCGCCACGTAGCGGGCCACAACGGAATCCTGCTGCAGGGCCAGTTGCAGCTCTCCTTCTTCCAGCGCATACGCCACCGTGACGGCCTGGGTGCGGCGCTCATTGTCGCCGTTCAGGAATACGGCCTGCACCTGATAATTGAGGTTGGCGGCGGGCAGCGCCGTGGCGGGCAGGTTGAGGCGGGTTTCGCCGGTGGCATCCAAGGGTTGGGCTAGAGTCCAGAGGGTATCGGGCACGAATACCTGGCGGCCAGAGAAACGGCCCACGCCGGCGGGCGTCACGCTCAGGCGCACCCGCGCCTCCAGCAGGTTCAGCTCGTTGGCATCCTGTCCGCGCAGAAACAGGGCCTGCGTGGTACCGGCGCGGTGCGTAGTTTCGGCGGGCCGCAGGGTGTAGCGGGTGTTTTTCAGCTCGTAATCCTCCAGCCGAAAGCTACCTGAAGCCACCGTTTGACCGGGGCGGCCCGGCGGCGTGAGAGCTACCCGCACGGTCTGATCGGCGCGCAGGCCCAAGGTATCGAGCAGCGGCAGCGTGTACTCGTAGGAGCCGCTGGGGCCGGGCCGCAGCGTGGCCACGAAACGGGATTTACTATCCTGTTCGGCAGTGAGGCGCAGTTCCAGCGGGCGGCGATAGGGCCGGCCGTAGCGGTGCAGCACGCGAGCCTTCAGCTGCAGCGTGTCGCCCTGGGGGCGGTAGCGGGGCTTGCTCAGCACCAGGTAGGGCCGCCATTTTGCGCCACGCCGGCCGGCGCGGGCGTCCTGGCGCTGTTCCCGCACATCGGCACTGAAAGCGGAGCGCAACAGCCCGACGGGGCCAGTATGGGTGTAGGCCGCGTGGCGCAGCTGCCCGGCCAGCGTGCGGACCGGCCGGGTGAGGTAGCCCAGCGGAAAGCCAAACACCACCCGCTGGTACACCCGCCGCCAGGTCAGGACCTGCTGCCCTCGCACCCGCCGAGCCGGAAACGTCTGGGTTAGGGCGTGGTAGGTGGTGCGCCCGCCCTGCTCCACGGCCAGCAGCCCGGGCCGGCCGGCGCGGCCGGACAGGCGGTAGGTTTGGGTGGCGGCATCGAAAGGAATGGTGCGGCCACGGGGCAACACCAGCCGGGCATCGGGCAGCAGTTGGCCCAGCGAGTCGCGCAGCAGCAGCGTGAGGTCTACCTGGTTATCGAGCACCGTGAGCTGCCGGCCGGTGCGGGCGTGCAGCCAGAATACCAGCTGCGGACCTTCGGTGTGGACCACCAGGTAGTAGCCCGCCGGCAGATGGCTAAGTCGCGCCCGGCCCAGGCTGTCGGCGGTAGCCGTCGGAAACGAATCAACGGGCTGGGCGAAAAACTCCGGGCGGACGGCGCTCAGGTCGTGCTCGTAGAGGTGACGGGTCTGCGGATCGGTAAGTCGGAATACTTTGGTCAGATAACTTTGCTGACGGGCACTGGCCAGCCGCTGAGCCGGGGCGGAGAAGGCCCCTACCAACAGAATCAGGCACAAAAAAAACGGTCGTAAGAATGAAGACATAGGCCGGAAAGAATATGATTTCTACCCGTCTGATGCCGTTCTTCACCTTTTTCCACAATCCAACGCCGACTTTTTTTGCGTACTCTCCGTATTCTGGCCGAATACTTGCCGTTTGGAGTCCTAACTTCGCCTCCCGTTTTGCGGCTTACCTTCTTTTTATGCCTAGACTTCTTCTTGTTCTGTGGCTGGTGCTGATGGCACTGGCTGATGTAAGCCCGGCTCTGGCCCAGGGTGGCCCTGCGGCGCGTGCCAAAATGCGCGGCAAAGTGTACGTACACCGCCCCAACTACCGCACCTACAAAGGCCGCAGCAACAAAGTCCGCCGCAAACGGACGGTGCGTTACCGCCAGAAGTGGTTCCAGTTCTGGCGCCGTAAGAAGGCTAAATCCACCACGCCCCGCCGCTCCCGCAACCAGACGATTGGCAACAGCCAATAGTCCGCGTTCCGGCGGCCCAGTTACCGCTCTTCTCAACCTTTTGGGGTTGGGAAGAGCGGTTTTTTTGTAGCCGGACAGGTACCCGGGCCAGCCAACGCAATTTTAGTTACCGGAACAGAGTTATCCGACAGAATGCCAACCAGCACAGCCATGACTCGCTTCCTGCTTCTGCTTTTCGTATTGCTGCTACTCGGCGGCCCTGTTTTGACGGCCGAAGCGGGCCGGCCAACCCGCTACGCCCGAGCCAAGATGCGTGGCAAATTCTACACTCACCGGCCTTCTTACAAGCACTACAAAGGCCGGAAAGCCAGCAAAAAGCGGCTGGGGTTCTTCCACAAAAAAGCCCGCAGCCAGTCGTCGTACAGGGTAGGCAGCCACTCCACGCGGTAGTCGGCAGGCGCTACGCCATAACGTGTCATGCCGGGCGGAACACGGAATCTGGGACAACCTCTCGTGGATAACTTAGATTCTGCGCTCCACCCGGAATGATACGTTCTTTATTTGCGGTGCTATTTCTGCCCCGCGTACCACGACTGCCGCACCCGGATAAGGAGTTGCTCGGCGGCTTCCCGGTCGGGTGTTTCGGGTAAAGCAGACGTGGCAAAAGCAGCTTCTACCTGCGCTACCAGGGCATCGGCTTCGGTTATCAGCTGCTCGTACTCGAACTCGCCGCGGCGAATCTGGAGCAGGAAGTCCCGGTTGGGGCGGCGGACATGGAGGCGGCCGGTGGTGGCAATTTCCAGGGCCATGCCCAGCAGCCGGAATACGTGGAGCATATTTTTGGCGTCGTAGTTTTTGCCGTGCTGCACGGTGTTCTGGTACCGTTCGGGGTTGCGCTTCTGCTCCCACTCCTGGTACTCCCGAAACACGCGGCAGTAGGTGCTGTAGCCGTTACGGTTGAAGCTCAGATACGCTACCGGCGTCTCCCCCTTCGGCACGGCCGAGAGCAGCACGTCCTGGGAGGTTTCCGCGTCGCGCAGGAGGCCCCGGTAGCTGTGGCGGCGGGCGGGCGTTTCGTCCACGAACAGGGCGTACAAATCATTGAGGTGGTTCACGTTGGCCAGGCCGCACTGCGTAGGCAAGTAGCCGCGCCGTTCCAGCCAGGTGGCTACCGGCTGCGCGCCCGCACCCACCGTCACGTAGCAGAAATCCAGCACCGATTTGCGGGCGGGCGGCTCGGGGTGATTGATTTTCTTGTTGAGGCCCCGGGCCTTCCGGATCTGGGCCACGGCGTACTCGGCGAAGCTCTGGCGGCACAGCTGCGAGAGGAAATCCTCCACCCGAAACGCCTCGAACAGCGGGTGCCGGTACCGTACGCAGTCCTCGGGCGAGGCCAGCAGCTCCAGGGCCGTGGGGTTGCTCTTGAGCAGCAGTTCCACGAAGCGGCGCAGCTCGTAGTACACCTCATCGTTAGTATCATTGGCCACCTGGGGCACGTAGTCGAGGCCGTAGAACTCGGTTTCGGGCAGGATGAACACGCCTTTCAGGTCGGTGTCGGAGTGAGGCAAATCGGTACCGTAGGCGCGGCTGCCGCTCAGGGCCTCAAACAGAATCAGGCCGCGCTGGCGCAGGTCGTCGATGGTCATAGTAGAACGATTGTAGAGACGCGACCCTTCGCGTCTCGTCGTTGCTGAGGTTGTTTGGTTAGTTCGGCTCCGGTCGTTCTGGCGGAAGACGCGAAGGGTCACGTCTCTATAATCGTTTAATTAATCGTAATCGGTAACAAGCGGTGTGGTACTAGGTGTATTTTCTACTTTTGATCAGCGCCTCTTTTCACGCCTGACCACGGCCAAAACTAATTCCAACATGTCAAACCAGCAGGTAACGCTACGACCAACGGAGGTAGCTGATCTGGCTGTATTATTCCAGTTTCAACTGAATGAGGAGGCAGCGCATCTGGCGGCCTTTATGCCCAAAGACCATACCGACCAAACGGCCTACCTCGCCAAATACCGCCGCTTCCTACTCGACCCCACCATCCACATGCAGAGCATTCTGGTGGACGGCGTGCTGGCCGGCAGCATCGCCAAGTTCGAAATCGAAGGCGAGGCCGAAATTACGTATTGGCTGGACAGGCGCTACTGGGGCCGGGGCGTGGCTACCGCCGCGCTACGTGGCTTCCTGCAGCTGGAGCCGGCTCGTCCGCTCATTGGCCGGGTGGCCTTCGACAACTTCGGCTCGCAGAAAGTCCTCACCACCTGTGGCTTTCACAAAGTGGGCACTGATAAAGGATTTGCCAGTGCGCGCCAAGCCGAGATAGAGGAATTTATTTACCAGCTCTCCTGACCGGTTGCCCGTAGCGCGAAGCCTTGGTTCGCGTATCGTTGCAACTACCCATAATTGCCGTTCGACAGTATGCGAAGCAACGGCTTTGTGCTACAGCATCACGGTTGCGGCTGCAGCCACGCCCGAAACACGGCATCCAGCGCCGACGCTGGGTTGGGCTGATGCGGGACGGGCAATGTAGCGCGGGCGGCCTGGCTAGTGGTGTATTCCTGCTGTAGAAAGGCGACCAGCGCACCCGGGCGCGGCGCGGTGGTTTGCTCGTCGGCGGTGGCTTTTTGAGTCAGCAGCTCATCGACTACGCCATCCAAAGCCGCCGGCAGCAATTCCCGCAGCATAGCAAACTCCATCGGCGGCACTTGGTCAGGATGACGTTGAATCCAGCTGGCGGCCAGCGCCGAGCGCAGGGCGTAGAACAGTCGCTTGAGGCGCACCTGTTCGCCGGTCAGGTCCTCCACTACCCCACGCCGCAGCTGGCCCAGGTAGTGGTGCAGGCCGGCGCGCGGGTTCCAGCAGGCCGGCAGCAGCGGCCCCAGCGCCGCCCGAAGCCCGGCCGCCTCCCGATACACCACCGGCGACTGGAGCCACTCAAACAGCGCCGCGTTGGAGCCGCGCAGCAGCTTCAGAGCCTTCCGCAGCTCCCAGCCGGCCAGGTCCAGCTCCGCATCCACGGGAAAGTTGAGCGTGTCGGGGCCGTCGTCGAGGGTGAGGTACCAGTCGGCCGGATGGCTGTAGATGAAGCGCACATCATAGTCGGAATCCGGCGAGGGGAAGCCCCAGGCCCGGCTACCTGACTCGCAGGCATATAAGATGCGGATGTTGTGCTGGTCTTCGAGCTGGGTGAGGGCGGTTCGGATGCGGGCGTGCACGGGCAGAACGGGTAATGGAAGGCGAAACAGGTTTCAGCAGTGCAAGGTAAAGTGCCGGGCCACTGTTTCGATGCGTATGGCTACCTCATTCTGCCCACTATATTTGGCTGCCGCGCACCGCTTCGCTGGCTGTAACGCCTCATTCTGTGAACTACCGCATCCTTTTCTGGCTGCTGCCCGGCCTGCTCAGTGCCTGCACCCCCGATACTCCTGCTACCGAGCAGCCAACCCAGGACCCGGCGGCCGTGGGCACAGTGGAGGCGCCGACAGATGCAGCGGCCGATACGCTGGCTACTTTGCACTGGGAATCTGAGATGTGCACCTACACCGGGCGCTACGATACCCGCAAATACACCGCCCAGCAGCTCACCGACACCCACGACCTGCTCAGGGGCGGGCAGCTCTCCACCTCAGCTACCGTCTTCAGGCCCGAGGATATTGCGAAGCTGAGTGTAGATACGCTGGAAGCGGAGTACACCAAAGTGTTGGCTCATATCAAAGGGCTACAGCCCGTGCCGGACGCTCCGTGGCGGGAGTTAAAACGCCGCAAGCTCCAGGAAATCAACGACCAGTACCGTGCTACCAAGCTGACCATTCTGGGCTATGCCAACCCCAGCTTATTGGTAAACTCCACCTACCCGGCCGCGTGCAAAACCTACGTCAGGGGCCTGGCGGCCAATAACGACAGTATGATCATTGCCAGCTGGCAGCAGTTGGTACGGGAGCAGCAAAAAAACAACAGCATCCCGGAAAGCCTGCAGGAGCAGTTTCAGCAGGAAGCCACCGCGCCCAACTGGCACGAATACGCCCAGGTAGCGCTGATTAGCTTCGGCTGGTGGAACTGCGTGAACAAAACTATCCGGAGCGCAGAGCCAACCGAGAAAATGTACCGGCAGTACGAACAGCTATTTGTGCATGTGGAGTCGGAATGCGAGGACGTAGACTGATACTCCCTCTCTCTTAAATCAACCTTCTCCACAACTGCCTGCGCGGGTACCAATGGGTACTTGTTGTGAGGACTAGCGCGCACCGGACGGAAGTTCACCACGCAACTTCCGTTACCTTACTCTCCTGAATTAACCCTCTACTTTTATGGCACCGTCTCGCCTGCTTTCCGCTCCCCTCCTGCTCGGCCTGGCCCTGGCCGGCTGCCAATCGAAGCCCGCCGCCACCGAAACGGCCGCCACCGCTGCCCCGACCGCCGCGCCGGATACAGCTGACGCCATCAGCGCGGCCAGCATCAGTAAGTACCTGCAGGCGGTTTCTTCGGATGAGATGCTGGGTCGCAAGCCGTTTACGGCGGGCGAGCAGCGCAGCACGCAGTATCTGGCCGATGAGTTCAAGCGCCTTGGGTTGCAGCCCGGCCCGAACGGCACGTATTTCCAGCCGGTGCCGCTGGTGGAAATTACGGGTATGCCTTCCGCCACGCTGCAAATCAAGGGCAAAGGCCAGCCGCTGAACCTGGAGTACAAGACCGATTTCGTGGCCTTTACCCAGCGCGAGCAGCCCGAGGTGAAGGTGACCAACTCGCCACTGGTGTTTGCCGGCTACGGCGTAGTGGCCCCCGAGTACGGCTGGGACGACTACGCCGGCCTCGATGTGAAGGGCAAAACCGTGGTGGTGCTCGTTAACGACCCCGGCAACGCCGGCCAGGATTCCACCCTGTTCAAGGGCCGGGCCATGACCTACTACGGCCGCTGGACTTACAAATATGAGGAAGCCGCCCGCCACGGCGCCGCCGGCCTGCTCATCATCCACGACACCCAGCCGGCCGCTTACCCCTGGAGCGTGGTGCTAAGCGGAGCCACCAGCCCCAAGTTGCGCGCCCAGACCGCCAACAAAGGCGCCGACAAGTGCGCTCTGGAAGGTTGGCTGACTCTGGACGCGGCCAAAAAGCTGTTCCAGACCGCCGGCCTCAGCTACGACCAGCTCTACGCCGCCGCCAATACCCGCGGGTTCCGCCCCCGGCCGCTGGGCGGGCTCACACTCACGGCCAGCATCCAGAACAAGCTTCGCCGCCAGACCTCACGCAACGTGCTGGCCGTGCTGCCCGGCACCACCCGCCCCGATGAATACATCCTCTACTCGGCCCACTGGGACCATTTCGGGGTGGGCAAAGCCATTGCCGGCGACTCCATCTACAACGGGGCCGTGGACAATGGCACCGGCCTGGCCGCCCTGCTGAGCATTGCCGAAGCCTTCCAGAAAACCAAAGAGAAGCCCCAACGCAGCCTCGTGTTTCTGGCCGTGACCGGCGAAGAGCAGGGTTTGCTGGGCTCGGCCTACTACGCGCAGCACCCGCCCTTCCCGCTCAACAAAACCGTGGCCGACCTAAACATGGATATGCTCTGGCCCTACGGCCCGATGAAGGACCTGACGGTTATCGGCTACGGACAGTCGGAACTGGAGGACTACGCCCGCGCCGCCGCCAAGGAGCAAAATCGCTACCTGCTGCCCGACCAGACGCCCGAAACCGGCATGTTCTACCGCTCCGACCACTTCAGCTTTGCCCACGTGGGCGTGCCCTCGCTCTACGCCAGCGGCGGTTTCGAGAGCCGCACCGGCGGCAAGGCCACCATCGCCCAGCAGCGCCAGAACTACACCGCCACCATGTACCACAAGCCCGCCGACCAGTTCGACCCCAGCTGGGACCTCTCGGGCATTGCCCAAGACGCCCAACTCTACTTCCGCGTCGGCCAGCGCCTGGCCAGTGAAACCACGTTCCCCAAGTGGCGCGAAGGCTCGGAGTTCAAGGGCGCGCGGAACAATAGCATGGGTGGGAAGTAAGCCCTGGGGCCGGCTATTTACCGACCATGTTCTCTCTACTTTATCAGGATAATTAGTTAGGTACTATGCGGATTTTCTCTTCTCTGTTGCTCATCATCTGGCTATTGCTTCCGAGCGAAGTACAAGCCAAGCCCAAGGATTATCTGCAAAGATGCTGGAACCAACAGGGGAAAGACTTGGACGCTGGCTACCTGACGCTCAGGTATCAGGAAACGAGCCACGAGCTGGAACATAGCCAATACCCGTGGCAGCAAACCCGCTACGACAAGAAGGGAGTGGCATGGCTCAATGTCAGTAACTTCCTCAAGCAGGATACACTCACGCAAGACAGCAAAACCTACTATTCGAAAAGCCAGCTTAGCCCCGCCGAATTGCTGCTGCTGGACTACGGCGACAAAGAGCTACTGGCCGTTACGCCCGCCATGTTTGCTGGCTACGTTCTTACCACGGCCCGCTACTCACCCGCGCTGCTACTCCACTATTTCGTGCAGCATCCCACCGCCGTAACGAAGTCAACTGACCAGGATTTTGCAGTGTACAAGGCCCCCGTTGCCGACGGGAGGGTAACGCTGTTCATCCGCAAAGCCGACGGCCTGCTGGACCACACTACCGTGCTGCAAGCCGATGAGTTATTTGGCGACGTGCTGACCACGTATACATACCAGAACTACGCCAGCACCGGCAAAGTCCGGTACCCAACCACTATCGGCATCAGCAAACTCAACGGCCGGATTCAGGATGAAGTGAGCGTGTTGGCGGCTGTTATTGCGCCAGTGGCAGCGCCCGTCCTGAACCGTCCCGATGGCTATCAGATGCGGGCGGCCAGCTCTTCTGTACCGCCCATAGCAGTTCAGAAATACAGCCCGCAGTTACACTTCCTAGAGTTGAAGCATACCGACGACCGGGTGTTAGTGGTGGAATTCAACGACTTTCTGGTGGTAGCCGAAGCCCCGCTTACCAGTGAAAACGGGGAAGCCATTCTGGCCGAAACCCGCCGCATTGCGCCCGGCAAACCCGTTCGGTATTTCGTCTTCGGTCATTATCATCCGCACTACCTGGGCGGCCTGCGCCCCTTCGTTCGGCATGGCGCCACCATCCTCTGCGGCCCCGGTAGCGCCGACTACGTCCGCACACTCGCCAGCGCCCCGCGCACGCTACGCCCCGACAGTCTGCAGCTACACCCGCGCCCGTTGCAGGTGGAAGAAGTGACGAGCAGCAAAACTATCACCGATGGTCAGTTTGAGATGCAGATTCATTTCATCGGGGCTAAATCGGCGCACACCAACGATTACCTGGTGTACTACTTCCCGAGCGAGAAGCTGCT